>JAISLA010000011.1 GCA_031260705.1 Endomicrobium sp. | reverse complement strand
TCATTTCTTCTTTTGTATATCCGTTTTCCGTGAAAACATCTATCTGAGGTATAAGGTTAAAAGCTATCTGGTACTGGAATTTGTTTGCCTCAGGGATTATTTCACCTTTAGCCCATGCTCTTGTTTGCTCTTTAAGTTCGTTAATACCTTTTTGCCCTGCGCCTGAAACTGCTTGGTATGTTGAAACGATAATCCTTTTTATTTTTGCAAAATTGTGCAAAGGTTTTAACGCTACGATCATTTGAATTGTTGAACAATTAGGATTTGCGATGAGTTTTTTCTCTTTTTTTAAATCATATGGGTTTACTTCTGGAATAACTAAAGGAATTTCTTTATCCATTCTCCATGCACTTGAATTATCTATAACAAAACATCCATCAGTCGCAAAACAAGGAGCAAATTCTTTAGAAACCGTTGCACCGGCGCTGAAAAGTGCAATATCAATACCTTTGCCGCTGCTTTTTTTAAGCAATTCAACTGCGATTTCTTTATCTTTATATATCAGCTTTTTGCCTACGGAACGTTCCGAAGCTAAAAATTTTATGCTTCCTACAGGGAAATTTCTGTTTTCAAGCATTTTAATCATTTCAAGCCCTACTGCACCGGTTGCACCGACTACTGCTACTTTGAGTTTCTTCATTTCTTTCCTCTGCGATTTAAGATAAGTAACTAACGATTATATTAATGAAGCAATTAAATCACCGACTTCTGTTGTTGAAAGCCCCATTTTCCCGGCCGACATGCTTTTAATTTTACCTGATTCCAAAGCTTTGATAACCGCATTATCTATATCTTTTGCAGCTTTAGATTCGCCGATTGTTTCAAGCATTATTGCGCCCGCATTGATTGTTGCTATGGGGTTTATTATGTTTAATCCCGTATATTTAGGAGCAGATCCGCCCATAGGTTCAAACATTGACACGCCTTCGGGATTGATATTTCCTCCTGCCGCAATACCCATACCGCCCTGAATCATAGCGGCTAAATCCGTAATAATGTCGCCGAAAAGATTATCGGTAACAACGACGTCAAACCATTCGGGATTTTTTACAAACCACATGCATGCTGCATCGACATTTACGTAATCGTTTTTTAGCTGCGGATATTCTTTTGCAACAGCATTGAAAGTCCGCTGCCATAAATCTGAAGCATAAGTTAGAACATTTGTTTTGCCGCACAAGGTCAGTTTGTTATTTTTTGCTCTATTTTGTGTAAGTTTAAATGCATAGCGTATACATCTCTCAACGCCAAATCTTGTATTTATAGATTCTTGGATTGCTACTTCCTGTGGCGTGTCTTTCTTCAAAAATCCACCTGCTCCTGTGTATAAACCTTCGGTATTTTCGCGAACAATTACCATGTCTATATCTTCGGTTTTTTTATCCTTTAAAGGAGTTTCGACATTGGGATAAAGTTTGACCGGACGCAGATTTATATATTGATCGAGTTCAAAACGAAGTTTTAAAAGAATACCTTTTTCTAGAATTCCGGGTTTTACGTCGGGATGTCCTATTGCCCCTAAATACATTGCGTCGAATTTTTTAAACTCCTCTATAATGCCGTCTGGAAGAATTTCGCCTGTTTTTAAATATCTCTTTCCGCCGAGATCATAGTCTGTAAAAGCAAGTTTAAAATCATTTTTTTTTGCCGCAGTTTCAATTATTTTTATACCTTCTTTTATTACTTCTGGTCCTGTTCCGTCGCCGGGAAGAATCGCTATTTTATAAGTCTTAGACATTTCGTAGACTCCTTGCTTAATTATTATTTTAAGATTTTACCCATTTTCTCTATTATATCAGCTTTTTATATATCCCAAAAGTCCGCCGGATTTTATGATTTTCTGCATAAATTCCGGAAAAGGCTGAGATTGATAGGACTCATTTTTAGTTATATTTTTTATAATGCCTTTGGTTAAATTTATCTCAACAGCGTCGCCATTTTCTATTGCTTTTACAGCTTTCTGGGATTCCAAAATCGGAAGCCCTATATTTATTGAATTTCTAAAAAATATTCTTGCAAAAGAGTTTGCTATTACGGCTGAAATGCCTGAAGCTTTAATTGCTATCGGAGCATGTTCTCTTGAAGATCCGCATCCAAAATTATTTTCTGCGACTATTATATCTCCTTCTTTTACGTTCTTTACGAAATTTTTATCTATATCTTCCATACAGTATTTTGAAAGTATTGCAGGATCTGTTGTATTTAAATATCTTGCCGGTATTATTTCGTCTGTGTTTACGTTTGAACCGTATTTGTGAACTTTACCTTTTAGAATTATATCAGACATTATATGCTCCTTTTGTTTTGCAAAACGTTTCGTTCTCTGTTGCCGTTAAGAAATTCTCTTAGCTAACAAATTCCCCTGATCTAAAATACCCCATCTGATACTTTTCTAAGAGAATCTTTGATAAAATGAAATCCCAGAAAATCAGCGCCCAGATTTGTCGCATCCAAAGCGTCATTATAATTTGCAAGTCCGCATATTTTAACTTTTATCGTTATCATTACAAAATTTGGGGTTTTTTCCTAAAAATTTTATCTATTTTATACTTATAATATTGTTTTCTTTTGCATCATCAATTTGATCTTTTGAACTCCCAAATATCAATTTGAAAATAATTTTGGCATATAATTTACCTCTTTTTGCTGGCTTTCGCATTATAAATCTCATCCGGCGATGCTATATAGCCTTTTATTGCTGATGCTGCCGCTACTGCTGGGTTTACCAAAAATAACTGGGATTCAACATGTCCCATTCTTCCTCTAAAATTTCTATTTGTAGTTGAAGCGCACTTTTCCCCCGATGCGAGTATTCCCATATGTCCGCCAAGGCAAGGTCCGCACGTCGGTGCAGAAATTACAGCTCCGGCGTCCATAAATGTCCTGAGTAGTCCTTCATCTAAAGCTTGAGAGTAAACTTCCGGTGTTGCAGGGATTATAAGCGTTCTGACATTAGAATTTACTTTTTTGCCTTTCTTTATAATCTTTGCTGCAACTCTTAAATCCTCAATTCTGCCATTAGTACAAGAACCTATTACAACCTGATCTATATAAGTTTTTTTGATATCTTTTACGGCTTTAGTATTTGATGGTAAAAAAGGCATTGATACTTGGGGTAAAATTTTACTGCAGTCTATTTCATATATTTTTAAATATTTTGCATCTTTATCGCTTGCATAAAATTTATATTTTCTTTGTGCTCTTTTTGCCACATAATTTTCGGTGATTTCGTCTGGCGTAAAAATACCGTTTTTTCCGCCTGCTTCAATAGCCATATTAGTTATCGTAAATCTGTCAGCCATTGTGAGTTTTTTACATAAAGGACCGTCGAACTCCATTGAGTTATAAAGCGCCCCGTCAACGCCGATGAGTCCGATTATATAAAGTATAATATCTTTGCCTCTTACCCATTTATTTAATTTTCCGTTTAAAATAAACTTAATTGAATTGGGAACTTTAAACCATACTTTTCCGGTTGCCATCGCAGCTGCAATGTCTGTTGAACCTCCTCCCGTTGAAAAAGCACCTAATGCTCCATAAGTGCAAGTATGTGAATCTGCACCTATAACAACATCTCCCGGAACTACAATGCCTTTTTCAGGAAGCAAGGCATGTTCTACACCTACATTTCCGCCTTCGTAGTAATGTTTTATTTTATGCTCTTTTGCGAATTCTCTTACAAATTTAACATGTTCAGCACTTAAAATATCTTTATTTGGCGTAAAATGATCCATCACTAAAGCTATTTTATTTTTATCAAAAACCTTTTTTATTCCTGCTTTTCTAAACTCTTTTACTGCCAAAGGTGCCGTAACATCGTTTGAAAGAGCTATATCAATTTTTGGCTCTATAAACTCACCGGGCTCAACAACTTTTTTTCCGCAGTGTGATGCCAATATTTTTTCTGTAATAGTACTGCCCATTTATTATTTCCCCTTTTTATTATCATAAAATAATTTTGCTTTATTAATTGCCTGTATATAAGCTTTTGCGCTTGCTTCAATTATATCCGTTGAAGTTCCTTTACCTGAATAAATCGTTCCTTTATATTCTGCTTTTAAAACAACCTCTCCGAGGGCATCTTCTCCTGAAGAAACGGATCTTAATGAAAAATCCGTAAGTTTAATATCCATATCTATTATTTTGTCTATTGCTTTATATGTCGCATCAACAGGTCCTGAACCGCAGGCTGCTGCCTGTGAAGTTACAGGTTTTGTTTTTTTGTTGTCTTCACTTTTTGATATTTTTACGGTTGCTGTAGGTATTGTTCCGGTACCTGAGGTAGCGCTTAAGTAATTCAAAATAAAAGTCTCTTTTCCCGAAGAGGTATATTCCTCAATTAAAGCAATTATGTCATCATCAAAAACTGTTTTCTTTTTGTCAGCTAGGATTTTAAATTTTTCAAACAGATGTTCTAAAGTTTTTTCATCTAATTTATAGCCTAAATCTTTAATTCTTTTAAAAAATGCGTGTCTGCCTGAATGTTTGCCTAAGACCAACAAACTTTCGGGAACACCTACATCGGCAGGGCTCATAATTTCATAAGTTTCTCTTGCTTTAAGAACTCCGTCTTGATGAATTCCAGATTCGTGAGCAAAAGCATTTGCTCCGACAACAGCTTTGTTTACCTGCACTAAAATTCCGGTTAACCTTGAAACAAGCTTGCTTGTATTGTATAATTCGTTTGTCTTAATTGCATGTTTCACTTTGTAGTAATGAGGTCTTACTTTCAATGTCATTGCAATTTCTTCAAGAGATGCATTTCCTGCTCTTTCTCCTATACCGTTAATTGTGCATTCAATCTGTCTTGCGCCATTTTCAATTGCAGATAAAGAATTTGCAACCGCAAGACCTAAATCATTATGACAATGAACGCTTATAATTGCTTTATTTACATTGGGAACTCTTCTCTTAATTTCAGCTATTTTATTGCCAAATTCAATAGGAGTTGTATAGCCTACCGTGTCAGGAATATTTACTGTAGTCGCGCCTGCATCTATAACAGCTTCTATAACTTTACACAAAAAATCAATATCGGATCTTCCTGCGTCCTCAGCGGAAAATTCTACGTCTTTACATAAACTTTTTCCATATTTAATGGCTTTTACAGCCATATCTAGTATTTGTGCCCTGGTTTTTTGGAGCTTCTTTTCAATATGTAAATCGGAAGTTGCCAAAAATATGTGTATTCTGGGTTTTTTTGCATATTTTACGGCATTCCAACATGTAGTAATATCTTTTTCAGAAGCTCTGCACAGCCCTGCGATTGAAGATGTTTTAATCTGCTGCGATATGGTTTTTACGGCTTCGAAGTCTCCCTGACTGGAAATTGGAAATCCTGCTTCAATAACATCGACGCCCAAAGCCGCAAGCTGGTTTGC
>JAISLA010000003.1 GCA_031260705.1 Endomicrobium sp. | reverse complement strand
ATTATTAGAGTTTCTTTTTAGGGAACCGATGTTAAAATCAAACTGAATAAAACTAAAATATTTTTTTTATTACCGTTCATTATGCATCGTTCCCATATAAAAACATAACCGCCGCTTTTTACTCGAGTAAATTTATAATATCTGCAAATAAATATATAGAAGGCGACTGCCCTTTACCCGTTCTTATTTTTTTAACAAGTCCGCTACTTTCCAATCTTTTAAGAATATTTCTCGCCGTATTCTGCGATTCTATTTTACTTTTTTTCGCAAAAACAACTGAATTTATTATCGGTCTTTTAAAAAAAGTATCAAGCGCATCTTTATAGTACCGTGATTTTGTAGCTTCTTTGAATTTTTCACTTTTATGTTCGTACAATTCATTTATCTCTTTTACTTTTTTTATATTATTTTTTGTTTGTTCTTTTACAGCTGTCAAAAAGAATTCTATCCATTCCTGCCATTGGTTATTTTGAGATATGTTCCGCAATGATTCATAATAACATGTTCTGTTATTTTCTAAATATTGGCTCATATAAAACATAGGTCTATGCAAAACACCGCTTAAATATAAAAATAATGTTATCAGCATTCTGCCTATTCTGCCGTTTCCGTCATCAAAAGGATGTATAATTTCAAGTTGAGCGTGTATAACAGCCGTCTTAATAAGCCGTTCTTCCCGACTGTTTCTCAAGTAGTCTTCCCAATTCTCCATATATTCAAGTATGAGGAAATGTTCCGGCGGAATATAAATTGCCTGTTCTATTGATGCACCTTTTTCCCCTATAAAAACCTGTTTTATCCTGAAATCGCCGGGATGCGCAGAACTGTCCCAGCGGGAATTACGCATAAGCATATTATGCATTTCTTTTAAAAACGATAAAGAAAACTCCCTCTCGTTTCTTAATTCGTCTTCTGCCCACCTCAATGTCTTCCTGTAATTCTGCAAAACATTTATCTCTTCTATTTTCCTATCATCTGTTATATTTTCATCGGCTTCGTACTCCAAAACTTCGCTCATTGTTGATTGAGTACCTTCAATTTTTGAAGATAATTCAGCCTCTTTTCTTAGTAACGGTGAAAGCAGTATTTCAGGATTCGGCATACCATCCAAAAGTCCGTCATATCTGCCTATTTCAGTATTAGTTTCTCCTAACAAAATCGCTAATTTTTCCCAATTAATATTTCTGACAGACAGTTTTGCAGGAATATAAGGATCCATTCACATCTCCCACTATAGTATAACATTTCATAGCGGACTGTTTCACATATCTTTTACTCAAAAACAAATAGATAACAATGGTTTTGGTTTTATTGTGTTCTACTAAATTAGACTACAAAAGTTGTGGTCTAATTTAGTAGAACACAAAAAATTGAACTTTATTGTGTTCTACCGAAAATCTGTTAAATTAAATATAAATTACCTGCTTTAAATATTACTGCACATCGGTTTTTTTATTGTGAAGAATATATTTTTATAAAAAAGCGCGCCCAAGAGGAGTTGAACCTCTAACCTTTTGATTCGTAGTCAAATGCTCTATCCAATTGAGCTATGGGCGCATGAAATATTTTTGAGTTTGGACAACATTTATATCAAGTATCCGAATATCTGCATCATCCTGTCAATATGACAATAAACAGGATTTTGCTTTAAATATGATAAAAAGAAAAAAGGGTTTAACTGACAACTAAGGACTATTGATACCGACGGTTATACCACTGAAAACAAACAGTCAATTAACATGACAAACAAAACTCAAATTTATTACTGTTTAACGTTAATATACTTTTACGGGAGAGCAAATTGAAGTGAGTTCAAAATATAAAGTAAAACGCTGCCAACGGGATTTGAACCCGTGATCTCCGCCTTGAGAGGGCGATGTCCTGAACCGCTAGACGATGGCAGCAGAATATAACATTAAATATTACGGCATTGGCTGTTCTATTTCCATACAAGGTCGCCGCCTCTTCCGCTCCAGAAATTTATAGACAAAAAACTCTTTTTTAAGTTTTTTTTCAAAAATATTTTTCTGTTCAACTTCAGAAAGTTTTTCTTGTCTTAACCACCACAACTTTTTTATTTCCAGATACGGACTTTTACCTCCACCATAAATCCTAAGCAAACGATTATTCATAACAAAATATGCCTGACGTCATTTTTTTATCTCTTCCAACAGCCAAGCCAATGAGAGGAGAAAGAAAAGGAATAGAAGAGTTTATACCACTAAGAAAGCAATAATAAATATATCTGATTTCTCAAAAAAGTATTTAAGAGATTGTTATTTTATAAGAAAAATTACAGAACCAAAAAGTCCGGGACATATTTTCAGAAACCAAATACAGACACTGGAATTGTCTATTGTCTTATCAGTCTGCCGCCGCAGAGTATTTATTTTTATTACATAATTTTTCCGACATAATATCCGACTAGCGTAAATATACCCATAACAAAGACAAAAGCCGCTAATTTTGAACGATATATACGCAGTCTCGGAATACGCTTCATCATCATAATAGGCATCAGATACGCATATATAGCAACTATAGGCGCAGATAAAGCTCCGAGCACAGACAAAATTGAAAGATTAGAAACCGACAAAAACCATATTATGGCAAACAATACTACAGTGCTGATAATCCTCATTTTCTTAAGATTCAGAGTGCTTTTACGCGCAGGGTTTTTCCAAGTTATGATTTGGACAATAATACCGTTCAAACCTTCTCTGGTTCCTTCAAAATGTCCAAAATACGAACTTGCTATGGCAAGGAATGAAACAACCGGAAAAATATACTGCAAAATAGGACTGTTATAAGCTAAAGAAAGTGTTGTTAATGCATCCGTATTATTTTTGCCGGCACTACGCAGAATTTCAGGCGTGATACAAAAACATAGAGAAATTACAAAAAACATAACAAAAATCAACAAAAGAATAGAAGTCCATTTGACGACAAGATCCGTATGTTTGATTGCTTCATCAATTCTGTTATATTGTTTCCTGTAAAATGCAGCCAGTGAAGAGCAAACCGGCGAAAAATTCATTGCGAAAACCAAAAGCGGCAAAAGCAGAAGCGTATATTTTGTGAAATCTCTTATTTTAATAGGTTCATGAAGAAGCGATAAATTCCAATGCGGAATCATATATACAGAAACAAAAACCAATAGAATTATCAAAGGAAAAGTCAAAGCAGACGTAACAAGAACTACAATTTTTTCATTTCCAAACAGCACCACCGTCATAGATAAGAGAATAATAAATGTAAGCAAAAGTCTTGATATTTCAGCAAAATGCATTTGATTAACCAAAAACGTATTTATAATATTGGTCAATCCTATAGAGTATCCGATGCAAGCGCTGACAATGGATAAAAAGTAAAGAACGGAGATAGTAAATCCTATTGTACGACCCAAGTCATTTTCTATTGCTCCGACAATATCTGTAGCTCCAGGACAAGAAGCAACTATTCTGGTTATCCCGCTGTGCGAACCGTAAGTAAGCGGGAAAATTATCAGCGTCAGTAATATAACAGGCCAGATACCGCCCGGTCCGGCTTGAATCGGCAAAAACAACATACCTGCTCCGACGGCAGTTCCAAAACACGTTAAAATCCATCCTCTGTCAAAATTATTCACTTTTGATTGTTCTCCTTTTCTAAAAAAAGCAAAAACGCTAAAGATTTTAACCTTCAGCGCCTTTTCTGCTTTTTGTACTAATATTATATTATTAGTCTGCAGGTAGTATAATAATTTTTGTTTATTTCGTCAATCCCAAGTCATAAATACAGACAAAATAAGAAGTATCCGGCATAAACCCCTTTCCGTTTCTGGTTTTGAAGCGTAAGGGGGGTCCTTTGCCTTATTTAAAACACATTCTTATTCGTTAAACGTCCGTTTAAAAATATAGTCAATATTTTTAAACTGTGACTTGACGTCGCAGTCTCTCTTTATCTCTTCCGCACTCAAATATTTTTTTATGTCCCAGCTTTTTAAACATGCTTCTTCCAGAGATATTTTGTTATCTCTTGCGTCAAAAGTAGCAGCCTGAACCATCGCGTAAGCATCTTCTCTAGACATTCCTTTATCTACAAGAGAAAGCAACAGCGTGCCGGAGAAAATAACGGCTTTTGTTTTATCCATATTTACCTGCATATTGTCGGGATAAACATTAAGTCCAGACAACAAAGTCTGCATTCTTATAAGCATATAATGCGAAATTATAGAAGCGTCGGGAAGGATAACTCTTTCCGTAGAGGAATGGCTTATATCGCGTTCATGCCAAAGGGCAATATTTTCCATTGCAGTTGCGGCATAACCTCTCAGAAGTCTTGCGAGACCGCATATATTTTCAGAAATTATCGGATTTCGCTTGTGAGGCATTGCCGACGAGCCTTTTTGTCCTTTCATAAAAGGTTCTTCGGCTTCCGCAACTTCAGTTTTCTGCAGATGTCTTATTTCCGTTGCAACTCTTTCAAGAGCTGAACCTAAATGAGCAAGCGTTGAAAAATAAATTGAATGCCTGTCGCGCGGAATAATTTGTGTCGACACAGTCTCCGGTTTTAAACCCATTTTTTTACACACATATTCTTCAACTTTCGGGTCTAAATGCGCCATAGTTCCTACTGCACCGGAGATTTTCCCGTAACTTACGGTTTCAAGAGCAAAATTGAGTCTATCTAAAGATCTCATAATCTCACAGTACCATGAAGCCGCTTTCAAACCGAATGTCATAGGTTCTGCATGAACGCCATGCGTTCTTCCCATTACGGGAGTCATCTTATATTTCTTTGCCAAACCGGATATTATAACAGCCAGCTTCTTTGTTTCGTCAATAAGCAGTCCCGTCGCCTGTTTTAACTGCGCCCCGGTAGCAGTATCCAAAACATCGGAAGAAGTCATACCTAAATGTAAAAACCTGCCGTCGGGACCAGTAGTCTCGACAACTGCGGTCAGAAAAGATATTACGTCGTGTTTAACGGTAAGCTCGATTTCATTAATTCTTTCAACGTTAATTTTTGCTTTTTTCTTTATTGTCTCCACAGCTTTTTCAGGAACCGTACCAAGTTCCGACATAGCTTCAGCAGCAAAAATTTCAACGTCAAGCATTTTTTTAAATCTATTTTCATCTGACCAGATAGCAGCCATTTCAGGCTTTGTATAACGTGGTATCATTTTCTAACCTCTTATATTTATTTATTTTAATCTGAAAATTTACTTAAACCCTGCTGCGCATAATAAAAACCTCAGTAGCAAACTTCTGACTACAAAATTCGCTTCGCCCGTATTAAAAATCTCAACCATTCTCAGAGTTCGTTTTCAATAACTTTTTTTATTGCTTCCGGATATATGCGGTGTTCTACAGCTAAAACTTTCTTCGCAACATCTTGTGGTGTATCACTCTTAAACACTTTAACTTCCCGCTGTATAATTATTTTTCCGGTATCATATTCTCCTTCCACAAAATGCACTGTTGCTCCGGATTTTTTTTCTCCGGCTTTCACAACAGCTTCATGAACATGATACCCGTACATTCCCTTCCCGCCGAATTTCGGCAGAATAGCGGGATGTATATTCAACATTCTGCCGCGGTAAACATTTATTATTTCCTGTCCTATCATTCTCATATAACCGGCAAGACAAACAATATCCACTTCTATATTCTGTAGTTCTTCTAATATTGCGCTGTTAAAAGATTTTTCATCTTCAAAATTCTTTCTTTCTATGCAAACGGCTTTTATATTTTCATTTTCTGCCCGCTTAAGAGCGTAAGCATTCGGATTATTTGAAATAACCAAAACAATTTCGGCAAGTCCTTTTAAGATTCCTCTATTTGTGGAATCCGCTATAGACTGCATATTAGAACCAGAACCGGAAACTAAAATCGTAAGACGTTTCACAATATAACCTCTATTTTTTTCACTCTTCCATTATTGTAATGATACAAGAGAGCTGAAATACCTTCAAAGATCAAGAAAATCAAAAGTAAATTCCTCTCGTTGCAAAATATTTTATCACTTATTGATTTAATTCAGTCTTATTTTCTGACGGCTTGCGGAAATAAACTGCTTTTTATCGGGATATTCCTGCTTAAGTTTGTTTTTATTCCATAAATTAATAAGAGGATGTAAATAGTTTTATTTCTATTATTATATTCTTTTAAATAAGGCAGCTTCTATATCTTTTCTTTTAGATTTTTCTATGCCTGCAAAAGACACCTGCTGAACATATTTTAAAGTTTTGTAAAGCATACTTACTGCACAACCGGAAAAAACAATGCACAAAACGAAACAAATCACAAAACTAGGATTATAAACACTTATATCCAGAAAACTTATTAAAAATGCACAAATAATCACAAATAAAAATAAAAAAGCAGGTATTACCACTACATAGCCTATCGTCAGTTTAAGTGGTTCTATTTTCTTATACTTTCTTTTTCTTTCCAATTTCATTATTTTTACTTTTTCCTCACTTTCTAGCTTCCTTAATTTTTTCATTTCATATATCAGCGAATCAGTTTTATTCTCTTTTGACAAACTTTCAATTTTTTCCAAAATTCGATCTAATTCTTTCTGACGCTTTATTTTTTCATCTTCAATACTTTTTAATTCCAACTTTGAATTTTCATCCGCATAAATTAAAGCATCTCCCAGCAGCGTCACAGATAAAAGAAATATCGCAACAGACAGACTAATCCCCGCTGTTGACAGAGTCAACACTACTGTAAAAATATGCCCGCCAATTGACATGTCCATTTCTTTAATTTTCGCTTAAACTATTTCGGGGTAAATATTCACATTACGCAAGTTCAACGCCCCTTTCGCCTTTTTTAACGCAACCTATTGCTTTTGCGCCTTTAAAAAACTTTTTTACCTGCAAAGCAATTTCAGAACGCACAATTAAAACCATACCTATCCCCATATTGAGAGTCCTGTAAATATCTTCCTCCGGTACTCCGCCCTTTTCCTGAATAATTTTAAAAATCTCAGGAACTTTCCATGAATTTTTTTCAATAATGACCTTGACATTTTCAGGCAAAATCCTTTCTATTTTATCGTAAAAACTTCCACCTGTAATATGGGCAATGCCGGCTATATTCCGTTTTTTTGAATTAAATTCTGCAAGAGCCGCAAGAACTTCCTTAACATAAATCTTTGTAGGAGCAAGCAGCTGTTTTGAGTACTTTTTTAATTCGCCGTCTGAAAAAACTTTTCTTATAAGAGAATAACCGTTTGAATGCGGTCCGCTCGACGGCAACCCTATTATAATATCACTGGGCTTTATTTTACTTCCGTTTATTTCTCTGTCTTTTTCAATTATTCCCACCGAAAAACCCACCAAATCGTACTCGCCATCTTTATAAAAGTCGGGCATTTCGGCAGTCTCGCCGCCGATAAGCTGCGAGCCGGACAACTCGCATCCCTTAGCTATGCCTTTAATAACCTGTTCCGCCTGATCTACATTGAGTTTACCGCAGGCAAAATAATCTAAAAAGAAAAGAGGTTTTGCCCCTACACATATTAAATCGTTGACATTCATTGCAACCAAATCTATTCCTACCGTATCATGTTTATTGAGTAAAAACGCAATTTTCAGTTTTGTTCCCACGCCATCCGTTGAACTTACAAGATTATATTTTGTTTCAGCAATAGGAAACAACCCGCCGAACCCGCCGATTTTGGGGAGTTTCTTTTTAAGTCTCCCCACAAGTTCATTTCCGGCATCGATATTGACACCTGCTTTTTTATAAGTTATCGCCATTTTATTCCTCTTTTTGTTTTGTCCATTATATTTTTATATTAGCATTTTTCAATAAACTTTTTTGTCATTTTAAAATTTTTTGCGTTCGCAAAAAGAGACAAATCTCTGATTTCATTTTTTACGGCGCAATAATTTGGGACAGCTTTTGACTTATTTTTTAAAATTATCGGCTGTTTATCAACATCCTGCTTTTTCGTCGGAATATAAAAATACTGTTTTATATCATTCCAATCCTTATCCCTCAGCGTAATTATCTCACCTAAATAGAAACTTACCCAAGAACTGCCGATTCTAGAATTAGATTCAACATTATTTAATTTGTTTTTTGTTATATCCACATAATTATCGTCAATATCAAAACCTATATAGCGTCTGCCTAATCTCTTTGCAGCAACAGCGGTAGTTCCTGTTCCTACAAAAGGATCTAAAACAATATTATTTTCGTCTGTCGCCATTAAAATAAACCTTTCAAGCAAATGGACAGGCAATTGACAAGGATGAGTATCTCTATATTTATTGTGTTTTAGTCTATG
The DNA here is from genome assembly GCA_031260705.1 of Endomicrobium sp. Classification (GTDB taxonomy): domain Bacteria; phylum Elusimicrobiota; class Endomicrobiia; order Endomicrobiales; family Endomicrobiaceae; genus Endomicrobiellum. The sequence goes on along the minus strand of JAISLA010000003.1, from coordinate 136,837 downwards.
AATATCAGTCCACACATCAGAAACCAGCGGACCATAAGGATGTAATAAATGCTTTTTTCCACCGTAGTCTTTAGCCAGTATATTTGTTTGCCTTGATCTTTTATGCGGATACCGAAGTTCGTTAAAAACTAACTTTTCTGCATCTTTTGCATAAAATAATATACCATAATGGCTGGGCTGCAGTGTCTTGCCCATCGGAGCAGTCTGCGCATCCCATGCTATCCAATGTTTAAAATCGGCAGCATCATCTAAAAAATACGAATATTTAATCAGCCATTTAGGAATATTATGTAAAAATATTGAACCTGTGGATTTTGTAACTCTTACCAATTCTAAAATCCACATTTTACACCAATTAAGATATTCCTGATCTTTCAAATGATCGTTATATCTGCCGTATTTTTTTCTCAAGTTAAAAGGAGGATCTGCAAACGTCATATCGACGCTATTATCAGGCAATCTATTCAATAGTTCTATACAATCGCCTGCAGTAACAGTATCAATATATTTTTTCATCTCTTAATTCTCTTTTTGATATATTTGCTAAAACGCTCAATTTCTGTTTTATGATATGTGAACACCTCATCATAAGCATCAGTCATTCTTTTTAAATCACTTTTTCTTACATACCAGCCAATACCATCTACAAAACCTATAAATTTTGCCGCGGGATAATATTTATGAATAAGTTTTTTTATGCTGTGTTCTGTTTTTGATTTGTCACCTTGCCCGGAAGAAGTAGTCACAAGAAAAGAACTTTCAATGATTACTTTTGGATCTTTCCTATCCGGAATTATAAAATCCATCCTACGTTTTTCTTGAAATTCATTTTTTAACAACTCCGATAAATCACCTTTCTCAAAACTAATATCTAAGTTCTCAAGAATTTCCGCAAGGAAATATTCAGGATTATTCTCCATTTTTCCAGAGTAACTGCCCTTTTCTTTATATCTTACAAGAGTATCTATCATAGCAGGAATTTCAAATTTAAGTTTTGATATGCCGAGTTTCTTTATTTCAAAAAGCGGCAAAGTCTGAGACAAAAACGGTACAGTCGGACCCTCAAAAAACAAATTGATTATTCCCTTTCTAAAATAACCGTTATTCTTAATTAAGTTTTCTATTGTCCTGTTACTCCATTCTTTTATGTCATTTCCAGAAACTGTTTTTACCCATTTCGGCTTATTTGTTAAATTTGAAAGACTTTTATCATCTGTTACTCGAATCACTGTAATCAATCTTTTTAAACTCTCGTTTGCAAAACCAGTTAAAGCTAACAAAGCTCTTAATCCGTTATCTTTCAGCAATAAATTTTCAAAACACTGTTTATTTAAACCTTTTGTATCTATTTCATTCTTTAAAACAAGTAATATCTCATTTATGGAATTCAAATAAGCTTCATATTTATCTTGAAATAAAGAATTATAAAAATAAAAAGTATTTTTTCTGATAACGGTTTCAAATTTACTGTTTCTAAATCTTTTTACAAGTTTATTTCCATTACCGATACTTACAACCGCTTTCTTATACATAACAGACTCCGTCGTCTCTTTATAACAGCAATTATTTAAATATATTAGTGCAATCTATCAAAAAAGAGCTCATTCTATATCCTTTTCTTTTTCCAGACAAGAACTACAAAAAATACTTTTACAACGGATTTATGCCTTGCCGCTTGCATATTTGCCGAAACTCTCGGCGTTGCTCTAAACTAAAGCAAACCCAGCAGAAGACATAACGGTAGCTTCACAGTATTTTTCTAATAGAGCTAAATGAGCAAAAAAATATGATACTGCAATTACAAAAATTGTCCAAATCGACGTCATCATCAAAAGCAGCGCCGTCAAATCAGCCCAAGCCAGCTGTTATAAATTCAAAGAAATTATGATACAACAAGAGATATTATACGGCTTTACATATACTGATAGAGACTTTTTTAAATATTTAAAATTAAAACCAGCAAACAAAAGAACCGTCACCATCTGCAGAACCATCCGTTCGTGTCGTATTTTTTAATGTTATTTTCTGCTGCCGGGTTTCACCGCATTGCTGCCCGCCTTACACATCGGACATTCATCTTCTTTAAAACTTTTCACCTCAAGACTTAAAAGAGAAAATCTCGGAACCCCAAAATCAACTTTTCCCGCGCTTCTGTCAACAAGAGATACAACAGCAACCGTTTCGGCTTCGGCGGATTTAAGAGAATCTATGACTTCTTTCGTGGAAAGACCCGTTGTTATAACATCTTCAACCACCAAAACTTTCTCATTTTTATCTGCAAAAAAACCTCTTCTTAAGCTGACCTTACCATCAATTCTCTCGGTAAATATTGCCCGCACACCTAAAGCCCTTCCCATTTCGTGTCCTATAATAACGCCGCCCAACGCGGGAGATACAACAACATCAACTTTTATATTATTTTCTTTAATTTTCTTTGCAAGTTCTTCAGCAAGCTGAGCGGCTTCTTCAGGATACTGCAAAATCAAAGCAGCTTGAAAATACGTATCCGAATGAAGTCCGCTTGAAAGCTTAAAGTGCCCGTTTAAAAGAGCTCTGTTTTTTATGAACAGTTCTCTAAGTTCTTCTTGTCGCTGTCGCATTTTTTACCTCCCTAAACAGACTTTTTCTTAAAAAATATATTTTTTGCTCCCAAAAATATCAGAACAATTCCCATTATGATATTCAGTATCTGAACAACGATCTCCGGCAAAATCGTGCCTGCAAACTTGCCGATAATAATTATAATAATCATAAATATAGGCGTTGTCATCAAAAAACCAAATCCAAAAATACTTGCATCTTTCAAATTCATATCGCGTTTGCTCATTTCAAGCGAAAAAATTCCCGCAATAAACACGATGGTAATAGGATTTGCCATATTCAATCCGAACAGCCAAAGAAATACATCATGTCCCCCAAAAGTATCGTAATTGACAGCATTTCCCGTTGTTATGAACAATACTCCAAATACAACTAATACAATACCGACAATAATATCTAAAATCCGCTGGTATTGTTGTATTTTCTTCATGGCAGATACTGAAAGAACAGCTAAAAAAGTGTATATAAGATCTGAAAGTGTTATACCCACGACACCTATAAGCAATTTACTGACCGGCAAAGACAGCGCCAGCCGAAAAACCAGCATACAAATAGGACCTATACTGCCTACCTGTAGCAAAAACCCTATTTTCAATCCTTCAAGCAATAACCTATTTGTTTTTCCTATTGAATATTTCATATTTAATCTTTTATTATACTCCCGTAAATACTTTTTGCGGCTTCAGCAGGATTTACAGCTTCTAATATTGGTCTTCCTATAACTATAAAATCCGCGCCTTCCTTAACTGCAGCATCCGGAGTCGACACTCTTTTTTGATCATCGTCAGCCTTTGCGAGTCTGATACCTGGAGTTACAACGTTAAATTCTTTTCCGCATTCTTTTTTTATAAGTCCTATTTCAAGCGGCGACGATATTACGCCGTCAATCCCGCAGGTTTTTGCGAGTTTCGCTCTTTTTATAACTTCCTGCGGAACCGTAATTTGGCTTGTTAAAACCGTTACCGCCCATATTCTGGGTCTGTTTTCGACGGATGCGGCAGCCTTAAGCATTTCTTCCCCGCCTGTCGAATGAACAGTCAGACTAAAAACACCGAGTTCTTTTGCAGATTCAACAGAACGTTTTACGGTAGCAGGTATATCATGAAACTTTAAATCCAAAAACACCTCTTTTCCACTGTCTTTTATCATTTTTACTATCTCTCTGCCGGACAGTAAAAACAACATCGGACCCACTTTATAAACGTCGATGTAAGAAAACGTTTCTTTTACAAGTTTTTCAGCTCTTTTAAAATCGCAGACGTCTAATGCTAAAATAATTTTATTCATTTATCTCCCCAGTATAACGCAGATGCAACAAACAAGCCAGCCACTGCTACTAAGGACAAAACTTTAAAAATCCATTATCTTTTTTAGATTTTTCAATGTTTCGCGGTAAAGCCTCTTCGCTTTTCATAAGTAACAGACTGAAATAAAAATCATCAGGCATTTCTAACTTCATTGATAATGCCGGTTATTTCTTTTACGGATTTTATATTTTTTTCTTTCAATATATTCTCAATTCCGTCAATAATTGCTATTAAATTCCCGGGGGAAACTAAACTTGAACTTCCAACGCTGACAGCCGCTGCTCCGGCAAGAATAAATTCAACTGCATCCTCCCCCGTCATTATGCCGCCGCAGCCTATAATCGGTATTTTTATGTCCTGATAAGCATCATACACGCAGCGCACCGACATAGGTTTTACGCAGGCGCCCGACATTCCGCCTTTTACCGTAGAAAGTTTAGGTTTAAAAGTACGAATATCCACCACCATAGCCGGATAAGTATTTGTAAGCGTTACTCCATCAGCACCTGCATTCTGCGCCATTAATGCAAGTTCAGAAATATCAGTCACTAGCGGAGAAAGTTTCGCAATAACGGGAATTCTTGATACTTTTTTTACACCTCTTATCACATCCCGCATCAAAGGTAAATCATGACAGACTATCTTCTTTTTCAAATTTGGGCAAGACAAATTAAGTTCTATTGCCGATATGCCGTTTTGGCTGCTCAATATTTTTACTGTCTCGACATATTCGCCCTCTGCGACTCCTGCAACACTCACTATTACAGGCACGCCGATTTTATTTAATTTTTCAAGAGGTTCTTCAATAAAAGCTTTAACGCCGATATTCTGCAAGCCTATGCTATTTAATATTCCGGATGCAACTTCGGCAATTCTCGGCTGCAAATTCCCCGCACGCGGTTCCAGAGTAATCGTTTTTGTCACAATACCGCCAAGTCTTTTTAAAGGAATTAAATCTGCAAGTTCATAACCGTAACCAAAAGTACCCGATGCCGTAAGCACGGGATTTTTCAATTTAATTCCTGCAAAATTTACGCTTAAATCCGTTATCATTTTATTCCGCTGTTTCATTTAAATACACATTTTTTCTCTTGTTACATATTTTCCTTCGGAATCAAAAAAAAACAGGCTGTACATCATAATCAATTTTATTATTTCCAAATTTTAATTTATAGTTTTTTCTGACCACCCCGTCAGTATTCAGTCTGTCAATTATCATGTCATAATACGGTTTATGGAGTTCACTTGAAACAAAAATTCTTCCTAATTCCTTACATAAAATAAGCTCAGATCCTACAACATCCGAATAATACCTGCACCAGATCATTTTTTTTCGTCGAAGATTTTATCAACATTTTTACCAATCCTAACGGAATCTGACAGGAATGAAAAGTTTTATCTTTAGACACGTTTTTTACTAAATCATAATACCACCAAGAATATGGCATACGACCATTTGAACCTTCTGCTATTCTCTGCTGTATTCTTCTGTCTGTCGGATTTTGATAAGAAACAGTAACTTGATCTTTATAAAAATTATTATTTTTTGATTTTGTCGCATGCAGTATCGATCTGTACGCCGTCGTAAATTTCTTATGAGAGTGTCCCACATTGGTGTTATAAACCCAGACATAATCAAAAACATTATAAGCCCTACTGTCTAAATATTTCACTCTCAAATAGGCATTTTGTTTCGGATAATTTATCATAAATAAATTACCTTCAGACTTTAACACTCTCATACATTCCCGGGTCAACTCTATGTATCAATTTATATATTTATCCCATTTTTGAGTATATTTTTTCCCGTCGTAATTAATGCCTACATTATAATCAGGGTCACCGTACACCATGTCAATTGAATTATCAGGAATCCTTTTTAATGTCAATAAAACATCTTCGTTGAATACTTTATTTATAATTTCATTCATATTCAAACTCTTTCCTCTTTAAATGATATTCTTTCTTTTTCAGCAATTTTATACTTGTTATATCCAGCGGGTTTTCAAACGCGTAATTATACAATCTGATTATAGAATTAGCTTTATTTTTCTGTCTGACAAGATAACATGCAGTCAATTTTTTAATATTTAGTTTATTGCTTTGCTTCAGGTTATAATAATTGATAAACATTGAAATTTTCTGTCCATAGGTTCGGTTTAGAGTTTTTACCTTCAAAAACAGTAACATATCCGGTATTTTCAAGAGTTAAATCTATTTCTATTTGCAGTTTTTTAAACTCAAATCTTTCACCACTCACAAAATACTCAAAAGAAACGCCTCTTTTTCTTTCACTACCGTACATTTTAGGAACAACACCAACATAATCCTGATATAGAAAGTCATGCAGAATCCTATGATTATTTGCAAGGGATAAAATACCAGATTCCGATATAGAAAAATCATTTAGAATGCTTGGTCTATATTGCCAATCAACAATTTCGTTGTTTTCTATTTTTTCAAAAGTATGATACACCTTATCTATACCTTTTATAAACTTGTGATTTCCACTTCCTAAATGGGCTATAAAATAGTCAGCTTTAATAACGGTTTTTACTAAATTATTGTCAAACACAAAATCATTTCTCTTTCTACATATATCAAATATTACTTCTATTATCTGCTTTTTTGTCATTAACTCCTCTACAGCTCAATATCTTTAATTTCAAAAACGGGATCGATTTCTGTCCTGCTTATTTTATATTTTCATTTAAATTTTCAAATCTTTTTATGGACAACTCCAAGTATTGCTTTTCCTTATTTATCTATGCCGATAAACATCCTGTCGTTTGTCACCGACATAACTCCGTAGTCAAACTCTCTGTAAAAGGATATAATATAATGCCTTTTTCTTCCGCACTGGCAAAAACAATTCTTTTAAACAGGTCTAACAGTTTCTGAGTAGGGTGCTTCCCATATTAAGCATTTGTTTATCTCTCTTAATATGGTATTGCTGTGTGTTTTGCTGCGTATTACATTTAAGTATTCAATGAACTTGTTCTAGTTTTAAAATGTTCCAAACCGCTTTTTTATATGTTCTAAGACGCGTGCCTTCAAAGAAATAAGAGAATCTCTTTTCAGTCATCAGCAATACTTTTTTTCTCGCCGTCAACCAATATAGTGTACTTGTACGTATCCTTCACTAAAAATTGAAGCGTCTTTATCTGAGATAATGGTCGGGAGTTATCTTAGGTCGCCTATGAACCACATTTGTACACCGCCAGTTCTTGCGGCTTGCCGATGATGGGGTCTATAGTATCTAACATAACAGGAAAGAGCGCATAGACACCTCTCAATAATTATTGTATTTAACCGTTTAAAGAGTTTCTGCTTTTCAGGGTTAACAAATTTAGAGAATTGTAAACTTCAGTAAATTCGCCTGTGAACTTTATGCCTGCTTTGATAGGTGTATAGTGTCCTACCTTTTTTTCTCACTCACTATCCTTGTCATCCTTTCACTTTATAGAATACCAGTCTCCCTCAAACTATACTAGTTCTTCTGGCGGAGGAACAAAGAATTTCAGCATTCTGGCATTAATCCTTTATTTTTAAAATACCAAGCGTCAATCATAAGATAGCTTCCTACACATGCCATAGTTTCGGTTTGTCTGGCTGATGTCCAAAGTAAATACCCATATTAAATACGTCTGTCTTTTTTTCTTTTCTTAACCAAATTATTGTTTCATAACTTGCAGTAAAAAAACGGCACTTAAATTTGGCGCTGTATTTGGCTTAAATCAAATTATATTGAACCGCATTCCGCAGGGCATCATAAATTTACTATTTTTAATCCTAGTATTTCACAATTCCACATCTTTAATTTCAAAAACGGGACCATCCTTACAAATCAATTTATTCTCTCCGTTTATTTTTACGGCACAGCCTTGACAGTTCCCTATACCACACGCCATCTTTTCCTCAAGACAGACAAAACCTTTTACATTTTTTTCTCTAGCAATCTGTAAAACCTTCTTAAGCATAGGAACAGGTCCGCATGCAAACAGCGTATCGTTATCTCTTAAATTTTCTGACAGCACGTCGGTAACATAACCTTTATATCCTTTTGAACCATCTTCCGTAGAAACAACAATTTTCCAACCCATTTTTTTAAATTTATCAAGACACAACAAATCTTTTTTTGAACGCACGCCGTAATAGAGAATACCTTTCCTACTCAATTTAGTAGCAAGAAAGTGAATTGACGCTATTCCTGTGCCGCCGGCGACGATGACAGAGTTAAAGTCTATATCTCTAGACTTTGGACATGATTTTTTTCCGTAAGAGTCGAAAGAAACACGGGACAAAAACTTTGATGACGCATTCAGAGTTAAACCGTACCCTCTGCCCAGAGGACCGAGCATTTTAATCTCATCACAACCGTCTTTCCCCTCTCTTCTGCGGAAGATACCCCTACCGGAGAAGCGTCCCATTTTAGACAAAATTTGTGTGCCTCTGCCAACAACACTATATAAAAAGCTTATAGTACCTTTTTCAACACTGTGAATGCTGATAGGACGGCGCAAAAAAACTTCCGGAATATCGATCATAAAAAACTGTCCCGGATAACAAAATTTAGAAACAGCCTCCGCTTTAACTTTCAATTCAAAATAACCGGTACAGACTTCTTCGTTGGAAATTATCTTATAACTTTTATCGAATCTTTTTGACGTACACATTATACCCTCATCTCTATTCTTTCCTTCAAGCGAAAAGGGATAAAAGAATGAAGAAAAACAATAATATAAAAACTCTCAAGATTTTAAATTAAGCTAATAAATAAAGTACAGATTTTTTGAGAACGATGTCTGCACAAGTGCGAAATTGCCCAAGAATGTAAATTAGGAAGCATATAAGCTTAATCCTACTGGACACAATCACAAATGAGACAACATCCGTTTATGTTTAAATACAAAAAAAAGACAATACTTTTAAATCTGCCAAACTATATTTCCCTCCACTATCGTCATAACCGCACCGCCTTTAAATTTTCTTCCGATAAAAGGAGAGTTCTTACTTTTTGAAACTATATTTTCTTTTTTAAACTCATAAGAATATTTCATATCTATTATCGTAATATCAGCAATATTTCCTTTTTTGAGAGTACCTCTTCCCTCAAGATTAAAAATCTTTGCGGGATTTGAAGTCATTTTTGACAACGCTTTGGAAAGACTTAAAACGCCGCTGTCAACAAGTTCATTTAAAGTAAGACTTAAAATTGTTTCAAAACCTATAATCCCAAACGGAGCTAGATCAAATTCCCTGTTTTTTTCTTCTTCCATGTGCGGAGCATGGTCTGTAGCTATGCAATCTATCGTACCGTCTGCAAGACCTTGTTTTATGGCATCTACATCCTCTTGTCTTCTCAAAGGAGGATTCATTTTTGCATTAGTATTATAACCTTTTACGACATCGTCAGTTAAAGTAAAATACTGCGGACAAGTTTCCGCAGTAACTTTTATACCTTTTTTCTTTGCCTGCCTTACCAGTTCAACTGAACCCGCGGTGGAAACGTGTGCAATATGAAGATAACCTCCCGTGAGTTTCGCAAGCATTATATCGCGGCTTACCATAACTTCTTCAGCCTGTTTTGGAATACCTCTTAAACCCAGCACCATAGAATTTTTCCCTTCGTTCATCACGCCGTTTTTACTTAACTCTTTATCCTCGCTATGCGAAATAACGGGAAGTTTAAACATTTTTGTATATTCCAGAGTTCGACGCATTATCTGCGAATTCGCTATCGGAAGACCATCGTCGCTTACCGCAACAATACCCGCTTTTTTAAGAACTCCTATTTCAGAAATCTCCACACCATGCGATCCTTTAGTAGCGCATCCTATCGGGAAAACATTTACAAGCCCCTCTTTTTGAGCTTTAAGAAGAACAAACTCGACCGTCGGAGCATTATCAATAACGGGGTTGGTATTTGGCATGCAGAAAACGGTTGTTATCCCGCCTTTTGCAGCGGAACGCGTTCCTGTATAAATAGTCTCTTTTCCTTCCTCGCCGGGTTCTCTAAGATGAGAATGAATATCAATAAGTCCCGGAACGGCAATTTTTCCTCTGCCGTCAACAATTTTATCGGCATCACCTGAAAAATTTGATACGATTCTGCCGTTTTCAACAAAAATATCTCCGATTGAATCTCTATTCTGCAACGGATCGACTATTTTAATATCTTTAATCTGAAGACGCATTTTTCCTCTTTGGTTTTAAAAGACATAAAACCGCCATTCTCACTGCTATTCCGTTTGTAACCTGCTCATTAATTACGGCATTAGGACTGTCCGCAACATCGGAAGATATTTCTATACCCCTATTCATAGGACCAGGATGCATAATTAAAACTCCAGGTCTTGCCATAGCAAGTCTTTCTTTTGTCACCTGATAAAGCTCTACATACTCATGAACCGACGGAAATAAATTTTCCTGCTGGCGTTCAAGCTGTATTCTTAAAATATTTACAACATCGACTTTTTTAATAGCTTCATTTAAATCGTAATAAACTTTTACTCCTAAATCCTCAATATTTGACGGAATCAAAGTCGGCGGACCTACAACTGCAATTTCCGCCCCCATTTTTATCATCGCCCAAATATTTGATTTTGCCACTCTTGAATGCAGAATATCACCTACGAGCAATACTCTCAATCCCTCAATTTTTTTCTTCTTTTCATACATAGTATATAAATCAAGAAGACCTTGCGTAGGATGTTCGTGAAAACCGTCGCCTGCATTTATTATAGATGCATTGAGATTTCTTGCAAGTATATCTGGCGCTCCCGCCAGAGAATGTCTGATGATCAGGTAATCCGCTTTCATTGCTTCAAGAGTTTTGCCGGTATCTATAAGACTTTCGCCTTTAACAATGCTTGAGGTATTCACCGCAACGTTTACCACATCGGCAGAAAGTCTCTTTGCGGCAATTTCAAACGAGTTCCTTGTGCGGGTGGAAGGTTCATAAAAAAGCGTTACTACAGTCTTACCGACTAATGTAGGAACTTTTTTGACAGATCTTGTAAAAAGACTTTTAAAAGGTCCTACTGAATTCAAAATAGTTTGCAAGTCTTTTTTGTCTAAATGTTCAAGACCAAGCAGGTCTTTACAGTTAAGAGACATTCTCTATTCCTCTGTAATACCGTTATTTTATAAATGTAACTCTATCTACCCCGTCTGTTTCTTTACATTCAACTTTTACTAACTCTTCGCTCTGATACCTTATTCCTACATATTTTGCTTCTATGGGAAGTTCCCGAAATCCTCTATCTATCAAAACCGCAAGCTGAACAGATTTAGGTCTGCCGAAATCCATTAAAACGTCCAAAGCCGCTCGCACTGTTCTTCCGGTATAAATGACATCGTCAATCAAAATTATATTTTTCCGGTTAGTGTCAAAAGGTATAACGGTATCTTTTATAACAGGTATTTTTGAACTGAGATCATCAAGATCGTCTCTGTAAAGCGTAATATCCAAAGTTCCAAAAGGAATTCGAGACATACCGATTCCTGCAAGTTTTGCAATTTCAGCGAGAATTCTTTTCGCCAGAAATACGCCTTTACTTTGTATTCCTATAATTGCAACTTCGTGGATATTTTTATTGTTATCAGAAATTTCCTTTGAAATTTTATTAACCGCACTCTTAAAAGACTTAGAATCAAGTACAATGTCCGACATTTTATTTCTTTAACCTTTCAATATATTTCTCTATTCCGTTTTCACGGAGTTTTAAATCTTCATTGACAACTGCATCCGCCATTTTATTCCTATAAACCTTAAGTTTTTCTCTCAAGTTCTCATCAGCAACAGCTATAATCTGAACAGCTAAAAGTGCGGCATTCACGGCTCCTGCCCTGCCCAGTGCAACTGTTGCGACAGGCACGCCTTTAGGCATTTGAACTATTGAAAACAAAGAGTCGAAGCTTGAAAGATTTCCGACATCTATCGGAACGCCTATCACAGGAAGAACGGTTTCAGAGGCAATGACTCCGGGAAGTGCCGCAGCCATTCCTGCGGCAGCTATAAAAGCTTTTACGCCCGAATCTTCCGCTTCTTGAATGCACTGCTTTAAATACTTAGAAGCCCTGTGAGCCGAAGCGATATTCAAACTGTAAGACAAGCCAAACTCTTTCAGGGTCTTGACAGTTTCATTTATCATCGGCAAATCCGATCCCGAACCTACTATAATTGCCGCATCAATTTTGTTTGCCATTTAAAGCTCTCCAAGCTATATCTTTTCTATAATGCATATTTTTAAAAGATACCAATTTAACGTTTGAATATACTTTATCTATCGCGCTTTTCACGTCATCTGCTGTTGAAGTAATTCCCAAAACCCTGCCGCCGGAAGTAACAAGTCTGCCGTTTTTAAGTTCTGTTCCGGCATGAAACACTATCGTATTTTTATCATTAATATTTTCAATCCCATTGATTTCAAAACCTTTTTCAAATCTTCCAGGATACCCTCCCGAAGCAAGCACTACGCATACTGAAAATTCTTTTTTCCAGTTGATTTTTATGTTTAAAAGTTCTTTATTTAAAATCGAGATGCAAATATCAGTCAAATCCGTATCGAGCAAAGGCAAAACCGCCTGCGTTTCCGGATCGCCGAAACGACAGTTAAACTCTAAAACATACGGAGAAAAACCGTTCATAATTATGCCGACATATAAAACGCCTTTATAATCAAGTTTCTCAGCTTTTATGCCGTTAACAACTCTGCGAATTATGTCATCAACTTTTTCATTTAGCTCAGCTGTCGCCGAAGGAGCAGGCGCATACGTTCCCATACCGCCGGTATTAGGACCTTTATCATTATCGTTTATTCTCTTATGATCCTGCGAAGCAGGCATAACCGAATAAGATACACCATCGGTAAATATCAGATATGAAAGCTCTGGTCCGTCTATATACTCTTCTATAATTACATTTGTCCCGGCATCACCTAAAACTTTATCTTTCATCATCTGTTTAACAGCATTTCGGGCATCTTCCCTGCCGTTACATATATAAACGCCTTTTCCAGCAGCAAGCCCGTCAGCTTTAACTGCAACTTTTCTATTCTCTTCCCAGCCCTCCAAAAATTTCAGCGCATCATCAAAGTCTGCAAAACTGTTATACTGCGCTGTAGAAATGCCGTACTTTTGCATAAATTTTTTTGAATATATCTTGCTTGACTCAAGCCGGGCTGCGTCCTTTGACGGTCCGATTATTTTTAAGCTTTCAGCTTCAAAGTAATCGACTATACCTAAAGATAGTGGAACTTCGGGACCGACGAACGTAAAGTCTATTTTATTTTTTCTGACAAAATCGGTAAGTTTATTAAAATCACCCGCTGAAATATCAACGTTCTCCACAATTTGAGACGTACCACCGTTGCCAGGAGCACAATATATCTTGTCTATTTTGGGACTTTTTGAAAACTGAATACATACTGCATGCTCCCTTCCGCCGGCTCCTATAACCAATACTTTCATTTAATCTCCGAATTAAAAACTTTCTCTGACAGTTTGAATTAATATATCTGCAAAAAAATTTCATTTCTAAAATAAACGCAATTATCACGCTTTCATGATTCTGCTCAACATTCCGCCGTATCTTAATTTCCAGTTTTAGTCAGACCGATTTCAGCCACATATCTGCCGCTTTTTTATTCACTGGCATATTTGGCAAAACTCCCGCAACAAGAATAACTTTACGACAGAATTTTCCTTTTTACCAAACAGAAAAACCTGTCGTCGTTTTCCATTATGCAAAATTTTACGCCACCGACGAATCTAGTTAACTTTAATTTTACAAAAATAATAAGATTATTGGCAAGTTTTTTCAAGAAACGGCATAAGATAGGACTGTTTTTGTTAATTTTTATACCATTTATTATTTTGCAGCAAAGAAATTAAAGCTTTATCAAGAGAAAGCAGCTTTTCCTGCATTTGTTTAAATTCACTATTGTTTTCGCTAAGCGAAGTTTCTGTCATCATTGAACGATTGTGTTTTACGTAATTGCCGTTTTCAATAAAAATTATCTCTGTTCCGTCATTTATTAAAGCAAAGTGATTTGCATGTTTATCCAATGCGTTTGTTCCAAGTGCCGAAAAAGTCTTTTGAATTCCCGCAAGGTGATATATTGTAGACAACAGATCTGCCTGTGAAACGATATAGTCAATTTTCTGGGGTTTTAATATTTTGGGAGCATAAATCACAAAAGGAATTTTAAATCTTTCCTCAATATTGTCATTTCTGAGAAAAGATCCCACTCCGACAACGTGATCCGCCATAAAAACAAATATCGTATCGTCAAACCACCCTTCTTTTTTTGCCTTTTTCATAAGATGTTCTATAGAATAATCCGAATAGTACAAAGCGTTAATATGCTTGTTGCAGTCACTGTCTAAAGGATATTTTTCAAATTTTTTTGTCGTAGAACCAAAATCCCAATGAGTAGAACCGGTAAATGAAAAAATAAAAAAAGGACGACACTGCTTTCGGCTGCTGGCGGCTTTTTCTACGGCAAAATCAAACAAATCGTAATCATATCCGTACAGCAGATCATTCATATAGTTCATCAAACGCGGCATATTCTCTTTACCGTAACTTTCCTGAACATTCAGTATATATTTTGAAAAGTCATACATTCTCAACGAATTTCTCATCGATGACTGCGCAAACATAGTAAAATATCCTCTTTCATTGAATGCTTCAGGCATTGACGATACATTGTTCATAAGTTCAAGTCTTTCAATTTGGCTCAGCATCCCCGGCATCATAGGGACGCTCAAAAAAGACGCAGATAGTCCACATATGCTTCTCGTTCCATTGGCATAAGCAAATGTTATAGTTTTTTTCTTTTCCCGAATTTTTAATTTTTCGCACTAAAGGATAATTTACGTCAGGGTGCAAATTCCCTGTCGCTTAAAAGAAACTTCTGGACGTTTTCAAGCGCTTTATTCAGAGGATATTTATTTACTGTATCACCAATTCTTTTATATTTTAAACTGTGAATTTGCGTAAATGCCCGTTCAAAATGAACTATACGCCTTTAAGATTTTTTGTCAGTCTGTAGGCATTATCTAAGTTTATAGGTTTTCCGCTGAAATTTTCCCTTATGCCTAAAACAACAAAAAAAAGACGCTTAGAAAAATAATGACATTTTTTAATAAACTAACAGGCTGCGGATTAAATTTCTTATTGATATATTTGAAAACTTTTACGACTGTAAGCGCGACAACAGAAAAAATTAAAACTAAAACCCACCAATAATACCGCAGAGAATATCTTATAATAAATTCTTTATCTTCAAGCGTCATAACGAGTTCTTCCGTCATATGCCGGTTAACTTCAGGAAAATAAAAAAAGACGACGCTCAAAATAAGTATCATTACCGCAACGGAAATAGTCATAAATAAAGCGCAGAATTTAAAAAACTTAGCGGACTTTTGAGCAAAAGGAACAAATAAAAAAATGATAAAAATTCCCAGAAACATGCTTATAACAGACATATCGAAACGCAGTCCGCATATAAATAATATTATTGTATCCTGCATGAATAAATTGAAAAAAGTATCGGAATATACAATACGAAACAACAAACGAAATAAAGAAAATATTAGTGTGGATGATAAAAAATAGAATAATGATATTTGTATTGCAAGTTTTATATCCTGCCGGTACTGCATTAAAAAGAATTTTTTTACTTTACTCTTATTTTCTCTGATATTCCTTTCTCAAAATATATACTGTTCTTATCTTTTTTTTTTAAGGCACATTACCCGAAACCCGTATCTTTTACTCATAAATAATACATATTATGTATTATTTATGTATTATTATTGAAATAAATATATTGATATTGGCAAAAATGATCCGCTTACATTTGTGCAAGTAAACTTCTCAAAGTTTATTTAAAGCTTCTCTTAAAGGTTTACAGTTTCAGTATTTCGCCTATACGCGTCAAGCGGTTTGTTGTTTATGTCAGCAGGACTCTTTCTTTGGCAAGTCAATCTTAAGACTTTTGAATTCGGTATTCAAGCTTCCTGTGCTGGACTGTTTTTTATTATTAATTATTACAGAGTCCGGGTACTACCCGGTCTTTAACAAGATTAATAAACCTAAAAATCTTTTTCAAAACAGATATCAACTTTCCTTTGAAATTATTCTTTTTCGGGGCGGGAATGATTAACATTACCTCTCATCTCTATTTCTTCTGGATAATCCATAACCATCATCACGCGAAATTGTTGTAAGATCGTAATGAGAGTTCATGGAAAACAACCTAAACGGATGTGTAACATGAAAAAAATTAAACATAACAAAAAAATCACGCTTGGACGATGAAATACTAAAACTCAAGTTGTAACTATTCTTATCCTCTTCAGGCTCAGGCTTATCCTCAAGTTTGGACATAGCAAGCTTATAAATAACAATTGAACAACCTACGTCTATTGCGCCTACTACACACTATACCAAACAAGAAACTACTGTTATAAGTTTGTCGGTCTCAGGGCTCAGCTCTAGAAGCAAGATTAATGATAGTCTGTTTTTGACAAGCAGTCATTATTGTTAATACAACCATTAAAAGGATCATTAGTTTTTTCATTACTTCTCTATCGGATATTTTAAATTCGCAGACAGACGACATTCATTATAACTTAATCAGGATAAACAAGCTCAAAATGAATAAGGCATTCGATACCGAAAAGGAGTAAGGCTGAGACACAACGGAAAGATAGCTTTCAAGCCTTGAAACTCTACAATTTTTACTATTTTTGTCGTGTTCAGAAAATGACTTTCAATTTGAGCCGAACTATCGAGCAAATATTGCATCTTGTCATTTCCATCAAAAATAACAGCGACCTTTGACGATTGAGACTCACAAAGAGTAGACGAACAAGGAACAGGTTGACAATTTTTAGGAGTACAAGGAATAGGCTTACAACTGCAACCAAAAGAGAACAAACACATCAAAACATTAAAAGCAATGATTACTTCATAGAACATTTTTAACATTCCATTCAAGTATTATCATGAGAAAGAATATCCTTTAAATCATTCGTCTCTTTTAAAAGGTAACTTATTTAGAACATTCTGCATAATCAATCTCATAAATAATAGCAAAAAAATAGAACGAGAACGAACGATAGAAGCAGCAGAACTGACACATTCCTATCATTAAATAGTTTTGAAGTGTCTTTATTCAATCTTTTATATTAATAGTCGTAATAGAGAGATAGAGGAGTATGCAAAATCCTTATTTATCAGGCTTTTTCACCTTATTTTGGGTAATGAACTCCCATTTTTTAGGTAATGCCCCAAATATTGGGCTTATTAAGCTTCCCTGACAAACATTATGATATTCTGTTTCGTTGTTATACTTTTTTTCTACCGCTCTCTTTTCAGCACGACACTCATCTAACCTATGGTGTCACCAATCACAAAATAATCCTGCTTCCACATTCTGTACAAAAAGCACAAAGCATAAAGATAATTATAAACAACTTTTTCATTTATAATTCCTTTATCTATCGCATTTTCACCCAGAATAATACACACAAAGAAGCATAAAGAACAAAGCAGACTCACACACATAAAAATACTAAAAAGGGAATATTTATATTATACCAATCCAATTTTACTTCTTTTGCTTGCGAACAATTCAATATATCAACATCCCAGTCTCTTTATTACTGCTTAATAACTCTCTCGATTTTGCACACGCAGGTATTATCATTAATCCTGCCATTAAAGATATTTTTTTCACTTTTTCCACCAAATTCTTTACCCTTTTTTGTATTTTAATTCTTTAAAAATTGAAAGGACTTTTTTGTCTGCTGGAAATTCAGCAGACATAGTCTTAATAGTAGTAATAGAAGATAGAACCCGACTCTGAGCTAAAGAGTTTTGGATGAATGGAGCTTGGCGAACTCGGCAGTCTAATTAAGCTAAAAATAGACGGACTTGGACTACCCCTAAACGTCGTTGAAATTCTTGAGGGTTTTGGGCTTTGGATAGGCGATCTAAGATTTGGGCTAGACGGATTAGGAATGAGGTTTGAGTATCTTGGGCTAAGCGTAAAAGTTCTTCTTGAGGTATATTTCGATAAACTATTTCTCGCTCTAGTAATCTTTGAAAGTCTTGGACTTGATTTAGAACTTATTCTTGCTCTTGGATTAATAAAGCTACTCGCAGCAGGGCTTGAGCTAGTTCAGCTAGTCGGGCTTGAGAAATTGATTCTGAAACTATAACTTGAACTCGGCTTAAAAGTGCATATTGATGGTCTATGACCGGCTCTTGAATTGTTAGTCCTTGGTCTAGATGGTATAGAGCTAAATCTACGAATTGACAGTCTAAAGTTTGGTGTCTTGCAACCCGGGAATAAATACTCTGAATTCGGCTAGATGTAGTTGGGCAGACGGATTAGCAGGTGGCTGGGCTAGCGGTACTATTATGCCACAAACAAATCCAGCTATAGTTTTTCTTTTCTTAATACCGCCCCAGCATAATAATTTGTCCCAACTATCCACCATTTGTATTCTCACAAAACGTTCGCGCATTTGTATATCCAAAATGTCTCCGAAGTTTTACCAATTATTTCTGGATTTGGTTTTTCTTTAATATTTTTAGGAAGCTCGTTACCAGTTTTTTTATCATTATTTAATACTTGTTTTGAATTTTCTTTTTTTATAGTTGCAGGAGATTTACTATCAGCTTTCCATAGAATGTTAACGATATTAATCCTGCTATTAAAAGTGTTATCATTTTTTTCATAAACACTTCCAAACAACATAAATTTTATTTGTTAATAATTACAACATATTGCTTTTTCTGCAATTTTGAAAGCAGAGATATTTTTTTATCCGCTACTTTACAAAATCAACGGCATTTTGGAAAATGACTTTTCCCCACCCGTATCCTCTGCAAAAACTTTCTCCGGCAGGATGCTGCAAAGCGAAAATATATCTTTCCGGATGAGGCATAAGTCCGAAAACATTTCCAGCCGTACTGCATATTCCGGCTATCTGATCTACAGAACCGTTTGGATCTAAAGGATATTCCGGTTTGCCGCCGTCTTTTGAAGAATATCTGAAAACTATCTGATTATTTTCATTTAAACTGTCCAAAAGTTTCCTATCATCCGGAATAAACTTTCCCTCGCCGTGAGCTACAGGCAGACTTATGATATCAGGCAGATTTTTTGTCCAAACGCAGTTAGATTCATTTTTAATTTTCTTTTCGGTTTTTAAATAAACCCAGCGGCATTCAAACTTGTCCGAGTCATTATAAGAAAGAGTGGAAACCTGTTCAAAAAGTTCAGGATCGGGAAGCAGTCCCATTTTGACCAAAACCTGAAAACCGTTGCATATTCCAATAATAGGCCTGCCGCTTAGAGCAAACTTCTTAATTCTATCGCCGAGTTTGTTTTTGATTTCATTTGCCAATATTTTGCCAGATGCTATGTCGTCGCCGTAAGAAAATCCGCCGGGAAAAGCCAGAATATCATACTCAAAAATTTTATCTTTTTTTTCAATAAGAGCGTTAATATGTATACGTTCCGCAACAGCTCCGGACAATTCAAAAGCAGCCTGTGTTTCGCAGTCGCAATTTGTCCCTGCAGTTCTTAAAATTAATACTTTGGCTTTTTTCATATTTTATCCCGATATAAACTCAAATCTTCTTAATAAATGCTCACATTCCAGCGCGAAAGGCAACCGCAAACAAGTCTAAATCGCATACAGACCCGCATCTGATAACAGCAAAGAAATCACCAGTTGATAGTACTGCGCCAATAGTTCAAAAGAACTTCCGGAGCTTCCTGTATTTTTATTTTGTTCTTTTCACTTTCAAAAACTATTCCTTTATCGCTGTTCACGCAGCCAATTTCGGCAAAAACCGCATCTTCTAAAATTTCTCCGAATCGGGCTTCGTTTCCGGGTTTTACTTCGACAACAAACCTGCCGTTAGATTCCGAAAACAATATTTCAGCCGCAGTCAGTTCTGTTTCCTGCGACTTTATTTTTCCCGTTTTAACAGCATCTATATCTATTTTTACACCCTTTCCCGCTGCAAAAGCCATTTCGCTTATTGCAACCACAAGCCCGCCTTCGGAACAGTCATGGCAGGCTTCTATTAAATTTTCACTTGCCGCCCGGTAAATCCTTTTCATAATGTCTTTAGATTCCTGCGGATGCACGTCAGGTACTATACCGTATTTAATATTTTTTATTTTAGCAAGCACTGAACCGCCAAGTTCGTTTCTTGTAGTTCCCAAAACAAATACTTTATCTCCATCGTTTTTTAAAGGCATTGTAAAAGTATTTGCGGCATTTTCAATAACACCCATCGCAGATATTAAAAGCGCAGGAGGTATTGAATATTTTTTTCCGCCTATAGAATATTCATTGTGCAAACTGTCTTTCCCCGATATAAAAGGAACATCAAAAGATTTTGACATATCATAACAGGCATTTGCCGCCCGCACCAAACTTCCTAAAATCTCCGGCTCGTCAGGATTTCCCCAGCAAAAATTATCCAGCAGCGACATTTTTTCGATATCGGCCCCGACAGCAACCGCATTTCTCAAAGCCTCTTCTATTGCAGACGCCGCCATTTTATAAGTATTTATTTTTCCGTACTGCGGATTTATACCGTTAGATAAAACAATGCCTTTCTTTGTACCCCTGACAACAGTGTAGGGAAAAATAATGGCTGCATCGCCCGGTCCTGACACTTCAACATTATTTCCTTGAAACGGCTTTATAACAGTCTGCCCCTGCACTTCATGGTCGTACTGTCTTACAATCCATTCTTTAGAACAGACATTCAAATCCGAAAGCGAAGCTTTCAAAGCTTCTGAAATTTCAGAAGAACTCATCTCAACAGGCTTTTGTATTTTTTCTTCTTTTATTTTACAAAGCGCAGGTCTTGTAGGTTTGGGAACTCCGTTATGCAGAAACTCCATATCTATATTTGTCACAACATCGCCTTCATATATAAGAGTAAGTTTTCCGTCAGCCGTAAATTCTCCAATAAAAACAGCCTCGACATTTTCCCTTTCAAATATTTCTACGATTTTCTCTTTATTTTCTGGAGGAACAGCAAAAACCATTCTCTCCTGTGCTTCTGAAATCCATATTTCCCATGGACAAAGCCCGTCGTATTTTAGCGGCACTCTATCAAGATAAACGACTGCACCCGTTTTTTTTCCGAGTTCTCCTACAGCGCTGGATAAACCGCCGGCACCGCAGTCGGTAACCGACCTGTAAAGATTTAAATCTCTCGCTTTAATTAGAGTATCCAAAACTTTTTTCTCAATTATAGGATTGCCTATCTGAACAGCGCTTACGTCAGATTCCTGATCAAGCTGCACAGAAGAAAACGTCGCTCCGTGTATTCCATCTCTGCCCGCTCTTCCTCCGACAACTAAAATTAAGTCGCCGGAATTGACCTTTTTCTCTATTTTATCTTTCGGTATTATTCCCATAGTTCCGCAGTAAACAAGCGGATTTGCCATATAGCCGTCGTCAAAACAGACTGTTCCGTTTACGGTAGGAATACCCATTCTATTCCCGTAATCCCTGACACCTGACACAACGCCTTTGGCTATTCTTTTAGGATGATGCATTCCTTCTGGCACTTTTGAATATTCCGTATCCGGATCTCCAAAACAAAATACATCGGTATTAGCCAAAGGTTTTGCTCCAAGACCAACTCCCAAAATATCCCTTATAACGCCACCAATACCCGTCGCAGAACCGCCGTACGGCTCAAGAGCTGACGGATGATTATGCGTCTCAACTTTAAAAGCAATACCGTTTTCAGAATCGAATTCAATAACTCCAGCATTGTCTTTAAAAACAGACAGACACCACTTTTTATTTAATTCAACCGCAGCTTTAAAAATAGTTTCTTTGAGAAGATTATTGTATATTCTTCTTGTCTTCTTACTGTTTTTCTCTTCGGTATATTCTATTATTCCCGTCAGCGTTTTATGCTTGCAGTGCTCACTCCAAGTCTGAGCTAGCGTTTCAATTTCAACATCGGTAGGATTTCTTTTAAGTTTTTTAAAATAGTTTTGAACCGTTTTCATTTCCTCAAGCGACAGCGAAAGAACATTTTTTCTGCTCAACTCAATCAGTTGTTCATCGGAAAGATTTAAGATTTCAATAATTTTACAATCAGTTATACATTTCATTTATTGCGCAACATACTCCTGTACCAACGTATTTGCCAACAATTTTGTAGCTATATCATTTAAAACTGCCTGTGAAACTTTACCGTAAAGATAATATTTATGTCCCGTTTTAACTTTAATTTCTTTTTCAATCCCCAAATCTTTTACAGCTTTTATTACGCTTTCGGAAACCGTATCAGTAACGCCTTTTTTGTACCAAACCTCTATGACAAAAAAAGCGGAGTGCGGAAGAATTGCGGAATCGGCGCAAGCCGCCGTTTCTGAGACATCTATGCCGGCGGAGGATTCGGTCTTTAGGGACTTCCCAACGCTCTGCTCTTTATAACGGCAGATGTAAGTCTCGGTTATTTTATCGCTCAATAACTCCAAAGCTATTGTTCCGACTTCTGCGGAAGTTATCCCGCCGTCGATGACATACAGCGGGAAATATTCAACTTCTGTTATGCCTTTAATGCCGATACCGGAAATGTCGGACAAGACATGTTCTCCGTGCGAATTTTTAAAACCCTTTTTTGTACGAATCTCTATCTCAAACATCAGAAATTCACTCCTGTCAGCTTCTCATATACGCTGACATATTTCTCCATAGTTTTTTCAACAACGTCTTTCGGAAGTTCCGGAGCCGGTGACGATTTATCCCATTTTATGCGTTCAAGATAATCTCTTACATACTGTTTATCTAAACTGTCCTGCGGTTTCCCCTCTTCATATTTGCCGGTCTCCCAAAATCTCGACGAATCGGGAGTAAAAATTTCATCTATAAGTATCAGCTGGTTGTCGTAAAAACCAAATTCCAGTTTTGCATCCGCAAGTATTATGCCTTTCGAAAAAGAATCCTCACTTACCTTTTTATATAATTCAAGCGAAATTCTCCGCAAACTTTCAGCAGTATCTTTTCCTACTCTTTCTACCATTTCTTCAAAAGAGATATTTTCGTCATGTTTTCCGACCTCTTCTTTGCTTGACGGAGTAAAACCAGGCTCCGGTAGTTTTGAAGATTCTTTAAGCCCGCTAGGAAGTTTTATGCCGCATACGGTTTGAGACTTTTGATATTCTTTCCACCCCGACCCCGCAAGGTACCCCCTGACAATGCATTCTATGTCAACTCTCTTTGCTTTTTTCACTATCATTGACCTGTCGCGCAAATACTCGTACTGTTTAAGCGCCGGCGGAAAACTTTCAAAATTTCCGGTAATAATGTGATTTGGAACTATCCCTTGAATAAAATCAAACCAAAATATTGAAAGTTTGTGAAGGATTCTGCCTTTATCCGGAATTATTGTTGGAATAACATAATCAAAAGCTGAAATTCTATCGGAAGCAACAATTAAATAGCTCTGCCCCAAATCATAAACATCTCTAACCTTGCCTTTATGTACTAAGGGAATATTTATGCTGTCTTCTTTATTGCTCATTTTTTAATTTTCCTTTTCTTTTTAAATATTTCATAAAAAAACTGATTTACTAATTCTGCAATTTTGAAATATTTACGCTTATACATTTTTCTTTTTTATCCTTTGATATATTCAAATTCTTTCATTGTCTGTTTTAATGTGCTGTCCGTTTTCTCAATTAAGACATTTTTCATCTTTACCTTTTGCTTATTTATTTTATCATTTTTTATCTTTCCTCACAACTTAAAACGATGCTCTTTACATTTTCCATTTTTGCCTTTTGCTGCAGACATAGTATTGAGCAAGCGACAGAAGAAAAATTTGCAGTCATTTCAACTTTTCCTTTCCTTTTGTATGTTCTAAAGTTCTACTAGAATTAAATTATACTTCAACAGAACAGAAACATTTTTTATCTGTTTTGCTGTCATAATACAATCCGGTATGCACTAGATTCTTAAAACCCCGCATTTTGCATTCGTACGATCGTACGATATTACATCTAGCTTTTTCAATCAATATTTTATATAATATTCTATATGAAATTATGCAAGTTCCCCCAAAAAAGCAAAGAACAAATCTATAAAACTTTTGCATATAAGCAAAACAAACTTCAGGTGAACAAATTCGCCTCTGTTCCATTTAACAAACGCATTGTTTTTGTCCCGCATTGCATGAGAAATGCTGCGGTTTGCGCTACTGTTGAAAAAGGCAGCTGTTATATTTGCACAGAATGCGGCGGCTGCAAGATAAGCGACATAACTAAACTTATAAGAAAATTAAATTATCGGGACTTGTATATCGTAAAAGGCGGCAGAGTGATTGAAAAGATTATAAGAAAGCAAAAACCGGAAGCTATAGTCGGCATTGCCTGTTTCTTTGAAGGAAATCAGGCATTTAAAATGCTAAAAGATGAAAATGTGGCAGTTCAGTTTGTGCCGCTTACAAAAGACGGATGTGCCGCTACGGATACAGACCTAGCAGAAGTTGAAAAAGTGTTGAAATACACTGTCCGTTCCAAGTCAAATCCGGAACGATAAATTCAGGTATCCGCCGGTATTCAAAAGTATTATTCACAATTTGCTTTAATATCTTCAGTGTTTTTTAATTTGGCAGCAGAATCCGCAAGAAACACCGGATTGAGTTTTTTCAGTATACGGTTCTGTTTTTGAGAGGCAATCAAAAAAAAGGAGATCTGCTCCGGAAGAATGCAGAAAAATAATGACAACATTAAAATTTAATGAATTAAATCTATCAAACGAAATACTTAAAGCAGTTGAAGATCTGGGGTTTGAAGAGGCTACTCCTATCCAGAGTCTGTCAATCCCTAAAATGATGACCGGCATAGACATTATAGGACAGTCTCAAACGGGTACGGGGAAAACAGCAGCTTTCGGTATTCCTGTTTTAGAAAAAACCAATGCAAAAAATAAAGTCGTTCAGGCGGTAATTTTATGCCCTACCAGAGAACTTGCAATACAAGTCGCGGAAGAATTAAAGCTTTTCTCAAAATACAAAAAAGGCATTAGCATAGTGCCGGTTTACGGCGGGCAGCCTATTCAAAGACAGATGACAGCTCTTTCAAAAGGAGCGCAAATTGTAATAGGAACGCCCGGCAGAGTCATAGATCATCTGGAACGCAGAACATTAAAACTTGACACTGCTTCAACTATAATTTTAGACGAAGCCGATGAAATGCTCGACATGGGTTTCAGAGACGATATAGAATTAATTCTTAAAAGTATTCCTGAAGGAAGACAAACCGTATTTTTTTCAGCTACGATGCCTAAAGAATTTCTGTCTCTTACTAAAAAATACCAGCACAGTCCCGAAACTATAAAAGTTGTAAGCGAAAAATTAACGGTTCCTTCTATTGAACAATATTATTTCGACATAAAAGAACACCAAAAACTTGAGGCTCTCACAAGATGCCTCGATATGTATGATCCCAAACTTTCGCTTGTTTTCTGCAATACCAAGAAAAGAGTTGATGAAGTTACCTCCTCGCTTCAGGCAAGAGGCTATTGTGCCGACGCAATTCACGGCGATATGAATCAGTCCCAAAGAAACAAAGTAATGACAAAATTCAGAAACGGTTCAATAGAACTTCTTATAGCTACCGACGTTGCGGCAAGAGGCATAGACGTTGATGACATAGATATGGTCTTTAATTTTGACGTTCCCAAAGATGATGAAGACTATGTGCATAGAATCGGAAGAACCGGCAGAGCCGGAAAAGCCGGCAAAGCGTACAGTTTTGTTTCAGGAAAAGATATTTATAAATTAAGAGATATTCAAAGATATACGAAAGCAAATATCAAAAGAATGCAGGTTCCGTCGCTTGCCGATGTTGAAAATACAAAAGAAACGATAATACTTGATAAAATAAAAGAAGTTTTAAAAGAAAAAGACCTTGAAAAATACGCCAGAATGGCAGAATCTCTAATTTCAAACGAAATTACTTCGTTAGACGTTGCGGCAACTCTCTTAAAAATTATGTTTGCTTCAGAAAAGAGAGAGCAGGAACAAAAAGCCGATATTTCAGAAAACATAAACAAGTACAGCATGACAAGACTGTTTATCAACATAGGTAAAAAAAATGGTGTAAGAGCCGGAGATTTTGTAGGCGCTATTACGGGTGAAACAGGAATAAACAGCGGTCTGATAGGGGATATTAAAATTTTAGACGCATTTTCATTTGTTGAAGTTCCGCAGGAATATGCTGTCGATATAATTAACGCTTTGCATTCAAGCAATATTAAAGGAAAAAAAGTTTTCGTTGAACCTGCTAAAGGAAATGAAAGTACTGTCGGCAAAAGTCGTCCAAATTTTAAAAATTCTTCAAAAAACAAAAGACAGAACAACTTATAAAAGCGAGGTGCAGTATGCCGTTATTTGAATTTATATGTAAAAAATGCAATGAAAAATTTGAGATGCTCGTTTGCGGCAGCGAAAATACGGAATGCCCTCAATGCAAAAGCAGTGAAGTCATAAAACAGTTTTCAAGTTTCGCATCGACGACATCCTCGACAAGTCATAGTGCCGCAGATTTCTGTCCGTCTGCCCCCAACCGCAGACACAAATGTCCCGGCGGTTGCTGTTATTGAGAAAAATTTTATGCAAAAGCCGAATTTTCAAACATTAGTGATTTTTTCTTTAGGTCTGATAACCGGAACTTGCATAAGATTTTCATTCACAACTCTTCTGGCTATGCTGTTTGCTTCGATTTCAATATTTATCTATACAATGCAGGACACCGAAGGATTAAAGAAAAATCAGGACAAATATTTCTTGATTATTTCTTCGCTTATATATCTGGCGGCTGTGCTGCTCTCGATTTATTTAACAGCAGCTCTCATTTTGTTTGTCAGCTATGAATTTTCCCAAAAAAGGAATTTTAAAACTATAATTTTGAGGTTGCTTCCTTTTATTATTATCACGCTGCTTTCGCTCATTATGTACAACTGAGTAAAAACGCACAAATTCTTATTTTGAGTAACTATAAAGTACGGTATTAACAAGCACGTTTGTATACGCTTATATATAATGAGCGATAAGCAGAAGACAGGTGCAAACGACTAAGTTTCTAACGCAAAAATTCATTTTCCAAAAATTGCTAAAGATGTGCAGCAAGGCAAAGATTATCTTTCTCTCCGGCAATTTCTGCAGATGTAAATAAACAGTTATGCGGACCTGTTTAAACGTCAAAATAATTCAAAAACCGCCCGGCTCTGCCGGTCTGAAAACCTTACAGTTAAATATGCCATTATGAATTACTTAAAAGAAGATGCTATCGCCGCCTTATCAACTACCGCCGGAAAATCTGCAATAGCAGTTATCCGTCTGTCCGGTGAAAACTCATTTCAGATTATAGACAAAATATTTAAAACTCATTCTAAACCGGAACAACAAGTTAAGCACGGGTACATTACAGACGGAATAGAAAAAAAAGACGAAGTGCTGTGTACTTTTTTTAAAGCGCCTCATACATATACCGGCGAAAATTTAGTAGAAATCGCAGCGCACGGAAATCCCGTAATAATAAATGAAATTTTAAATCTCTTATATAAAAACGGCGCAAGACCCGCAGAACCCGGCGAGTTTACCTACAGAGCATTTTTGAACGGCAAAATGGACCTTGCGGAAGCGGAAGCCGTATGCGCTCTGATAACAAGCAAAACAGAAATGTCCGCAAAAGCCGCTTTAAACAGTCTTTCGGGAGAATTCTCTTCAAAAATAAAAAACATCAGAGATGCTGTTACAAATCTTATTGCTTTTATGGAAGCGAATCTAGACCATCCCGACGAAGATATTATGTTTTTATCGCACACTGAAAAACTCTCAAGGCTTGATTCTTGCACAAAAGATGTACAAAATCTTTTAAATTCTCATAAAACGGGGAAAATTTTACAGCATGGAATAAAAGTCGCAATTATAGGCAAACCCAATGCCGGCAAATCGTCGCTGCTCAATGCAATTTTAGGCAAAAACAGAGTGATTGTCACAGATATTGCAGGAACTACAACAGATACCGTTGAAGAAACAATAGACTGCTGCGGCATTCCTCTTACAATCACAGATACCGCAGGCATCAGAGATCACGCTGAAAACTTAATAGAAATCTTAGGGCAGGAAAAAACCAGAGAAACTGTCTGCAAAGCTGACATATTAATATGGGTATTTGATTCCGCTTCGGAAACGGACTGCAATGACGTCAAAATAGCAGATTTTTTAAAAAAGTCCGATTTGAATATACCCATTATATGCGCATTAAACAAAAGTGATCTACCCCCTCTTCTTTCATCCTCCCTTCTAAACAGAGAGAATAAGGCGGAGGTAAAAATCTCCGCTAAAACAGGAGTGGGAATTGCTGACCTATTAGACGAAATTATAAAAATCGCCGGTTTTTCAGAGTCCCAAAATGATTATTTAATGATAAATTCCCGTCATTTTATTCTGCTGCAAAACACTTTAGAATCCCTAATAAGAACAAAACAGGCGATATATGCAAAAGATGCAGATGAAATTGCCTGTTTTGAAGCTCTAAACGCTCAAACAGCATTAAACGAAATTTTAGGAATAAATGTGAAGCAGGATATTTTAGACACGATTTTTTCCACTTTTTGTATAGGCAAGTAAACGATTTTTTCCACTTTTCATTTCAGAAAGAATTCAAAAGCGTATTTTAGAAGCATTTTCATTCCAGATAAAACATGCTATAATGCTTAGCAAGCTATTTAATTTAAACGTAGGAAATATAAATGACTATAATTCTTCAGATACTTGGTATTACGGTTGGATTTGGATTTTTAATTTTTATGCATGAGCTGGGACATTTTCTTGCTGCAAAAATGTGTAAAGTCAGAGTATTAACTTTTTCTTTCGGTTTCGGTCCAGATTTAATAAAACACACCTATAACGGCACAAAATACTGCATAAAGATTATTCCTTTCGGCGGATTTGTTATAATGGCAGGTGAAAATCCTGAAGAAGCCACAGGCGGCGATGGAGAATACTTATCTCTTAAATGGTATAAAAAAATATTGATATCATTTGCAGGTCCTTTTTCAAATTATATCTTGGCTGTTTTTCTTTTTGCTCTTATTTTTAATATATGGGGCGTGGTAAAGATACCTGCAGATCTTTCCGTAGGCGCTGTAGTCAAAAATTATCCTGCCGAAACTGCTGGAATTATGCCTGGAGATAAAATAAAATCAATAGATTCTGTTGAAATAAATACATGGAATGATCTGAGTGCCAATTTAAAAGACAAAGCGAATAAACAAACTTCTTTTTTAATAGAGAGAGGAGACAGTTCTTTTGAATTAAACATGATTGTTGCAAAAAACACTGTAACAGGGATAGGAACAATAGGTATAACTCCGGTAAAAATAAAAGCGGGAGTTTTGGAATCCATATATCTCGGAGTTGAAACCTCAATAGTTAACACGATTGTGCCTGTTGTATATCTTGCGGATAAAGTTATATCGCTGGAAAAGCCAGAAATTTCAGGACCTATAGGCATTATGCAGGTTATGGCAAACGCTGCAAAAATGGGAATGCAGGATTATTTAAGATTAATTGCAGTTATATCAGTTGCTTTGGGACTATTCAATCTTTTCCCTATTCCTATGGTTGACGGCGGGATGATATTATTATTTCTTGTCGAAAGAATTATAAGAAAACAGATAAGCACAAAAGTTGTTCAAGTTTATAATACAACAGGATTGATTCTCATGATAGGCATTTTCCTTTTTGCGACATACAGCGATTTGCTGAGATTAGGTATAGGCAGATTGTTCGCAAGTAGTTAAGCCCGAAAGTGAATTTATTTACTCTAATATTCCAAGCCTGTCTTGGAATATAATTTCCGCTATGTTAGAGACGAAGATCCTCAGAAAAACAGTTTTCCAAATTCTCTGATAATCTGAAAACCCGACAAAAACAAAACCTTTTCTTGATTTCAAGCATAATATATATAGGAAAAAGTATGCATCAAAAAGACGGACAGAACTTTTTAATAGACAATAACATTGCAAATAACATCATTAAAGCCGCAAATTTAGAGAAATACGACAAAGTTCTTGAGATCGGACCAGGCAAAGGCATTTTAACAAAGATTATACAGTTACAGGTTAAATATTTAGCCGCAGTTGAAACAGACGCGGTTCTGTCCCAGCAATTAAACCATTATTTTTCTTTTCACGGTGCACGGAATATCAAAATTATAAATGCGGATTTTCTCAAATGCAATATCCCAAACACCGAACTTAAAATTATTTCCAATCTTCCGTACAATGTCGGCACGGCAATAATTCAAAAAATCCTGCCTCTAAAAAACTGGACTACTGCCGTTTTTATGCTTCAAAAAGAAGTCATACAGCGGCTTGCTGCCCGGCCGGGCAGCAAAGCTTACGGTTATATTTCAATATTTACTTCATATTATGCCGATTGCAAAATCTTATTTGACGTTGCGCCTAGATGTTTCAGCCCGTCTCCGAAAGTTATCTCTTCCGTTATAAAACTTACAAATAAAGTGCCAGAGCCACCCGATCCCATTTTTTTTGATTTTGTAAAACATGCTTTCAAAACGCGAAGGAAGACAATTCTAAACTGTTTAAGTTCATTTAAAAATTTAGAAAAGAGCAAAGCCGCTCATGTTCTCAACACCTGCGCTTTAGACCCATTTTTAAGACCTGACAAGTTTTCAATTCCAAATTTCTTACGCTTGACAGACGAAACGAGAAAATATATAATAGAAAGCATATAATTTATAGTGTATAAAAGCTTCTTTTTTTCATTAAAAACCGCTTAATTCCTTTCTGTTGTTGATTAAATTGTTTAAGTTGTAAATAACTTGAGGATTATATGAAAATTTCCGTATCTGATTTATGGCAAAAAGTCATAAACAATATTAAACTGTCCGTAACCCCTGAAACTTATAATCTATGGATTTCACCTATAAAACCTCTAACACTTGAAAATAATATTTTTACTTTAGAAGTGCCAAATATCTATTTTTCGCAGTGGATAACAAGCAACCAACAAAAAAATATCGAGCAAATTTTGTCCGATTCATGCGGACAACAAATAGTTTTAGAGTTAAAACCACAGCAAAATATATCCGATATAATAAAAAAAGTTGAAGATATGCCTGACCATGAAGATGTTCAAGTGCCGATAATACAGAAAGATCAGATAAATCCTAAATACGTTTTTTCCGGATTTGTTGTCGGCGCTTCAAACAGATTCGCACATGGATGTTCCGAAGCGGTTGCAAAAAATCCCGGCAAACAGTTTAACCCTTTATTTCTTTACAGCGGAGTAGGACTAGGCAAAACGCATTTATTAAACGCCATAGGAAATCACATAAAACAGTCAACGCCAAGATCAAGACTAAAAGCTCTTTACGTCACTTGTGAGAAATTTGTCACGGAATTTATAGAGTCAATACGGTTTGATAAAGTATCATTTTTCAAAAGCAAATACAGAAGTTTGGACTGTTTATTGATAGATGACATACAGTTTCTGGTAGGCAAGGAAGGCTCACAGGAAGAATTTTTCCACATGTTTAATAATCTCTTTAATTTAAAAAAGCAGATAGTCATTTCTTCCGACAGACCGCCTAAAGAGCTTAAAGATGTTGAAGAAAGACTCATTTCAAGATTTGAATGGGGTATTATAGCAGATATACAGCCGCCGGATTTAGAAACAAGAATCGCAATTTTACGCAAAAAAGCCGAAGAAGAAAAAATATATATCCCCGACGATATTATTTTACATATAGCAACGCAGATCAAGTCAAACATAAGACAGCTTGAGGGATCACTTCTGAGAATAACAGCTTTTTCAGCATTTACAGGAATACCTTTAACTGTAGATTCCGCACAAAAAATGCTCAAAGACATCATTAGAACAGACAACTCCGAACACATAACAATAGAAAATATACAAAAAGCCATTTCCGACGATTTCAACATAGAAATAAGAGATATGAAATCAAAACGCAGGACAGACGTCGTTGCATTTCCAAGACAAATCGCAATGTATCTTGCAAGAACGCTAACCGATGAATTTTCAACCAATACTATAGGCGAAGCATTCGGTGGAAGAGATCACTCAACCGTCATGTACGCCTGCAACAAAATAAAAGAAAAAATGGATTCCGATCCATATTTCAACGCTAAAATTAATAAGACTATCAAAAAAATACGAAACGAGCAATAAGAAGAATAACTCTGTGCATAAAACATAAAAAATTGGTATAATACAAAAGTAAACTAATAATTATAATAACTTCATTGTTTTATTAATATAGTTATCCTCATTAAATTTTTATAAATTTTGTTTGATAATTATATTTTTTTCAGCATTCAAAAAGACTTATCAACAATATACAGGACATTATAGTAACTAATATACTTTTATGGAAATTTAGGAGAAGGTAAATGAAAGTAATTTGTGGAAAAGAAGAATTAATAAGAGGAATTCAGATAGTATCTCCAGTAACACCATCTAAAAATACACTTCCTGCCTTGTCAAATTTCCTATTCGAAACCGAAAGGGATAAAATAAAACTTTCATCTACTGACCTTGAAATAGCCATACAGTGTTATATTAAGGGAGAAATAACAGAAGACGGCGGAATTACGATACCCTCTAAGAGATTTGCAGATATTATAAAAGAGCTTTCTGCTGACGATGAAATAGAAATTAAAGCCGATGAAACAAATCAGATAAATATTAAATCCGGAAAATCAAAATTTAATCTTATGGGAATTTCAAAAACAGAATACCCCGTGATACCAGAACCTCCTGAAAACAACAATTTTACGATTAAAAGGGAAATATTTGCCTCAATGCTCAAAAAGACTGTTTTTGCAGCGTCAAGAGATTCACAGAGATACGTTTTGAACGGAGTTTACTTTGTACTTGGAGACGGCAAACTTGAAATAGTTGCCACAGACGGCAGGAGACTTGCTTATATTAAGGCTAATATAACACAAGCAGAAATAAAAGAAAAAGCCATCGTTCCGACAAAAGCAGTAAATGACGTATTAAGACTTCTTTCTTTAGATATAAACTATGAAGACATAAAAATAGGCATTTCAGACAATCGGATTTCTGCAGAAATCAACGATGTAACTCTACTTTCAACGCTTATAGAAGGGGCATTTCCAAACTATGAGCAGGTTATACCTAAAAAATCAGATTTAAAGGTAAAACTTAACGTAAAAAATGCGCTTACTGCGGTAAAACAGATGTCTCTTTTGACCGATAACCGTCTTTCATCAGACAGATCGTCGGCAGTGAAGTTTTGTTTCAGTCAAGATCTTTTGAAAATCTCAGCTTCATCAGCTGGAATCGGTTCAGGTGAAACCGAACTTGAAATTGAATATAAAAATGATCCGGTAGAGATTAATTTTAATCCTGATTTTATAAAAGAAATTTTCCAAAACATTGATAAAGATTCAGCGATATTTGAATTTACTAATTCTTTAAATCCTGCGGTAATATATCCTGAAACGGATGAAAACTATCTTTGCGTCGTGATGCCGATGAGAGTATAGAAGTGTCTTGGACGCGGTCTGAGGAAATAATTAGTTTATTAAAGAAAAATCTGGGTTTAGACGAAGATTTTTTTACTGTAAGAAAAATCTGGGAGAAAGAGGTAGGTATAAGCGGCATTGAAATAAGCGGATATAAAAGCGGCACGATTTTTGCACAGACGCAGAGTTCAACTGCAAGCTTCGAGCTCACAGCTCGCAAAAAGGAAATAATAAAAAAGTTAAACCAGTATATCGGCAGTTCAAAAATAAAGAATATAAAAGTAGAGATAAAATAGTATATCTTATATTTCGAGTAGAAAAATTGAATAACATCAAGAGGGTCTTTCATGGCAAATGAAGAAGTCAAGAATGAAAGTTCTGAAAAGGACGGTTATAGCGCGTCTAATATTCAGATTCTAGAGGGATTAGAAGCGGTGCGTAAAAGGCCTGCTATGTACATCGGTTCTACAGGCAGTCAGGGACTGCATCATCTTGTTTACGAAGTTGTTGACAATTCGATAGATGAAGTTCTTGCGGGATATTGTAAAAATATTGACGTTACCGTTCATTCTGACAATTCTATAACGGTGATCGATGACGGGCGCGGAATTCCTGTTGATCCGCACCCTGATCCGAAATTTAAGAGCGTGTCAGCTTTGGAAATAGTGCTTACCAAGCTGCATGCAGGCGGTAAATTTGATAAAAATTCATATAAAGTTTCAGGCGGTCTTCATGGCGTAGGCGTATCGTGCGTGAATGCGTTAAGCGATTTACTTAAGGTTGAAGTCTATCGCAACGGGAAAGTTTACGTACAGAATTATTCAAAGGGCAAGCCTTTGGGACCTGTTGAAGAATCCGGCGTAACGGAAGAGAGAGGTACTAAAATTACATTTCATCCCGATCCGGAAATTTTTTCAGTAATGACGTATTCATTTGATACCCTTGCAAACAGGTTGAGAGAGCTTGCGTTTTTGAATGCGGGTACGCATATCAGAATCGCAGATGAAAGAGACGATAAGGAACATATTTTTGATTATAACGGTGGTATAAAGACTTTTGTGCAGTATTTGAATACAAATAGAAATGTTATTAATAAAGATCCTATTTATTTTGTGAAAGAAAAAGACGATGTATATGTGGAAATTGCAATGCAGTACAATGATTCCTATAACGAACATATTTTTACTTTCGTAAATAATATAAACACTGTAGAGGGCGGAACTCATTTGTCGGGATTTCGCTCTGCTTTGACGAGATCAGTCAACGAGTATATCAAGAAAAATGAAGTTTCAAAAATTAAGGATTTAAAACTTTCCGGCGAGGATATCCGCGAGGGACTCACTGCCATTATCTCGATTAAAGTTCAAAATCCTCAGTTTGAAGGTCAGACTAAAACAAAATTGGGAAATTCTGAAGTTGAAGGCATAATGCAATCTGTTGTCAGCGATGCGCTTACAACTTTTTTAGAAGAAAATCCGGGCATTGCAAGTCAGATTTTAGATAAGGCAATTAACGCTGCGGAAGCAAGAGAAGCCGCAAGAAAAGCAAGGGAACTTACAAGAAGAAAAGGTGCGCTTGATTCGGCATCTCTTCCTGGAAAACTTGCGGACTGTTCCGAAAGAGATCCGCAAAAAACAGAACTGTTTATTGTTGAGGGAGATTCTGCGGGCGGTTCTGCAAAACAGGGCAGAGACAGATCATTTCAGGCTATACTTCCTTTAAAAGGCAAAATTTTAAACGTGGAAAAGTCCCGCCTTACGAAAATGCTTGCAAACGATGAAATAAGAACGCTGATTACCGCAATAGGCGCGGGTATAGGCAAGGAAGAACAGGATTTTAATATTAATAAAGTTCGTTATCATAAAATTATTATTATGACCGATGCCGATGTTGACGGCGCTCATATAAGAACGTTGCTACTGACATTTTTTTACAGGCAGATGCCTCAGCTTTTGAACAGAGGTTACATATACATAGCGCAGCCTCCTCTTTATAAAGTTAAAAGGAATAAAAAGGAGATATATTTGGACTCTGAAGAAGAACTTGACAAATTCTTATTCCAGCAGGCGCTCGATGGATTGTCAATGTCGCTTATACGAGACGACGTAGAAATAAAAGAGATTGATAATGAATCGCTACACAAGATAGTTGCAAATATAGGCGAACTCGATATACTCTTAAAAAAGCTGTGGAGAAAAGGAGTTAGTTGGAAAGAATATCTCAGATTTAAAAAAGAGGGAAAACTGCCACTTTACAGGGCGGTGAAAGATGGCAACGTAGAGTATATTTATTCCGACAGAGAGTGGAAAGAATTTAAGGATCAGTTGCTTGAAAAACGAAGAGAACTTCTTGCTTCGCAAGGTGAGCTTGCCGAAATTACCGAAAATCTTAAAACTGGTGAAGTGATGCCGGAATATAAAGATTTATGGGAACTTCCGCGTGTAGATAATATTGCAGAGCAGCTTGAAGAAAAGGGTTTGCATCTGGAACATTACAGTGAAACGCACGCAAAACCGGTTTTCAGACTTCAAGCCGCTGAAAAGAAAATTCAAGGAGAAATTTACGAACTGTGTTCTACGACAGAGCTTATTGAAACTATAAGAGAGTTAGGTAATAAAGGTGCTACTATCCAGAGATATAAGGGGCTTGGAGAAATGAACCCGGAACAGCTTTGGGAGACTACAATGAATATAAAAAACAGAAAACTTTTGCAGGTAACTCTTGAAGATGTCATCGAAACGGACAGGGTGTTTACGACTTTAATGGGCGATCAGGTTGAACCGAGAAAAGTGTTTATACAGATGCATGCTCTTGACGTGAGAAATTTGGATATATAGTGACGCGATATGATATGCTGTGTCGGAAGTAAAAAAGAAAAGTAATCGGTTTTTGTTCCCCCCCCCTCTAAACGATGAGTGGAAATTTGGCTTTTTTTGTGTGTAATATTGAGAGGACGAATTCCTCGAAATATTCAGTTTTTATTCTTTAAGACAGAAAGTATGTTGATTTTATTGTTAAAATATCAGGAGAGGTAGAAACCGGAAGATGTATTATTTGTGATTTTTAAGAGGCAAGAACTAACTATAAGAAAGTACTTAGATTTAGATATCAAACCGCTTATCTTGGAAGTAATAAAATATTATGCAGTTAGGCAAAAAAATTTATAATTTATCTCCGGTTAATGAAACAATTGGACAAAGTAATTTTATCAATAGAATTATTTATGGAAACAGTTTATATATTTTAAAAAATATTCCTGATAAAACTGTAGATTTAGTTATAACCTCGCCACCATATTTTCAACAAAAAGATTATGGAAATGGTGGATGTGGGATAGGCAATGAAGAAACGGAAACCCAATATTTAGACAGTTTAATGGAAATTTTCTATGAGACTGTTCGTGTTACTAAGAAGACAGGAGCAATAGTTTTCAATTTAGGCGATAAATACCTAAACCGGTGCATTGGCATTATTACCATATAAATTTGCAATAAGGGCAACGGAGAGTAAAGAAAGTATTTTTAATCAATCAAATTATGTGGTCAAAGCTTAATCCTGCACCCAGACAGGAAAAAAGAAAACTTATACAAGCAACTGAACCTTTTTTCATTTTTGTAAAATCTAAAGATTATTGTTTTAACTTAGATAATTATTTGCGGCATTTTGATAGCTTAAATAAAAATTTAAGTTCTAAACTATCATCAAGACTTGGTAAGAAATATTTTGGAATGATAGAAAATTCAAAATTGACGGGCTTAGAAAAACAAAATGCGAGAAAAGCATTAGAGGAAGCGATATTATTTGTACAGAAAGGCGAAATAAAAGGTATTTAAGGAAGCATACGGAGGAATGGATGGTGGTAGAAATAATCAAATAAAAAAATGGTTTTACTATTATTAAGATTTTGAGTAATGCAATAAAAAGGGATTTGATTGAAAGCCCCGTAGAAGTAACTAAAGAGAATAAACATCCCGTTGTATATAGTGCAAGAATTAATAAAATTACTGTCAAAAAAAAAGATTTAGTTTTAGATCCGTTTTGTGGAAGCGGAACTACATGTATAGCTGCTAAAAAACTTAATAGGAAGTATTTAGGAATTGAGATTAATTCGGAGTATGTAAAACTTTCAGAGGAAAGGTTGAGAAAGACAGATTTTCAACAAGAGTTTTATTTATGAAAGAGAATATAATATTAGAAAAGTTGTATCAAGATGCCGGAAAGCTAAATATTAAAACTATTCCGAATGACATTCAAAAAGATATTGATGTAATGATAAAAAAGATGGAATGTAACAAATCGTTAATTTCTGCAATTATTACAAGTTTAATAAAAAAAATTTCTTCACCAAAACAAGATGTACGTCTTCATAGAGTTGATTTTGCTAACGGTTATTCTGCAAGAGTGTTGGACACAAGAGTAACAACTCCATTTTTTAAAAATAATTTCCCCAAATATGCAAATAAAGAAAATGCTTTTTTAACACTGGCAACAAGGAAACAAATAAAATGGACAAAAGAGGATGGACAAAATTTAAAAATTAGAGATAAAGAACTTAAAAATAGTTTTTTAAATATTTTTGAGCAAATAGAAGTAAAAGGGACTAACCCTGAACAATATTTAAAATATTTGCTTTTTAGGTTAATAAAATTGTCAAAAATAGATGAAGCTTTTTTAAGAATACAAAGTCTCGAATCTTAGGTAATAATAAAATCTTAAATATTAATTTGATAACTGATATGCTTTCGGAGCATTTTGAATGTAGATTGAGTTCAAGATTGCCGGTTATAGCAATATATTCAATATATGAAATTTTATTAAATCGTTTTGAAAGATACAAAGATAAATGGCTTGTTCCTTTGAAAGTTCATACCTCTTAAATTTTAAGAGGTTACAAAATATAGATATAATAGTAAACGGTATTATTACTACGTTAAAACATTATTTAAGGTTTATAGATAGTTACGATGATTTTTTAAAAAGTTATACAAAAAAATTTGATAAGCGATGCTGAGAATTCTACAGAAGTTAAAGGTTTTCATTTGACTGAATGGAATAATATAAGAAAGAAATATGTTGAAAAATGAATTTAATTTTCTTTGATTGCTTTTACCGTTATTCCTGAAAAAATAAGAAATTTAAATTTGATGCTGATGAGGATAAATACATAGAAAAGATGTTATAGCAGGTGGGATGGAAACTTTAGCTTTTTTCATCTGTCATATTGAAGAGAACGTTGTCCCCGAAATATCCAGCCTTTTATTTTTCAAGATAGAAAGGGATGTCAAAGTATTGTCTCCGTTCCTTTAAGGGATAGAGAATAATTGAAGTAATATCAGATTGCAGGAAGGAAAGCTGTATAATGATGTCTTTTTCTTTGCAGTTAAGAGATAACGGTAAAAGATATAAAATAGAATCTTAAACATAAGTCGGATATAAAAAGAAAGTATAGCAAATAAAACAGATTCCATAATTCAGGAATGTAAATAAGAGGTTGGAAATGCCAAAGGAAAAGAACATAAAAGATGAACAGGAAATATTGCCGGTAAGCATTATTCCGCGAAACATTGAAGATGAAATGAAAAACTCTTACATTGATTACGCTATGAGCGTAATTGTCGGAAGAGCGTTGCCTGACGTGCGTGATGGCTTGAAGCCGGTTCACAGAAGAATACTTTATGCGATGAAAGAAATGGGGTTAAAGCATAATACCGCATATAAAAAGTCAGCGAGGATCGTCGGAGATGTGCTGGGTAAATACCATCCTCACGGCGATTCTGCAGTTTATGGTGCCATGGTCAGAATGGTGCAGGATTTCTCTTTAAGGTATCCGATGATTGACGGTCAGGGAAACTTCGGAAGCATAGACGGCGATTTTGCCGCTGCTATGCGTTATACCGAAGTGAGAATGGATGTGATTACCGATGAAATGCTTGTAGATTTAGATAAAAATACTGTTGATTTTATTCCTAACTATGACGGTTCTTTAAAAGAACCTGCGGTACTTCCCACAAAGCTTCCCAGTCTTTTGATTAACGGTTCTGCAGGTATTGCCGTAGGTATGGCTACAAATATTCCTGCCCATAATATAGTAGAAGTCAGCGATGCGTTGGCAGCTTTGATTGACGATGAAGAGCTTTCAGTTTCAGAAATTGCAAAATATATTAAGGGACCTGACTTTCCGACAGGCGCAATAATTTTAGGAAAGAGCGGCATTAAAGACTATATGGAAAAAGGCAGAGGTTCAGTAAAAATCAGAGCCAAAACCGAAATAGAAGAAGTTAAAAGCGGCAGAGAAGCCATTATAGTAAATGAAATTCCTTATCAGGTAAATAAAGCAAATCTTATAACTTCCATTGCTGGTTTGGTAAAAGATAAAAAGATTGACGGCATTGCAGATTTACGCGATGAATCTGACCGCGACGGTATAAGAATAGTCATTGAAATTAAAAGGGATGCAAATACGCAGGTTGTTTTAAACCAGTTGTACAAACACACCCAGATGCAGTCGTCTTTCGGTGTTATAATGCTTGCGCTTGTAAACAATAGACCTAAAGTGATGAATGTTAAAGAAATTTTAATACATCACATTGAACACAGAAAAGTTATTATTGTAAGAAGAACAAAATTTGACTTACAGAAAGCCGAAGCAAGATCGCATATTTTAGAAGGATTAAAAATAGCGA
Source organism: Endomicrobium sp. (assembly GCA_031260705.1). Classification (GTDB taxonomy): domain Bacteria; phylum Elusimicrobiota; class Endomicrobiia; order Endomicrobiales; family Endomicrobiaceae; genus Endomicrobiellum. The sequence continues at coordinate 96,621 of JAISLA010000003.1, read as the reverse complement.
TTGACAATATTGATGCTGTTATCAAAATTATAAAAGAATCTGCCGATGAGGATAATGCGCGTGTAAGTTTGATGTCAAAATTCCGCTTAACTAAAATTCAGACTGAAGCTATTTTAGAAATGAAAATTCGTCAGCTGACCGGACTAAAGAGAAAAGAGATCGATGATGAATATTTAGAGGTAATAAAACTTATCGAGAAACTTCGTTCTATACTGTCGGACACTAGGATGGTTTTGGATATAATTAAAAATGAAGTCCTTGATATAAAGAGAAAGTACGGCGATAAAAGAAGAACTCAAATTCAAACCGCCGAAGCTGATTTCAATATTGAAGATTTAATTCAAGAAGAGGAAGTTGCGGTGACAATGTCGCATGTCGGGTATATTAAACGCATATCGCTTGACACTTACAAAACACAGCACAGAGGCGGACGCGGAATAACTGCGATGAACACAAAAGAAGAAGATTTTGTCGAGAACTTATTTATTACAAGTTCTCATTCATATATGCTGTTCTTTACAACGCGCGGAAGATTGTACTGGATGAGAGTTTACGAAATTCCGGAAGGAGCAAGAACGTCAAAAGGAAAAGCTATAGTAAATCTCTTACAGCTGCAGGGAGCAGAAGAGAAAATTACCTCGGCGATTCCGATAAGATCTTTTAATCCTGAAGATATTAAAGACGAATATCTGCTGATGTGCACGAGAAACGGTACAATCAAGAAAATTGCGCTTGACAAGTTTATAAACCCGATAAAACGCGGCATAATAGCGATTAAACTTGAAGACGGCGATATTTTAACGGAAGTAAAAGCGATAAATAATAACCCCGAAATTATAATAGCTACAAAAAAAGGCAATGCTATTAGATTTAAAGAGAGTGATATAAGAGCGATAGGTAGAACCGGTCAGGGCGTAAAGGGGATAAGGCTTGAGAAAGGCGACGAAGTTATAGGCATGGAAGTTTTTTCCCCTGACGATATTTTCCTTTCGATCTCCGAAAACGGTTATGGCAAAAGAACAAAAGTAGGCAAGTATCATCTGAAGAAAAGAGCGGGACATCGTCTGCAGAGAAAGGCAGGACGTGGCGTTATAAATATGAAGGCGACAGAAAGAAACGGAAATATTGTAGGCATTAAAAAAGCAAATGACAATGAAGAGGTAATGATAATAACCCAAAACGGCATAACGATAAGACTTAGAGTAAACAGTATTTCTGTTATAGGCAGGAAGACGCAGGGCGTGCGTCTGGTGCGGCTTGATGACGGAGACAAAGTGGCGGCAATCGCCTGTGTGGTGAAAGCTGAAAATGGCGAAGAACTGCAGGATGCTGTAGAGAAAGTTGAAAAAGAAGATTGATAAGCAGTAAAGAATGGAGAAAAAAATGTTCAAAATATAAGAAGACACGGAAAGAGAAAGTGTTTTGATATAAAATCGCTAGTATGCTAAAAATTGGAAAATATGAATCTGTAAGAATTTAAAACAAATTGGAATAGACCGATGAAACAACCGAAAGCTGAAAACTATCGGCGATAAAAATTGTCACAAAAAAACAAGGTGGCATTTATATTACCCTGAAATGTATCCAACCAAAGGCACAATAACTCCACCAAACTCAAATCAAGTTCTGCGAAACAAGCTTAGCTTCATAACGTTCATAAAGAACGCTTAAATTAATTTTATTAATCTTAGACTTAGACACACCGCGACAGGCATAGATATACAATCGCAAGGATACTTCAAATTATCACGGCAAAGAGAAATATCGTCGATAATACTTTATCAACAGAAGTCTTATCAATCGTTAATCCAAATTCTTGAAAACATTCGCGCATAATAAATTTTGTTGATAAAGAGTAGCAACATTAAACGCAAATAAACTTGATTTATCACGATAAATCTGCAAACCAGTAGAAACAAAATCTATGAATAGTTTTTTATACAAACTCTTAAGAACAGCAACAGTTTTGCCAGTGCCAGCACTAGCAAAAACAATCAACGAACCATTAATATATCGAACAGCTTTAGACTGTTCGATATTTAAACTAACAAACAAATTATCATTTACCTTAACCTTGATAATATTGAATACCCATAAATTCATAATGCGCATTCCTTAAAGAATGAAAGCTTCTACGAAAAAAATTAACTCCAACAACAGCCGCACGATATGCACCGACAGCAAGAGCGCCAGCTAAAACCAAAAGCATTATAGTAAGCTTTATCCATTTCAGCTTTAACCTCAGCAAAACTTCGGGAGCATTAACAACAGCAGGAGGACTATCAGAAATTATCATATCCGTCCTGCAAATAATCAGGCATATTGGCAAAATTTTCGTCGAAAGATTTACTCTCATCATAATTAAATTCGTCAGCAGTAGGATAAGAACAATCAACAACAATTCTTATAGCTGGATTATAGTAATATATAACATAAAAATTTGTGTAAAAACTGGTATTTTTGAAAATAACGCATAGAGCGCAATTTTATTTGTTATTTTTAATTTTTTTCATTTCGGATATTCTGTACAATGCATAAACAATCAGTATCCAGAGGGGTACTGCGACAGTCTGTCTGATCATTCCGGGCTGCAGTATTGCCATAACAATCAAGATGAAAAGGATAAATGCGAATGTCAAATAATTTGTGTAAGGATAGAGAGGCGATGGGAACAAAGTTTTGTGATTTTCAAGACTTTTTTGTTTTTTAAACTTTATGTGAGACATTGCAATCAGACTCCAGTTAATAAGAATGCAAACAACCACAAAGCTTATAACTGTTTGAAAGGCATCAAACCAATTTGGCATAAAATAGTTTAACGGAACTACTAAAAAAGTCAAGACGCCAGATAGCATCTGTGCAGCGGCAGGCACGCCTTTTTTAGTTGTTTTTGCAAAAATCTGCGGAGCGTTATTTTGCAGAGCAAGTCCGTAAAGCGTGCGGCTGTTGCTGTAAATACAACTGTTATAAACTGATAATGCAGCGGTTAAAATTACGAAATTAAGAGCCCATGCGGCATGTTTAAAACCTATATTGTCAAATATCATTACAAAAGGACTGTCAATCGTGTGCAGATTGCTCCAGTGATAGAGCGATAAAAGCACAATAATGGAGCCAATATAAAAGGCTAAAATACGAAATACCACTTGGTTTACGGCTTTAGGAATAGTTTTTTGGGGATCGGCAGTTTCTGCGGCCGTAATTCCTATGAGTTCCAGTCCGCCAAAAGCAAAAGTTATTATTGGAATAGCCGTCAAAAGTCCGATAATACCGTGCGGAAAAAATCCACTTAAAGCAGGATCGCCTGCGTGTTCACCGATAGTTGCCGCCATCCATAAGTTTTTAATGGTTGCGCCGTCAACTAAACTGGGATTTATAATTAATATGTATCCACCTGCCAGAATCATAGCGCAGATTGCAGTTACTTTTATAATTGAAAACCAAAATTCTATTTCAGCGTAAGCCTTTACTGCGGTCAAATTTATTGCATTTATAAGTATAAAAAAGAATAAAGCTATTTTCCATGTTGCCAATGTCGGAAACCAATACTGAGCGTATGCTGCTACAGCGGTCAGTTCCGCTATACCGACAAGAACATATTGAATCCAGTAGTTCCATCCTGATAAAAATCCCGGAAAATTTCCCCAATATTTATAAGCGAAATAGCTAAAAGATCCCGTCATAGGCTCTTCTGTTTCCATTTCGCCAAGCTGTCGCATAGTTAAGAAAATTGAAATCCCGGCAATCAAGTATCCCAGAATAACCGCGGGACCTGCCGCAAAAATTGCGCTTCCTGTTCCTAGAAATAGACCTGTCCCGATGGCGCCGCCGATTACAATAAACTGAATGTGACGGTTTTTAAGGTTGCGTTTCAAATTGCTTTCTTGAGGCTGTTTCATAATAACTCCAGTAAAAAATTTTAATTTTGAAAGGTTTTACGTTACATTATAGCAAAGAATTAACGGTTAATTCACGTGAGAGGGGGGGGGAATACCTGTAATATTGAAGTATAGTTCGACTTCTTGTTTATCATATTGAAAGTAAACGGAAATTAATATCAATAGAATAATGAATTTAATCTAAAGTTTTAAATAGTATAATAATTGATTATAGGGAGAGATAGTGCATAAATGAAAAAGATGATTGCTGCAGTTCTTATCATAACGATTTTATTTGGTTGTAATAAAAATCAATATAATAAATAAGGCTTTATATAATAGTGCTTCCGATTATATGACTGTTATCTCTGCAAAAACTGCGGAATTTAATGATGCAAAGAGTAAATTTGATGAATTAACCGCTCTAAAAAATGATGCGTACTACGATTTGGAAAATAAATCTCAAAGAAGTAGAAATTAACTCCATTAAAGATTTCGATATTTTAATGAATGACCATCTGAAAGAAGTCAGCCATGCCAGCCATGTAATTTTAAGATATGGAAAGAGCAGTAATTTTGATAGCAGACATTTTTTAATAGAGACGCTTTTCTCTATTATGGCAGGATTCAAATTAGACCTTTTAGGAAAAGCCATAGATTCTTTGAAATTTTTTGATGTTGTAAAGCTGGACAACTGCACTGGACAGAAGGAGAAAGAAAATTTTTGTACGGCAGCTTATGATTCCTCAAATCAACTATCAAAATTGTTGTATCAATTATACGATGATATAAATTTAGGTAATAAGAGGGCTGAAAGCGCTTATAAAGAAGAAGCGTATAACAAAGCAAAAGATATAAGAGACAAAAGAAGAGCTGTTTACGGAGTAGAAAATCTGAACGCCGAATTAGAAGTTTCAAAAAAGACAGAAAATAAACTTAATCTTAATAAGGCAGAGTTAAGAGCTGCCAGAGATACCGTTATTGAATTGCGTAAACAAGCTGAAGTTATTGAGCTGTAATCTGCCATAGGAACTGACTTAAACTACTCTATAAGACTAAAAAGGAAGCAAAGGCTCTGAGGGATGTCGCAAATGAAATTGTAAAAGAGAATTCGGTGATAAAAAAATGGAGGAGAATGCGGCTGCAAAAGAAATGATTGAAGCGGATAATAAAGCGGAAGAAATGATAAAAAAAAGACAAGCCGCCTGTAAATCGTCATATCTGAAAATCTTCTTCGGTTTCAGTGTGGGAGAGCTGAAAGCTATGGGAGACGAACTGAAAAAAAGAAGAAATATAAAAGCTGAATGTAACAAGGCATCTCTTTTAAAATCGACTTATCAAGAAGAGTTAATACTTCTGTTGGCTGAGGAATGTAAAAAATCTGAAAGTCAAACAAGCAGAGCTTGAAAACGCTCTAAAAAATGCAGAGAAAAATCTGGAAGATCTGATTTCCTGGAACCTGCTTATGCTACAATCCGGATACCAAGAATATCCCAAAAAGCTAGAAGCCGTAAAATCCGCGTTCACAAAATGTCTAGAAACCAGATGTACGATAGATGAAAAAGTTTTAAGAGCTGGACTGGGAACGACAAGATTTCAGAAATCTGAATTTAAGGACATAGCATTTATAAGAAATGAACAGAAAAAACTAGCAGTTATAAACACCAGCTCCCAGGAAATAAAAGGGATCTAGAAAATAAACACGCAGCCGATGAAGCAGCTCTAAAAGTCCAACTGTCGGAAATAGAGTCTCTGAAAAATAAGCATGCAAAGGAAGAATAGACTCTGAAGGGCAGGTACGTAAAGGTTAAAGAAGTTCTGGAAGACAAGTACACAAAAGGTAAAGCGGTTCTAAAATCCCATCATGAGCAAGAGAAAGCAGATCTCGCAGCCGACCACGCAGAAGAGAAAAAAGATATAATAAAAGATGAAAAAAGGCAAAACTTTTCGCAGATAAATACGCAAAAAGGATAACAGATATAAGTTCAAATATAAACAAGAGACAGTGTATTTAAATTGCAAGCAACGCGAGCAAGAGGCAAATGATCTAAAAACTGAACTGTGGAAGCTGAGCTCTAAAAGCCCGACAAGAAAAAGAGATAGAATCACAAAAATCTAAGCACTTAGATGAGATAAAGGATATGGAATACAGCTACTTAGTTAAGATAGCGGTTCTAAAATCCAAAAAATTAAATATAAAAGAAAGACAAGAAAGAATTATGAATTTCAGAGCTGTCAGAGATACTATTGCTGAGTTGCGCGAACAAGCGAGAAATTTTGAATTGGAAGCTGTTGCAGATTACTAACCCAAAATCTTTTATAGAGCTAATGACTAAGGCAATTGCTTTTAGAAATGCCGCAAATAAAATAGTAGATAAAAATATTAATATAATATTGCAAAAAAAAAGATGGATATAGATAACTATCCAGAATTTGGAGTTATTAACAATAATAGAAAGAAGAGGTAGTATTTACGGAGCAAATAAATTGTTGATGTTGAAAGAGAATGCCGGAGAGATCTTTACTATTCTTATAAAGATTATGAAAATAAAGCAAAAGAAGCTTTAGAATATCAGAAAAAAACTGAAAAAATCAAAAAAGAATTTGATTCTATGAACAAAGGCTGGAAAAATTCCTAGCTAAGAAGTTCTTTATAATTTTATACGCCTCGGATTAACAGAAATAAGACAAAATGTCTAATTAATATTTTGGTGGGCAACGCTCACTAAAAGTTTAATTCTGTTGATTTGATTGACTTCACTTGCACCTGGATCATAGTCAATAGAGATGATATTTATGTCATTGTAGCGTCGTTTAAGTTCTTTCATAACGCCTTTGCCTGTAATATGGTTTGGTAGACATCCGAAAGGCTGTACGCAGACAATATTTTTTACGCCGTCTTCTATAAGTTCTAACATTTCAGCGGTCAGCAGCCAGCCTTCGCCGGTTTGATTACATACCGAAATAATATCGGAAGCTTTGTGTGCCAAATCTTTTGTGGTCTGGTATGAATGAAAATGCTCACTTTTTTTAAGGGCTTTTCTTATAATGGAACGAAGCCTTTCTACATAACTGCTTGCAATAAGCGACATAACTTTGTTTTTAAAACTTCCGGAGAGATATTTATGTTTGTATATATCGTCAAGTATACAATAATTTATAAAATCCGTCATGTCTGGAACCACTGCTTCCGCTCCTTCTTTTTCCAAAGCTGAAACCAGATTGTTATTTGCGTAAGGATGAAATTTAACTAAAATTTCTCCAACGACGCCGACACGCGGTTTTTTTACTTTTTTGGTAGCTATTCCGTCGAAATCTTTGACAATTTTTTTCACGATGTTTTTGAAATCAAAGTACAATGTTTTTCCTATTCTGTCGGAAAGTCTCATAAGCCATGTTTCAACTAAAGCATCCGTCTGTCCCGAATGAACTTCATAAGGGCGCATGCGGTTTGACAGTCGCATAAGCAAATCTCCGTAAAGAAGCACAAGCAGAGCGTCTTTTAACATTGAAAAAGAAATACCCAGAGATTTATTGACCGAAGAATCCGTAGTGCTTAAAGAAATTATCGGTACATTTTTAAAGCCTGCTTTCTCTGCGGCTTTTCTTAAAAAACTTGCGTAATTTGTAGCTCTGCAACCGCCGCCTGTCTGAGAAACTATCATTGCGGTCTTATTTATATCGTATCTGCCTGATTTTAAAGCGTTTATAAGCTGTCCAACGACGACTATCGTCGGGTAACACGCATCGTTATTTACGTATCTTAATCCCTCTTCAATATCGGCCTTGTTGACTTCAGGCAGGACTTCTAATTTTATTCCATAATTGCGCATAACAGAACCCGCGAGACGGAAATGTATGGGGGACATCTGAGGACATAAAATAGTGTGAGAATCTTTCATATCTTTTGTAAATTCCGAAAACTTTGAGAACTTCGTCCTTTCAAAAATATTATCTTTAAATTTTAATCCTTTTCTTTCTTTTATTGCGGCAAGCAACGAACGTATGCGTATCTTCACCGCGCCCAGATTAGAACCTTCGTCTATTTTTAGAACAGTATAAATTTTGCCTGATTTTGAAAGAATTTCTTCCGTTTGTTCCGTTGTAATCGCATCTAGTCCGCAGCCGAAAGAATTGAGTTGTATAAGCTCCAGACTGTCTATTTTTGTAGCAAGATTAGCGGCACGGTAGAGTCGGGAATGATACATCCATTGGTCGATAAAATTAATTTTTGGAAGCGGTCCTGACAAATGCGACACCGAATCTTCGCTTAAAACTATTATTCTATAGGATGCAATTAAATCTGCAATGCCGTGATTTACCGCCGGGTCAATATGATACGGCCTTCCCGCAAGAATAACTGCCGGTTTTCCATTTTCTTTAATTTCCCTTATAAGCACTGTCCCTCGTTTTCTTATATCTTTTTTAAACAGGTTAAGAGTTGCTCTCGCTCTAAGCATTGCAAAAACTAAATCTTTTTTTGTTATGTTGAAATCTTTAAGTTCCTCAGAGAGTCTGTATATAAGTCTTCTAATATTGTCAAAAGGCAGAAAAGGCTGAAGAAATTTTATTCCTTTTTCTTCTAAAACGCTCATATTTAAACGTATAACTTCAGGATAGCTTCCCACTATGGGACAATTATAATGGTTGGCAACATCTTTAAATTCTTCCACTTCGTACGGTATACACGGATAAAAAATTATTTTAACGCCTTTTTCAATAAGATTTTCTATATGTCCGTGAACCATTTTTGCAGGAAAACATACGGTTTGTGATGAAATGGTGCCAAGTCCGCTGTTGAATAAAACGTTCGACGATTGATCTGACAAAACCACTCTAAAGCCGAGTTTTGTAAAAAAGGCGAACCAGAAAGGATAATTTTCGTACATATTTAAAACGCGCGGTATGCCGAGTTCGCCTCGCGGTGCCTTTTCCAAAGAGAGCGGCTTGTAATAACTAAAAAGGCGTCTGTATTTGTAATCAAACATATTAAAAGCGAAACTCTGTACTTTTTTATTCTTTAAAACGTTTTCGCATCTGTTGCCGGAAATAAAGGTTTTGTCGTTGGGGAAAACAGTTATGCTCAGCAGACATTTATTTTCGCAGCCTTTACAGCGCGTACTTCTCATTTTACATACAAATCCTGCGAGTTTTTCCTTAGATATAAGCGAAGTTGAAGATTTTTTATTCTGCAGGGCGATGATTGCAGATCCGAAAGCTCCCATAAGTCCTGCAATGTTGGGACGAGTAACTTCAGTTTTTAAAAGAATTTCAGCAGCTCGCAGAATACCGTTATTAAAAAATGTGCCGCCCTGAACAACGATATATCCTCCGAGTTCTTCGGGATTGTTTATTTTTATGACTTTATACAAAGCGTTTTTTATAATGGAGTAATCGAGACCTGCGGAAATATCACCCGCGCTTGCGCCCTCTTTCTGCGCCTGTTTTATTTTAGAGTTCATAAAGACCGTGCATCTGGAGCCTAAATCCGCAGGTTTTTTTGCAAACAGAGCCAACTGTGCAAAATCCTGCAGCGCATAATTCAGCGACTGTGCGGAATTCTGTATAAAAGATCCGCATCCTGAAGAGCAGGCTTCGTTTAAAGCTATTTTATCAATAAGCCCGTTTTTAATGTATATACATTTCATATCCTGTCCGCCGATATCTAGGATAAAAGATACTTTCGGATTAAAATGATATGCCGCCTTATAGTGGGCTATTGTTTCAACTTCTCCATGATCAAAATTAAGTGCGGCTTTTATCAATGCTTCGCCGTAGCCGGTAATACATGCGCCAGCTATATGTGCGCTGCAGGGAAGTTCCTCATAAATGTTTTTTAAAACGTTTACTGCAGACTGTAGGGGATTTCCGTCGTTTGAACCGTAATAAGAATACGCTATCGCTTCATCTTTGTTTATTAAAACCGCCTTAATGGTTGTAGATCCCGCGTCGACTCCCAAAAACAAATTCCCTTCGGTATCTTTAAGTTCAACTTTAACGGCGGACGTTTCGTTATGGCGACGTATAAACGTTTCATAATCTTTTTCATTTGCAAACAGGGGATAGAGAACTTCCGACGTTCTGCGCGAAGGTTTGTCCTTAAGATTTTTAAATTTTTCTTTTAAACTTTTTAGCGTAATTTTATCGCCTCTGCTTAACAAAGCCGCTCCGAAAGACACGAAGAAATGCGCGTTATCGGGGAAAAATATGTTTTCATGTTTTAATTTTAACGATTTAATAAAAAAGTTGCGGAGTTCTGATAAAAAGAAAAGCGGTCCTCCGAGAAAACATACGTTTCCTCTAATTGTGCGTCCTCTTGCCAAACCGCCTATAACTTGGTTGACGACAGCCTGCAGAACGCTTGCTGCTATATCTTCTTTTGCCGCTCCTTCGTTCAAAAGCGGCATAATATCGGTTTTTGCAAAAACGCCGCACCTTGCGGCTATCGGATAGATTGTTTTATGGTTTTTTGAAAGTTTGTTTATGCCTGCAGCATCGGTCTTAAGCGTTTGCGCCATTTGATCTATAAAAGCGCCTGTGCCGCCGGCGCACGTTTCATTCATTCTCTGGTCTGTCGAAGCATTGTCAAAAAATGTGATTTTTGCGTCTTCCCCGCCCAGTTCTATTGCAACATTGACTTTCGGGAGAAAGGTTTTTATGGCTTTTGTGCAGGTTATAACTTCCTGCTCGAAATATATATTTGCTTTTTGCGATAAATCTATTGCGCCGGATCCCGTTGCGCAAATTGTAAGATTTGCAGTTTTCAGTTTTTCCGGAGTTTCATCAATTAAACTGATAACTGTATTTAATAAATCCGACTGATGTCTTTTATAGTTACAGTAAACAGGTTTGTTATTTTTGTTGAGTATTGAAAGTTTAACGGTTGTGGATCCTATGTCAAACCCTACCCTGAACATTTCATGTTCCACTTAATTCTCCTGCTTATAAAATGTCAGCAGCGATCCTTTTTGATATGCTATCAAAATTCATTTGTTTGGTAAAGCAGCATGAAACAAAGTTGACGACAGAGAATAAATTTGCTATTCTAAAAGAAGTTTATTGTGAATAAATATAAATTATAAATAATGCGTAAATGCGTATATCGGGCAGTTAGCTCAGCTGGAAGAGCATTTCCCTTACAAGGAAGAGGTCGCAGGTTCAAATCCTGCACTGCCCACCATTAACGCTAGTATAAAGCTTAAGACTGACAGATGCTGCTTATCAGAAAGACAAATTTCTATGTCAGGGAACAGATATAAATAGACTAACGCAGATGAGATATTTAGTAGAAATCCGGCGGTTCTTGTTTAATCCCGTGCGGGAAAAGCTCTTTTAATAGTATCAACCGTATCTCTAAGAGCGAGAATATACTTTATTGTCGACTTGGGGGGGGGGATAAAAGAATCGCTGTTTAGTAGAAGCTTCTGCAAATATTCATTATAACCAATACCACTATTCTTTATTTTTTGAAGTTCACTAGATGGAAGAGATATACATTTAACCGAAAACGCTTGAACTTTATCTTGAAACTCAATCTGCTCCTCAGTAAGTCGCCCCTCTATCGCACCACTTTTTATAAAACCATTTTCCGCCACTCCAAACAATGATAATGCCTGCTATCGTCGCAACTAATCGCATATCTGTGTTCGTATGCGAAATCTGTTGACACGTGCCAAGTATCTTTTTGCCGTGTCTGTCCGCGCCTTTTCTTCCTTTGTAGCTATGCTGTGTTATCAGCCTTTAATAACTCTCTCAGCTTCCCGCAAGACGTTAATACCAGCAATCCTGCCATTAAAAGTATTATTGTTTTTTTCACTTTTAGCTATTCCTTTTATCCGACTTGTAAATATTGCGTTTTCTATGCAGTTATTGTTATGCCAAAAATAAAAAGCAATGTTTAGTCAAACATCTATTTTTCAATAATTTTTTGTCCAGGTTGACTGCAACCCGTTTTTACTTGTTTTCAGACGAGCAGGAACAAAACAAATAATTGATTGAAAACTCAAGCAGTTTTACGACTATAAATAAAACACTTCTTTTGGCAGATTGTAATCAAAATTTTTCAGCATTTCAACAGAACACATCCCCATAATCTTTCTTTCTAATTCTAGTTTTATTTGCTGCGCTGGCTTTCGTATGTTTCCCCCGCTTCAGAGGGGGCTATAATTACAGATGAGAATTTGCCGTATTTTATCCCAAACTTGTCCAGTTCTGTTATCATAGCTTTTTTATCTCGCTATCAGTTTCGTCGTCGCCGAAAACTAATACAATCTCTAGCAAGTTCTTTATATTTTCTTTTAGAGCTTTTATTAAACACGGGATGCTATCTCTGTTTTCCAGCACTATTCCGTAACATCTGTTAAGCTTGTCGCTAAGTTTTTCGGCGCTATGGTAATCCGTTATAAACATCAGCTCTTTATTTTCGTAAAGTTTTTTATAAAAATTGTCTAGTTCGATATCTATTCGGCAGAAGCTATGTTTAAATAATTCATCTTTTTGTTTAATTACTTCACCTTTTAAATGAAAAAATTGCAACTGCGGCTTGTCTATGTCATTTTCTTTATGCGGGCAGCCAGAGCGGCTTTGTTTTAAGGATGTGCTTTGAAATTGCCCGGTATAAAATGATAAAATAACTTTCTGTTATGACAAAACTCAAAATAAAAAAATATGGCGATCCTGTTTTAAGAAAAAGAGCGGAAGCAATTTCAGAAATTAACGAAGGCATAAAAAAACTTGCTTCCGATATGCTTGAAACAATGTATTCCGCTCCGGGAGTAGGTCTTGCTGCTCCGCAAGTGGGTGTTTCGCTCAGACTTTGCGTTATTGACGTGGATCCAAATAAAAAATCTCCCGTTGTTATGATAAATCCTGAAATTATTTCGGGCGAAAACAAAATAACTGCTGAGGAGGGATGTCTGTCTTTCCCGGGTTTTTACGGAAATGTAAATCGTTTTGAGAAGATTATTGCCGGATACACTGGCTTAAACGGCAATAGACAAGAAATGAAAGCGCAGAATTTTCTTGCTAAAGTCGTGCAGCACGAAATAGACCATTTAGATGCAAAGCTTTTTATAGATTATCTCCCGGACTGGAAAAGAAATTCTATTGAAAAAAAAATAAAAAGGAAGAAAAAAGCAGGCGATTGGTGAGGATATTGTTTTTTGGCACAGCTTTCATTTCAAAAACTTATCTTGAAGAATTGCATAAAAGCCGCCACGAAATTTTTGCCGTAACAATGCCGGATAAACCTGCGTTAAGAGGTCAAAAACTTATTTATCCTGCCGTAAAGGTTTATGCCGTAAAAAACAATATCAGTTTTATACAACCTGAAGAATTTACACCCGACGTTGTTGAAACAATAAAGAATTTCGCCGCGGACGCAGGTGTTGCCGTAGCTTACGGCAGTCTCATTCCGAAAGTTATTTTTGACATTCCAAAATACAAAACTTTTAACATCCATTTTTCGCTTCTTCCCAGATATAGAGGGGCGGCTCCCGTCCAGCATGCTTTATGCAGAGGAGAAACAGAAACGGGCATATCTTCTTTCTATATTGAAGAAGGACTTGATACCGGTGGTATAATAGTTCAGGAAAAACTTAATATAGACATAAAAGATAATACGGAAACTCTATTAAATAAGCTTATTCCTTTAGGCATAGACGCCATGAATAAAACTCTCGATCTTTTTAGAAACGGAAAATGCGATGCAGCATCTCAAACCGGCAATCCGAGCTTTGCTCCATCTCTTAAAAAGCTGGACGGTTTAGTTGACTGGAATAAGAGTGCGGGCGAAATATACAACCAGTTCAGAGGGTTATATCTTTGGCCGAGAATATACTCAACGGTTTCGCAGGGCAAGCTCACGGGTAAAAGAATCAAATTTAGAGAGATAGAAATATTTGACAGCGATTCGGTAAATAAAGATTCCGGAACTGTGTACTCGATAGAAAAAAACAGAGGTTTTACGGTATCATGCGCTAGCGGCAGAATTCTGGTTGCGAAAGTACAGTCTGAAAATAAGTCTGTCGTGTCCGCTTGGGATTTTATTCAAGGCAGACAGATTTCGGCAGGCGACCGGTTTTAATTATGATATAATAAAATAGTTGTAAAGATTGACGCTTAATCCTATAAGCCTGCCAGTCCTCAATGACTAAAACCTTAATTTGTTGCCCGGTTCGGTATGACGGTAGCGGTCTATTTTTTTTACAGTACGGATTGTTTCGCAGGTAAACAAATAAGGAGGATTTTACTATGGCGGTTGAAATCAATGAAAACAATTTTGCACAGGAAGTATTATCGTCGGATAAACCGGTACTGGTTGATTTTTGGGCGACTTGGTGCAATCCTTGTAAAATGCTTTCCCCGGTTATTGAAGAACTTGCCGCTGAATATGAAGGCAGGGTAAAAATAGGCAAAGTAAATACAGATGAAAATATGTCTTTATCGTCAAAATTTCAGATTGTTTCAATTCCGTGCCTGATTTTGTTTAAAAACGGTGAAACGCTGCATAAAACAGTTGGGTTCAGATCTAAAAACAACATAAAAAAGATTATTGACGATGCACTTATGGGTAGAGAGGTGGGGGAATAGAAATGAATTCCAAAAAAGAAATAATACCGGTTATTGAAGATGTCATGCCTTTAGCGGCGTATATTGAACATGAATATCAAGATTTGAAAAGGGATACAATATCGCCCTTAAAACTTCAAAAATCATTATATTTCCCCCAAAGATAAGAAAGATAAAACGGCTAAAATTATTACTTTGAAATCTTTAAAGTCAAGAAAGTTTGAGGATTTATCTTTTACAAATTATTTATCCAGTAATAAATGTAAAGAATATAATATTTTAAAAGAGATATACAATAATTTGAAAAAAAGTATGAATATTCTGGATATATTTTTATATAGAAGATACATATGAAAGCAATATATGCAAATTAAAACGCTTATGCTGTTGTATAATGTCAAGAAGGTATAGAAATAGAAAATGTCATTTAAATAAATTGTTCAGAGCGTTATGAAATATGCAAGGACAGAAACATACTAAAAATACGAAAATGTAAACATAAAAAACAAACACATCTCTTTGCGGATTTTTTTAAAGAAATAGATAACTGCTTTTATATATGTTTGATTGACTTGTATCACATGGGTTGGACTGCTACGAATAAAAAAATTGGAAAAGAGGATTTACAAGGATTATATAATGGTTATAAAAATAAGAATTACTATATACCAAATATTCATAATACATAATTTTTTATAGCTTTCTTTCCAAATACTTTTATTTGCATCCTTGTAAATTCCTATCTCCGACACAATAAAATTATTTAAAGTACAGACTGAAGTATGACACAAAGCAATCGACTTCATTTTAAAGTTAAAAAATGGAGAAAGATAAAGACTCAAAATCCCAGATAGTTTTCAGGACAAACAGTTTTTTCATCTACGGCTTAAACTGTACGAATTCTCTCTATTTTATTAACGAGGTGTAATTCTGCATTATAACGTTTTAGCCAATCAATAACAAAAGGGCTTATTATGATATATGATGTTATTATTATCGGAGGCGGACCTGCAGGACTGTCAGCTGCAATTTACGCTTCAAGAGCAAGATTAAAAACGCTTATTATAGAAAAAACCGGCTGTGGCGGACAGATGATAACGACCGATTTACTTGAAAACTATCCGGGTTTTAACGGAGGAATTAACGGTTTTGAGCTTGCCGTAAAACTTGAGAAACAGGCAAGAGCTTTCGGCGCGGAAATAGTTTATGACGAAGCCGTTGCCATTGAACATGGACCGTCAAAAAAAGTGATTACCGCAAATTACGTTTATGAAACTAAAACCGTTATTATTGCTGCAGGAACGCATGCAAAAAAAATGGATATACCCGGTGAGTCAGAGTTTATAGGCAGGGGGGTGTCTTTCTGCGCTGTATGCGACGCTCCTTTTTACAGAGATAAAAACGTATTGGTTGTCGGCGGAGGCGATTCTGCAGTCGAGGAAGCCGGTTACATATCAAAATTTGCAAAAAACGTAATAGTTGTTCATAGGAGAAACGAGTTAAGAGCTGCGAAAATTCTGCAGAAAAAAATAAAATCGCATCCAAATATTTTAGTAATATACGACTCTATGCCAAAAGAAATTTTCGGCACAGAGTCTGTTGAGAAAGTAACAATAACGAATGTAAAGACAAATGAAAATAAAGACTTGATAGTCGACGGTGTTTTTGTTTTTACAGGGCTGATTCCGAACACTTTATTTCTTTCGGATATT
Source organism: Endomicrobium sp. (assembly GCA_031260705.1). GTDB lineage: Bacteria > Elusimicrobiota > Endomicrobiia > Endomicrobiales > Endomicrobiaceae > Endomicrobiellum. The sequence continues at coordinate 80,462 of JAISLA010000003.1, read as the reverse complement.
GCGCTCGATAAAACGGGATATATTATAACGGATGAAGATATGAACACTTCCTCTGCCGGTATTTTTGCCTGCGGCGATATAAGGAAAAAACAGCTGAGACAAATTGTAACAGCTGTATCAGACGGCGCTCAGGCGGCTGTAAGTGCGCAGCGCTGCATAGAAAATCTATGAAAAAATTCTTTATTATAGACGGAAATGCGTACATCCACAGAGCCTATCATGCTTTGCCGCCGCTTTCTGCTTCAAATAACCGTCAGGTCAACGCAGTTTACGGTTTTGTAAAGCTTCTGCTTAAAATCAAAAATAGTTTTAAGCCGGACTATATGGCAGTTTGTTTTGATTATCCGTCAAAAAATTTTAGACATGAAATATTTAAAGATTATAAAGCAAATAGAAAACCTCTTGACGAAGCGCTTATAAGCCAGATGCCGATAGCAAGAGAAGCCGTGAAAGCTTTAAACATCGCAGAAATAGAAATAAAGGGCTATGAAGCCGACGATTTAATCGCCACGGTAACCGGGAACAATAAAGAAAACGGAGTGCAGACTGTTGTCGTAACGGGAGATAAAGATATTTTACAGCTGGCTGAAGATGAAAACGTTTTAATCTGGAACTATTCTAAAGACATTATGTACGATACGAAGAAAGTTGAAGAAAGATACGGGGTTACATCTAAACAGCTGTCCGATGTTTTTGCTTTAATGGGAGACGTCTCCGACAATATTCCCGGTATAAAAGGCATCGGCGAGAAGACTGCGGTAAAACTCATAGAAAAATTCGGGAATCTCGAAAATGTTTTGCAAAATGCGGATTCCGTAAAAGGAAACGTGGGAAAACTGCTCAGTCATGGCAAAGAGCAGGCGCTGCTTAGCAGGGAATTAATAGAACTGAACAAACGGGTTCCTTTAGACTATAAACTTGAAAAGTTTGAAAGTAAAGATATAGATGCGGGTAAAGCCGTTCCTTTCTTTGAAAAATATGAATTTAAAAGTCTGTTGGCTAAATATTCTGCTGAGGAGCATGAACTTCAATTTCCTGTTATTTTGAATGAAACGCATCGTAATGAAGAATCCGTTGCCGGCAACTTTATGACAGACAAACCGTTTTTTGAAATAGTGAATGCTCAAGAAAGAGCAGCTGAAGTTGCAGAGATAATAGACCAAGCGGGAATTTTTGCATTAAAAACCGTAAGCTCCACACTCGACTCTTTAAAGACGCAGATTATAGGCGTATCATTGTGCGTTGAAAACAAAGCTTTTTATTTTCCAATCGGGCATAATGATTTAGCCGCACGGCAGATAACTTTTGAAAATTTCAAAAATATTTTCGCCCCGTTATTTTCTTCAGATAAAATAAAGAAAATAGGACACGACCTGAAACAGGAAAGAAATATTTACAGTATGTCCGGAGTAGGACTAAATAATATATATTTTGACATAATGCTGGCGTCGTATTGTTTAAATCCCGCAAAATCACACGGCATAACCGATATGTCGAAAGAGTATTTAGATTTTCCGGCGGGCGGCGGAAGTTATGCATGGAAAGGGGCAAAAAAATCTTCGTTTGCGGATTCTTCAATAGAAGACGGTGCAAAATATGCAAATTCAATTTCTGTAGCGGTTTTCGCCATATATAAAATATTTGCTTTTCAGATAAAAGAGAAAAAACTTTCGCTGCTTTTCTTTGATACGGAGATGCCTTTGGTTGAAGTTCTTTCCGAGATGGAAATATCAGGTATGAAAGTTGACTTGCTTTTTCTGCGCAACTTTAACGAAAAAATTGTTTACGAGCTTAAGAAAATTGAAAATAATATATACAAAATTGCAGACAGAGAATTTAATATTAATTCTCAAAAACAGCTTTCTTTTATAATGTTTGAAAAACTTAATCTGCCTGTAATTAAAAAAACTAAAACCGGTTATTCCACCGATGAAGGAGTGCTAGCTGAATTATCTTCTCACGAATTCCCAGCCGAAATATTAAAATACAGAGAACTCCAAAAATTAAAAAGCACTTATATAGATCCTGTAACAGATTACTGCGTTTATTACGGCGACAGAATTCATACTATTTTCAATCAGGCTGTAACAACTACGGGAAGATTGTCGTCGACAGAACCTAATCTGCAGAATATCCCTGTAAAATCTGCCTACGGGAAGGAGTTCAGAAAAGCGTTTGTGCCGGAAAGAAATAAGATTTTTATATCTGCGGACTACTCGCAGATTGATTTAAGAGTTTTGGCTCATATTTCGCAGGACGCAAAATTTATAGAAGCTTTTAAAGCCGGTGCGGACATACACAATGCAACGGCAAGGGAAATTTTTAACATACCGGAAAGATGTCTGGTGCCTGACAATTTAAGAAGCGCTGCAAAGTCTATAAATTTCGGCATAATTTACGGTATGTCGTCTTTCGGGCTTTCAAAACAGTTAAATATTCCGTTCGGAAAGGCAAAAGAATACATCGACGGATATTTTGAAAAATATGACAAAGTAAAATTTTGGATGGAACAGATTGTCAGACAGGCTTCAGAAGACGGATATGTGCGCACGATTACCGGAAGAATAAGATATATTCCCGAATTGCGTTCGACAAACGCTCAAGTGAGGAAAGCAGGTGAGAGAATGGCTTTAAACACTCCGGTACAAGGAAGCTCTGCAGACATCATAAAAATTGCTATGATAAATATATATAATGAAATAAAACTCAAAGGCTACAAATCTTTAATGCTTCTGCAAGTGCACGACGATCTGCTTTTTGAAGTTCCCGACGGAGAATCTGAAAATATGATTTCAGTTATAAAAAATAAAATGGAAAATCCATTACAGTTAAGTATTCCTATAATTGTTGATATTAAAACAGGCAGGAACTGGGGAGAAATGAAAAAAATATGATAATAGGTTTGACGGGCGGGATTGCCGCCGGAAAAAGTGAAAGTGCCAAATATTTTGAATCACTCGGCGCCTATACTATAGATGCCGACGCAATAGCGCACGAACTCACCGCCAAAGGCATGCCGGCTTTAGATGAACTGGTAAAGAGTTTTGGCGGCGGCATTCTGTTTCCCGATGGAGATCTAAACAGAAAAAAACTTGCCGATATAATTTTTTCAGATAAGAAAGCAAAACTCAAGATTGAAAAAATTCTTCATACTCATATAATTTCGCGCATAAACGAAACAATTTCTCAAAATATAAAAAAGTGCAGTATAGTAATTGACGCGCCACTTCTTTTTGAGGTCGGGTTAGATAGAATATGTGATAAAATCGTCGTCGTGCGGGTTTCGTATGATATTCAGGTAGAACGGCTGGCGCTGCGCGATAAACTAAATGCCGATCAGGCAAGAAAGAGAATTAATTCTCAGATGCCGATGGAAAAAAAAGTCGAACTTGCCGATTTTGTGATAGATAATTCCGGCTCTAAAGAAGATTTGAAAAAAAGAGTAAAGGACTTATATAAATTGTTGACATACGTAGTAAAAATGATGTAAAATAATGTAAAATTCTCTTCATCTATAGTTGTAAATATTTTTCAAATCAAAAAGAATAATCCGAATGAAATAATAAGCCATACAGGCAGTACAATAAAATACCTATATGAAAATTTCTTTATAATAAAACAATCAAAAAATCAAAAGTGCGTTAAAAACTCTGGAGGAGTTAATGGAAAGAGATAAATCTTCTATGGATGTGTCGGTTTTATCAAAACGGACAATGGCAGAGCTTATAGAAATTGCAAAGAATTTTAAACTTGATTCTGTTGCAGGTTTAAGAAAACAAGAACTAATAGCAAAAATTTTTGAGATGCAGACAAAAGAAAGCAAATCAGTTTACGATGAAGGCGTTTTAGAAATTCTTCCCGACGGTTTTGGATTTTTGCGTTCTACGAATTACAATTATCTGCCGGGTCCGGACGATATATACATATCTCCTTCACAAATAAAAAAATTTGCCTTAAGAAAGGGCGATACGGTTGCAGGTTATGTCCGTCCTCCTCAGACGCAGCAGGAGCGCTATTTTGCGCTTCTTCAGGTGAGGTCAATCAACGGACAGGAAAATCTTGAAAATATAAGAGACCGCGCTCTTTTTGATAATTTAACGCCGCTTTATCCTAACGAAAAAATAGTTCTTGAAACAAAAAAAGAAGAAATATCGACGAGAATTATAGATATGCTTGTTCCTGTAGGGAAGGGGCAGAGAGTTTTGATTAATGCTGCTCCGAGAACGGGCAAAACCGTTCTTCTGCAAAAAATAGCTAATGCAGTAACCAAAAATAATCCCGATATTGTTCTTATGGTTCTGCTGATAGACGAAAGACCAGAAGAAGTTACGGATATGCAGCGTTCAGTTAAAGGCGAAGTCATATCTTCAACTTTTGACGAGCCGTCAGACAGGCATATACAGGTTGCTGAAATGGTTATAGAAAAAGCTAAACGAATAGTTGAAAACGGAAAAGACGTCGTTGTTCTTTTGGATTCCATTACAAGGCTTGCAAGAGCTTACAATACGGCGATGCCGTCAAGCGGAAGAATTCTTTCCGGCGGTCTCGATTCAAATGCTCTACAGAGACCTAAAAGATTTTTCGGAGCTGCAAGGAATATTGAAGAAGGCGGCAGTCTTACCATTATAAGCACTGCTCTTGTTGAAACAGGAAGCAGAATGGACGATGTCATATTTGAAGAATTTAAAGGGACCGGTAACTGCGAAATTTACCTTGACAGAAAACTTGCTGACAGAAGAATATTTCCCTCGATAGATCTTTTGCGTTCAGGCACAAGAAAAGAAGAACTCCTTCTAAGCGAAGATGAAAAGAACAAAATGTGGATATTGAGGAAATGGATGAACTTAATGAATTCCATAGAAGTTATGGAAGAGTTAAGCAAAAGATTACTCAACTCAAAATCTAATAAAGATTTCCTAAAACAGATGGAACTTTCCAGTATGGAAAGGGTATAACGACTTAGAATCCTGTGGGCTAGATAAAGTCATGATAATATAGTGTAATAATGTTAAATTATTGAGTAAAGCACAGAAAAAAGGAACATTACAATGGATTTAGAAAAAATCATTCAGGTAGTAGATTACATTTTGCAAAAGCATGATTTTAGTCTAAATTATACCAAGCTCTTAAAGCTTCTCTATATTGCCGACAGAAAGTGTTTAGACAGATGGAATTTTACAATTTCTGAAGATAATTATTCTGCGATGGAGCAAGGAATGGTACTCAGCGGTCTTTATGATTTTATCCGCGGAAAAGCGGATAGTTTATCTCAAATTAAGTGGGATAGTTATTTTTATAAACACGACTATGAGTTGCGTTCCAGACATAGAGAAAATTGTTCTTATGACGAATTAAGTAAAGCCGAAAGAGAAATACTGGACGAAGTTGATAAGAAGTATCATTCTGAATCTTGGCAGTATTTGGTTGACGAGGTTGTTCATAAATTTCCTGAATGGAAAGCAGTTGAGGATAAGATAGGAAATTCTTCCTTAAAAATTGAAAAAGAAAAAATACTTTCGGTTTTAGGCAGAGATGAACAAGAGATAAAAGAGATAATCTCAAGTCCCGATGTTGATGGTAATGTGCTGGCAGTAAACATGACAACGCTGCGTAATCCTGAAAAAGCGGACAGTTCCTGTGTTTTAGATGCCGGCGACCGCCCGGAAATAAAGCATAAATCATTTGTTTTTTATCGCCAAGCCGTTGAAGCAGCCGCAGAAAAGATTATGATAAGAATTTTAAGTCAGTGTTATAAAGATGCAGAAAAATTAACTGACAAAATCTTGAGAAAAATTCAAGAAGGCGCAAAAAAGAGTAAATTCCTTCCAGAAAAACTAAAAAAATATTTTGAATATTTTTAAGCTTCTTTAAAAGTTCTTAAAAAAAATTTGATTATCTGCTGATTGTAATTATTGAATAAAACACAATAATATTGTAGAATTATGCCTCATTAATATAGTGCGGCGTATTCCGAGAGAACTTTAGAAACGGCATCTATAAAATAATAAACGTTAATTGGAGAGATGGCCGAGCGGTTTAAGGCGATAGTCTTGAAAACTATTATAGGGGAAACTCTATCGGGGGTTCAAATCCCTCTCTCTCCGCCAAACAGTTCTGTTTTTGTCGTCAGATACTTATTTTAACAGGGTTAAAGCTGTGTTTTCGCTTTATAGGTTTTATTATTTTATTTAAATCCGGGAACAGTCTTTTATTTTCTTGCAGGCTTGAAGTCTTTATTTAGATTAATTCAGCAAAAGTTATATATCTTGATTTTGTACCTTTTATTTTTCCTATATATTATTGGCTAGTTTTTCCTTAAGAAATCAGATCTTCAATGCTTTTAACAGTCTTAAAGCGGACATCCGTAAATTCTTTAAAATGCGCTTTACCGCATTTTATTTTGAGTTTTTCTTCTGTTCTAAGTTTATCCAAATTCAATGTAGATTTAGTTTCGGCTACGAAATATATTCTTTTATCGTTTTTGTATATCAATGCCCAGTCGGGATTATAAGTACCCAGCGGGGTCATTATTTTAAACCAGTACGGTAGTTTGATAAAGAAATCTATATTATCATTGCTGTCGCAGTCTTCGGCAAATTGTTTTTCCGGAGTGGATAAAGAATCAATAACAATGCTGTCTGTTATTGTTTTACTCTGGTTTTTAACAGCATAGAGATTTTCAATATATGTTTCTATTTCGTTATCTTTGAAAAGCTGCATCTGCCATTCCCGTCCTGCTATTTTTTCATATTTAATACCGTTTGTCATAAGTTCATTCATAATATTGTTTATTTTGTTAACGGCGAGGTCTAAAAACATCTGCGGGTTTTTCAAAATATCTGCTGTTCTGCCTGAACATTTTACTATTTCAACTATGGTCTTTCTTGTCAGTTTGGCATTGAGTTTGTTTTGAATATAATCAATAATATTTGGTATTTCAAAACTGCACTGTACGCTTTTGGACGCAATGCCTTTCATAGCTCCTGAAACACTTTCTTCTGTTAGGTTAATATCAGATTTAACAATTCTTATTATGGGAGTTTTTATTTCGTCTTTAATTTCTTTTAAAGCTTTACCTGCTTCAGATACAAGTTTTTCGGTTTCATAATTTACTCTGTATGTGGTTTTGTGTTTAATCTTATCCCAAAGCTCTTTAAATTTTGCATCAAGTTCAAATCCCTTTTTTAAAGTTACTTTTTTTCTGTTTCTTTTATTTTTTATCTTTCCGCTGAAGTCAATCCCGCAGTCTTTTTCAATTTCTTTTTGAAGACTCTTTACAAAATCGCCATAAGCTTCGTTAGAGATAATCGTGAGCTTGTTAATATTTTTATCATGAATTCTTTTCCCTTCAGCGTTTACGGCAAGCCGCAGTCCGCGTCCTATTTCCTGTCTCTTTTTCATTTCGGAACGCGATTCATTGAGCGTGCATATTTGAAATACATTAGGATTATCCCAGCCTTCCCTTAGGGCGGAATGGCTGAATATAAATCTCAAAGGGTTATTTACATCTAAAAGCTTTTCTTTATCTTTCATGATCAACCGGTAAGTATCCGTATCGGCTTTTGTTTCTCTGCTTTCAGAAGAATCTGTTAAATGTCCTTTTTTGTCCTGTGAAAAATATCCGTTGTGAATGTCTTTAAGTTCAAACGGTATGATTCCTCTGTAATCCGGTTTAGAAATCGTTTCATTGTAAATTTCTTCAAACCATTTAAATATTTTACCTTTAATAATATTTCCGTTTTCATCATAAGATCTGTAATTTGCCACTCTGTCTATAAAGAATAGCGAGAGAACTTTAATCTTTTGAGTTTTAAAGGATTTTTCTTTCTGCAGATGTTCCATAATAGTTCTTTCTATTTGGGTTTTCATTATTTCATCTTGTATCCGGTTGTTGTTTTGTCCTGAATATATCCTTCTTCCGTTTTCAAACTCAACGAATTTTTCAGTAATATTCATCTCTATCGGTATAAAACCGTTTCTGTAGATTTCTCTTTTTCCGGACAGGTTAAACAAATTATATTTTTCATCTGCACCTATACCTATGTTTATAATTTTAGGTTTAATTCCTGCGGCGGTTTCACTCTCTATTTTTATTCTTGCCGTGATGCTGTTTTTGTTTTGTTTAAATCCCAAAAATTCTATAAACGCATTATTATGGTTATGTTCTGTTGTTACTGAATCTACTTCTATCTGTTTTACAAGTTCAAGCTCAAAGGCTTTAACAGGGTTTAAGCTGTAAATCAGATTATAAAGGTTTCTGTGCGTGGCAGAATATCTTAAAGTACAGGCGGGGTTCAGTCTTTCGACGGCTCTTTTTCGTATATCCGTTTCCATATTTTGCGGCTCGTCAACAATAACTATCGGATTTACGTTTTGTATAAATTCTATAGGCTGTTTTCCGGTCAGTTTGTCATTGGGTCGGTTTACAATATTTTCATCTTTTGCAAAAGAATCTATGTTTATGACAAGTATTTGTATATTATTGCTGTCGGCAAATCCGCGTACGGCAGACACTTTTGAGGAATCATAGACCTGAAAGTCTGCAGGAGTGTTGCCGTATAATCCCTGAAAGTGTTCGTATGTTATTTCTAAATTTTTAACAGCGCCTTCTTTTATGGCAATGCTCGGTACGACTATTACGAATTTTTTAAAACTGTATTGTTTATTGAGTTCATAAATTGTCCGCAGATAAACATAAGTTTTTCCTGTTCCAGTTTCCATTTCAACAGTAAAGTTTAAGCCTTCCAGTTTTGAAGAAACAGGCAGATTATGGTTTTTCTGTATCTCACGGATATTTTTTAAAATTTGTTCTTCCGATAAAACAATATTATTTTTAACGCCTTTTACAAGTAGATTTAAACTGTCATACCCTCCGAAAGATGCCTCAAAATATCCATTGGTTACGGGCTGTCCTTTAAATATTTCCGTTACGGTTTTTACAGCTTCCAGCTGGTGCGACTGTCCGGCGTCAAAATGTAGTTTCATATTTACAGTCTCTTTTAATCTGCAGGTTGTTCTTGAAGTTTAATTCTAAACCTTCAAAATGTTTTTCGTCGTTCTCTTGTATAAATTTAAATAACTCTTCAATTTCTTGTCTGCCGGCTGTATAACTAAAGTCACTTACATCTGTTATTGATGAAATTTCTGCTGTATGGGAAAATGCATTTACCATATTCAATAATCCCGGATACTTATTGTCATTTCCTGCAATTGACTGAAATTTAACATACAATTTTTTTTCATTTGGAACTTTAAAAGATAAAAAAACTTCTAAAACTCTTCTTATCAAATTGCCAGTCGACACATCTTTTATATCCTTTAACTTTTCAATCAGACTCATATACTCGGAGATATGGTTTTTTATATATTCACTAGCACATTTTAATATTGAACCAGCATTTTTTCTGTTTTCAATTTCAAATATAGCAGTTTTAGATTGTTTAAATTTATATTTCAAAGCATCTCTTATTTTGGCAAAGAAATAAAAATTATGCGTTAAGAAAAATATCTGCCCGTAATCTGTTACTGAGCGGGTTAACAGTGCTTGGATATTGAATAAGTTATGACTATCAAAACTTGAAACCGGGTCGTCAATGACTATAATCTCATTTTCTTTCTCGTTTTTGGATGAAGATTCCAAAGAGATAATAAAATACAGGAAAGCAATTAGACTCTTCTCGCCGTCGCTCAATTTTTTAGCAGGTTTGTGCTGTCCATTGATTTCTCTCTCAATGGAATAACTGTCAGTTTCAAATTTGAAAACAAGTTTAGTATCTAAAAAATTTTTAAGCAAGGTATTGATTTTTTCAATGATTAGCTTTTGATTACTAAGCAAAAGAGTTTTGGATTCTATTTCTTGTTCTATACTTTGAACATTTTTCCCAGCTTGTTTTTCGTTTTCTGTTTGAATATTTATGTCGTTTTCTAATTTTGTTAATTCTTCATAATGCGTTTGAATATAATAATAAATAACTTTTTTCCTGCTTTCATTTTTCGATGAATCGCTTTTACTTACATATTTATTATTGTCTTCTATGGATTTGATTGTATTGGTTATGGCTTGTTTTAATTTATCTGTTGCTTCCATAAACCCAGATGCATCGTCAAAAATGACCACAGTGTCTTTATTATTATGTTTTTCATCTGTTGTTTTTTTCATTAGGATTTCAAAATATTTCTTGAAATCTTTAAATGACATATCAAATAGCTGCCTGTTTTTTTGATATTCCTCGAAAAGTTTGGTAGTAATAAAATCATTAGGCTTTAAATCACAGGAAAACTGGAGAATTGTTTTATGAAAATTATCTATTTTCTTTTTATTATCTTCAAATTCTTCCTCCAATTTCAATAAATCATCGTCTTTTTTAATTATTTCCTTTATCTCATTTACTCTTGTATTCCAATGAAAGTCAGGTATTTTTTGTCCGCAGAACTGGCATTTTGAATGATCTTCTTGATGAATACAAGCACCTTCCTCTATCCATTTTATGACTTTTTCTTTCAATTCGGCTGTTTTTCTTTTGATTGGCTTTTTGAGTAATTCAATAGAATTATTGAAATCATTTGCTGATAAGGCTGCTTCTATATTTTTAAATGCTTCAATATATGTTTGGTCTATTTTTTGTTTTTCTTTGGATGTAAAGATGGAAACAGCTTGTCTCTTTTCCTCATCTGTTATTTTGTTTATTATTTTGTTTGGAGAAGAAGATAAAGATTTATAGCTTTTATAATCGTTTTCAAAATGGTTTTTTTTATAACTATTCTGTTCTAGATTTAATGCGCCTTTAATTTCACTAGCGATAGTTGTGTAACAGTCATCCAGTTGCTTTTTTACTTGTGATAGTTCTACAGAGATATTTAATTCGCCTTTGTCATTTTTGAGAAATTTTAGTTTTTCTTCGAGTTTTGTAATATCTCTTTTAATGTCAATGTTTTCTTTTCCGATAACGGCGGATAATTTTTTTGCCTGTCCTTCTTTTAACTGCAGATTATCTTCAATAAAATCGGAATTGAAAATCCGTATCTTATTCTTTATAGGAGACTCGCTGAGATTTTTAATGACTTTGTCATTAACTAAAATCCCTAATTCGCATCCTTCAAGTTCCGGCATAACAAAACCGCCGTTATTAAGACAGGAAAATACTCTGGTAAGTGTTGTTTTCCCGCTCGCATTATAGCCGTAAAATAAGTTTACCTGTTTGAATTCTGGCAGAGTAGTATCTTTTGAGAAATCTCTAAAAGATCCGAAATTTTTCAATTTATTGATGCTTTTTATAAAGTTTATCATTATTGGAGTGCCTTTAGAGCAGATTGTTTTTACAAATTTTAAATTACAACTAAATCAATTTCTGCATCTTGCAGCTGTAATACAATGTTTGTTTTAAAACTGTCCCGCCCGTCAAACAAAGAGTCCAGCATAAGACATCTTGCAGGTTTTAATTCTAATATTTTTGAAATTATTTTATCCGATATTTTTTCTAAACAAACTATAAGTTCGTTGTCGTTTACGGCATAAATTTTAGCATTATCTGCTTCTATAATTTCAGCTTTGACATTGAGGTTATATCCGCACTTTAAAAGCAGTTCTAAAAGTATATTTTCTTCTTTCGCTCCGTCTTTCAAAGGATTTTCAAACATATCAATGCCGGCTTCCAGTTCCTCTTCAGCGGAAACCATATCGCTGCGCCAGATTTTAAAATTGGATTCTTTCAGTTTGTACACTTTAAAACCTAAGTCCAGACATTCTTTCCCTTGCAGGGCGGGTAGATTTTCTTTCGCTTCGGCTTCAATTTTTTTAGCGGCTCTTCTTATGCGTTCTTTAGATATTTCAGCTATCGTCTTATATCCGGCTTTAAATGCTTCAGAATTTTCTTCTGCTTTTTCAGGCAGTTGAACGCATATAAATTTTCTGTTTCCGCCGTCTTCTTTATTTAATTCCATAACAGCCTGCGCCGTCGTGCCGGAACCGGCAAAAAAGTCTAAAGTGGTAGAATTATTATCATTCCCTGTATAAATGAGTTCTTTTATAAGAAAAACTGGTTTTGGATAATTAAAAAATCCTTTTTTATCTAGGAGTTCTTCCATTTGTTTTGATGCCATAGTTGATGAGTATTTATCAATTAATGCAGATGGCGGTAAAGTGCGCACAATCTGTTTATTTTCATTATCAACTCTAAAGTATTGTTTAGTGTAGACCCATATTTTTCCATCTTGATTTTTTTTGAATTCTATAAAACTATGCTTTAGCCCCCAGTAAAACTTTTCCTTAGACCAACGCCAGCATCCCTTTTTTCCATCTTCACTTGGATATATCATCTCATTATTTGGAAGAGTAATTGGATAATCAAGATTTGATGAATATTGAATACTAAAACTATTAAGCTTGATAAGTTTATATCGCCCCCGTTCTTCTTTAAATTCATCTTCAAAACAATAGGACGAGTCTTCTTCGCATTTCTCACCTTTAATAATTAAATTTTCTTTGTTTTTTGCATAGCATAAAATATATTCATGTTTAATTTTATAGTATGTACTATCTGAACCACCACCACCTTCTTTATTTGCCCAAACTATTTCTGATACAAAATTCTCTTCCCCGAAAATCTCGTTCATCAAAAGTCTTAAATTGTGAACTTCATTGTCATCTATAGATATAAAAATTACGCCGTCATCTTTAAGAAGGTTTTTGGCTAAAAATAATCTGGGATACATCATATTAAGCCAGTTGCTGTGGAACTGTCCGTTTTCTTTGGAGTTCTTGTGAAATAGTCCTTCTTTAAGCAGGTATCCTTTTTCGTCTTTTTCTTTAATTTTTTTGAGATATTCTTCTTTGGTTTCTGAAAATTTGTCAGGATATATAAAATTGTCGTTGCCGGTGTTGTACGGCGGGTCTATATAAATCATTTTAATTTTACCAAAGTACGATTTTTGGAGAATCTTTAATACTTCCAGATTTTCTCCTTCTATAAACACGTTTTCCGAAGAATTGAATTTGATGGATTCTTCCGGCACCGGATACAGAGTTTTTGTCGTAGGGGTTTGTATGGCGGTAAAGGCTTCGCTTTTGTCTGCCCAGTTCAAAACATATCTTTCGTTGGAAATTGATACGCTTTCGCCGAGAATTAATTTGAGGCGTTCAAAATCAACCTTTCCTTCACTGAAAACTTCCGGGAACAACTGCTTAAACTTGTTTAACTTTTCTTCGGTAATATTTAATGATTCTTTAGAGAAATTCTGCATAAGAACTCCGGTCGTCTTCGTTTGCTGATAAAAATGTATTGTTCTATTACTTTATTATTTTAATTTTTGCTGTTTATAATTATAACTAATTAGGTTAAAGTTGTCATTTTGCCAATTAAATAGTATTAAAAGTATTAAAGTGACGATTAGCCTACATGATTATGATATAAGGAAATTAGTCTTTTGTATCATCAAATATGATGTAAGAATATTTCTGATTTCTCTTTCTTCAGTCTCTGAAAATTTTTCCTTATAACAAGGTTATTAATTTCATTACAGCTAAATCAACTTTTAATGCTTTTTTTATTTATTTTAACAAGTAATCTGAACTAATCAGATTTTCTCAACAGATACAACCTTTTAGTGATATAGTTACGGTTATTTTATTGCATTACTAAATTAAATAAAGTTTTTAATATTATGTCCTGCTATGGTTTAGAAAAGCGTTGCAGGCAGCATTATAAGAAATTGATTTTTATGTTTAATGTGTATCTTAAAGCTCAAGAATAGTTAATAAATGTATCTTAATAATTGTATAATTTATTATATGAATGATAACAAACTTTTATCAGCAAATGAAATAAAAATAAGATCTATAGATTGGTTACTTGAAGAGAATAAAAATGCTATTTTAAGTAACGAATTATTGTTTTCTAAAAATAAGAGAAGAGCAGACATAGTAATGCTTTTAGAAAATCAAGTGATATCTTTTGAGATTAAAGGTGATTTAGATAACGTGAAAAACTTACAACAGCAACTTAAGGATTATTTGAGAACTTTTGATAAAGTTAATATTATTTGTACAAATAAACTTTTTAATAGAATATATAACTTGGTTCCAAAAAGAGTGGGTATAGTTTTATTTGATAAAGAATTCAAAATTATCAGATCTGCAAAAATTAACAAAAAATTATCTAAAAATTCACTTATTCAGTTTTGTAAATATAATGTTCTCTTAAAATTTCTGAATAAAAATCAAAAGCATTTATCAACAGAAGAAATGAGGATTATAGTAGCAAAGAAACTTGCTCTTAACAGCGTGAAAGAACTTTCATATCAATCTTTAACAAGAAAAATAACTCCATTATATAAAATATTTTTAAAAGATAGAGGAAAATTTACGATAAAAGAAGATCTTTTAAATTTAGCAGGAGAAATTAAAGCCATTAGATAGTATTTTTAGAGTTGCTTGCATGCACTGTTAGATGAATATTTAATCTAACTGATATCCAAAATGACGGAGTTAATCCAGTCTTCTCTCCTTTAGACGTTTTTTCTATTTGTTCTAGTCCCCAGCAATATGTTGAGATTGAATTTTTAATTGATTGATACTCTGAGTCATTTATAATTTTTTGGGCTATATCAGCATAAGTTGATAGATATGTGTTGTCTTTTTTTCTTTTTCTATAGTAAAACAAGGTATTTTTTGTCGGGACATCAATTCTTGGAATCCACCCATTCGTTTTCATATCATTTCTTTCTGGATTTATTGAACAATAATCTCCATATATAATATTGAGATCTTTTATAGATTTAGTAACTTCTTCCCATACAGCTATTTCTTCTAACATTATACTGTTATGATCATCAGGACTATAAGCCGAAATACTTGTAGGAAAAGATGTTCCAGCTGTAGAAAAATTAACTATCTTAAATTCTTCATTAATTTCATTAATATTTTTAATTCTTTTAATTACTTCTGAAGAAAAATCAGGTGATCTACCTTGATTAATAAAAATAGAATCTATGCAGCAGTATAACTTTTCAATATTACTTCCTAGTGTCTTAGGCACAATAGATAAGTCTTCTTTATAGTAATCATCACTTACTTGATTCCGATAAAAAAAAGTATCAAAATTTGAAGCAATAAATTTAATTTGTTTTTCAAAATTGTTTTGGTTTTCTTCAATAGTAATATTTTCATCTTCTGCAATCTGTAACATTGGAATAATTTTAGGAAATCTATTCTTTTGTTGTAATAAGAAGTCACACCAGTTTTTATATCCATAAGCTGAATTTTGTAGCCTAAAAATTTCTGTATTTGATAGTTGTTTGTCAGCAGTGAGGTCTAATATAAAAGGCCTTTTTGTACCAAAAACTTCTTCAATCTTATCAAGTTTTATAGATATAGGTCCTTCAGGTAATGATTCTATCTTTCTTGAGCGTGTTAACTCAAAAATAGGAGTTATATTGTCTTTTATTGAATCGTCTAAAAAACTGACACCTCTAATCTCTGAAATTCCAGTTTTAATTATTGGTATGTATTTCATCAATTTCATCATAATCCATGTCCAGTAAAACCTAACTGTTTAGCCCTTACTCTGACAGCTAAAGAAGAAACTTCGAATAAGTCAGATAATTGTTCTATAGAATTTTCCCCCTGAGATACTGCCTGTTTAAATTTTTCTTCGGGCATTATGAGATCTGAAGCAAAATTATTAGCTTGAGTTTCCTCTATTGATTGATTTCCGCCTCTAAAAAAAATAATATCTTCGAATTTAGTATTCAAATGTTTATGTAAACAGAAGTGGGCTAATTCATGTGCAAGAGTAAAGCGTTGTCTTCTTGGATGGTGCAAAGAATTTATTTGAATTATATAAGCATTATTTTTTTTAAAGAACATACCGGAAATATCATTTTGGAATTTTATCTTTTCAATCTTTATCTCTAAATGACTCGCAAGAGCCTCTAAGTCCAGCGGATCCGTATTAATCTTCTTTTTTGAAGCATAATTTAATAACGATTTAGCAGTATTAATTATGTTAACATTATTATTGTTTTCTGCTGTTAGTCTTGATTTCCTTCTTATCACTGCCATTTTGATGCATCCTCTCTACTTTAAAATATCAGAATTTTTTGTATCCGCTAGTTTTTCTAAAAATTCAATACGCTTGTTGAAAGAATCAACTTCTTTGGGAAAATTTCCATATTTTTCTATGACATCTGTGATATCTGGATGTTCATTTATTGTTTTAGATAGAAGTAACTGGAAAGATTTTTCTCTTAAACTTTCTTCAATTTCTATCCTCATCTCTCGTTTTGATACATGTCTAATATAAATAAATGCTAAAGCAGATATTACAGCTATTATAATAGTTAAAAAAGAGATTATACTTGTATAAAAATCTGTAATTGTTGATAAAAACGCATCTTGTGAGACTTGATGAGTTGGAATTGAATTATCAGTTAAAGATGCCAATTTGACAATACAACTATTCAAAAGCTCTTTATGACCTGAAAAACATATATAAACAAATAGGATAACTAAAAAAACTATTATAGCAAAAAAACACCCACACATACCAAAACATATATATTTACATTCAATTTTTTTATTCATAGCAAGAATATAACAAAAATGAATCATAAAAACAATATTGGCTTTTAAAGTCTACCTGAATATTTGTAAAAAATAATGATGATAGATTTGCAATTTTAGCGGTGAACCTCTTTTTATTTTTTTGCTGCCCATGTATTTTAGGTGAAAAATTAGTAACAATTGATTTCGTTTGTTAGCTTAAAAACTCATCCTTATATGATATAATTTTACAAAATCTCTGTTTTTTATCTTATCCGCTACCATAAATTCCATATTCTTCACTTATGTCAAAATATTTTTCCAATCGCTGTAAATCTGTTTCAAAATTTTACACTCATTGCAACCCTTACTTCCAATATAATACTGCAAAGATTTTCAATCTATCTAACTAATCATGTAACATTTTTCTATTATAATATCAAATGATTAAATACAATTTGTTAAAAAAGGATAAACTAGATGATTTGACTAAAGGTACTATGCACTTTTTGTCTTGGCAGTAAAAAACTTCAACTTGTATCCTTTATCTTAAATTTCATTATCATGTTAGATCTTATATTATTTGTTTCATTTAACTATATATCGTTTTATTGCCCTTTTTAAGTTCTCTACACTTACTTAGCAATATTGGTTTAATTTTTCGCTGCATTCATATTAAGTTTGTTCAGCGTAATGACAAAAATATAAAAATTTTTATAAATAATATAAATTTTCAGGCAGGGTAAATGCAGAATTTATTATTTCAATTTTGTTGTCATTTACGGATGCAACATCAAAGCGGATGTTATCTTTAATATTGTTTTGTTTTATATAAACTACTGCCGAATTTATAATTTTTTGCTGTTTTTTTGCGGTTACCGCTTCCTGAGGCGTTCCGCTGTAAGGATATTTTCTGTATTTTACTTCTATAAAAACTATCGTATCGTTATGCTTTGCTATTATATCTATTTCGCCGAAACTTGTTCTGAAATTTGTCGTTAAAATTTTATACTTGAAATTCTTCAGATAGTTAACGACTGCTTTCTCTTTTTCAAAACCTATATCTCTGGCATTTTTCATTTTATCTCCGTAACTGTTATGCAACAAACTGTAATTACTAATAAAATCTGCGGGACGCGCTGAAAGCCCGACGACAAAATTATATAGATTTCTCTGCTGTTATCCGTTCGGAATAAAAGTCATAAAACTTACTTTAAGTATTTACTTTAGTTTGGGAAATAATATCGCTTACAGGAGAAAATGTTAGCCTGTGAATGGGGCAGATTCCATATTTTTTTAAAGCTTCTATATGTTTTTTTGTTCCATATCCTTTATGTTTTTCAAACTCATAAACAGGATACTGTTTTGCATATTCAAGCATCATTTTGTCTCTGGAAACTTTGGCAAGTATTGAAGCTGCGGCAATGCATGCGCTTTTTGCATCGCCGCCTACAATAGTTTCCTGATTAAAAGATAGTCCGTGAACTTTGCGGTTTCCGTCTATAAGGCATAAATCAGGTTTTATTTTTAATTTTAATACGGCACGCGACATTGCAAGAAGCGTTGCCTGTAAAATATTTATTTTGTCAATAATTTCATTATTGACGGTTTCAACAGCATAAGTCAGTGCTGTTTCTTTTATTATTTCAAAAAGAGTTTCTCTTTTTTTTTCTGATAACTGTTTGGAATCGTTTAAATCGGGGATTGCTGAATTTTTGGAAAGTATGACGGCAGCGGCTGCCACCGGACCTGCTAGAGGACCCCGTCCGGCTTCGTCAATACCTGCAACCGGATAAAATCCTCTATTATAAAAGTTTCTGTCAAAAGGGAATAAATCTGAAAACATATCTCTCACCTAGCCGATAAGTCAAAATTTTTAAACAACGACAGTTTATCTTTTTCATCTCGAATTTCTCTCTCAAGGTATTGTTTTGGTATTAGAATATATATAAGTTCAAGTTTGTGCTGCAAATCAATCTATCTGCGAATAAATATATGTTAAAAAATAAATCTGACATTTTTTTCAACATATCTAATATCCCGCTGAATTATCTCTATCATATTAATTGATGTTAATTTTTCTTTCTATCTTTTCACAATAGCAAAAATACTCAAACTTCTCGTTAGTCTCTAATGTCGTATTTTGAAAAATGCTTGAGGATAAGTTTAAGTGGCGGTTCTAACGATTGTAAAAAACAGGAAAAATCTCCCTCTCTTTCAAGCTGAATGAGCGGAAAAGAAAATTTGTTTCCGAATGAAGAGATGAAAAAATAGTTTCTTAATTTGCTGCGGGAACTTGCTTTGCTGTTTCTTTTTTGAGATTTCTTCTTGAAGAATCTTCAGGAATTCTTGCCGCTTTACCTGAAAGACTTCTTAGATAATAAAGTTTTGCTCTGCGCACTTTTCCGCGTCTTACAACTTCAATTTTATCAATGCGCGGAGAGTGAATAGGAAAAATTCTTTCAATTCCTATGCCGAAAGAAATCTTTCTAACCGTGAAAGTTTTTGAAAGTCCGCTGCCTTTAACGCGTATAACTATACCTTCAAAAATCTGTATTCTTTCATTTCCGCCTTCAACTACTTTAAAATGTACTTTTATCTGATCGCCCGATTTAAAACTGACTCCTAAATCTCTTTTCTGTGCTGTCTGTACTTGCTCTAATAACGACATTTTACTGCTCCTTATAAATACGGAATAAAGTAGAGCCGAGTTTGAGTTAAAGACAACAGACAGCTACAAAACTGAGTTTATTCGCAATGAATAAACATTGTCATTTGTCTTTTTATCGCCACACTAAATTCAGTCAGCTTTTTCACTCTATTTCTTTAGTAAATCCGGCCGGCGTTCTTTTGTTCTTTTATATGCTTCTTCTACGCGCCACTCGCTGATTTTTTTATGATTTCCCGACAAGAGAACTTCGGGAATTTTATGACCTTTGAATACCGCAGGTCTTGTATAATGCGGGTAGTCCAATAAACCGTTATAAAATGAATCATTTTTTACGGAACTTTTTTCTTTAACAACGCCGGGAAGCATTCTTACAACGCTGTCAACTAAAACCATAGCGGGAATCTCGCCGCCGGTAAGAATATAATCACCTATAGATATTTCTTCGTCAACATAATTCATAATACGTTCATCAACACCTTCATAATGACCGCATATAATGACCAGCTGTTTAAACTTTGCAAGATTTTTTACAATACTGTTGTTGAGAATTCTGCCCTGTGGGGACATATATATGACGTAAGGCTTTGCATAAGGATTCTTATAAGTGTTATTCTTTTTTTTAACCCCTGCGCTCTTTATGGCATCATAGAGCGGTTCTGGCTTCATAACCATGCCACAACCGCCACCGAAAGACTTGTCGTCAACTTTTTTATGTTTGCCTTTAGAAAAAGATCTTATATCAATTATATTAATCTTGAGAATTTCTTTTTCTGTCGCTTTACCTATCAGACTCTCTGTAAGAGGTCCTTTGAATATTGTCGGAAATATTGTAAGAATATCAATCTTCATACACAAAATAGCCGTTGTATTCAAGGACGTCGTCTGCCGATTTTACTTGACCGTAAATATCTTCGTACCCTTTAGGCAAGACGACAAAAATCTTTTTCCTTATGACATTTACTTCTTTTACTATATTTTTTATTGCGGGAATCAAGACTTCTTCATTGTAATATTTTACAACCCAGACATCATTGCTTCCTGTTAATATAATATCAGAAAGAATACCTAGCCGCTTTCCGTTCTGATTAAAGACTTCAAAACCTAGAATATCGGAAACTTTCCATTTTAAATCACTCTTTTTAGATTCCATTTTACTCTACAACTTCAACGGTTGCTCTCTTATCGAGTTTAGCAGAAGCTGAATTTATAATAACTCTTATTGCTTTTATAATTCTGCCTTCTTTGCCAATAATTTTACCTCTGTCTCCATCGGCAACTTTTAATTCTAAAACAGTTGCTTTCTCGCCGGCAATTTCTCTTACTTCTACCTGATCCGGATTATCAACTAAAGCTTTCGCAATAAAAAATGCTAGATCTTTCATAAGTCTCCCCCCCTCTCTTATCCCGTAATGTGTAAACTTAAAACTAAACTATTGTTTAATTTCAACTGTTTGGTTCTTTTTTATCAATACAGCTACCGTTTCCGAAGCTTTTGCTCCGATACCCAACCAATAATGTATTCTTTCCATATTAACTTTAAATTTATTATTTTCTGCAATAGGATCGTATTGACCAAGAATTTCAATAGGCTTTCCATCCCTTTTTGCTCTCTGATCAATCGCTACAACTCTGTAATAAGGTCTTTTTGGTTTGCCCTTTCTTTGCAAACGTAGTCGGACTGCCATTTTGCTACCTCCATAACGCTTAACGCCGTAATCTACTAAAACACCGGAATATCTAAGAAAATTATATATAAAGTATTCAATTTTGTCAAACACGCCTTTGGGACTTTACCTCAAAATTAATATACCATTAGAGTATATTCAGATGCTGTAGCTGTAAGCGAATCCCGGGAGAAATCAGAGCGGAGGGGGAGAGATTCGAACTCTCGGTACGGACTTTCATCCGTACACCGGTTTAGCAAACCAGCGCACTAGACCTGCTATGCGACCCCTCCACATCATACTTAAGAGAGAATTGTACTAAATAAACGTTATTCTTCGCAACATTTTATGGTGTTAGCATTGCTTTTTCATATATTAGTTGGTATAATCCCAAACTAATGGTGTAAGAGCATATTTTCTGAAAAATATTTCAATTTATATTGAGGTAAGAATGAAATTAATTGACGGTAAAAAAATTTCAAGTGATAAAAGAGCTGAAATTAAAGAAAAAGTTGCTAAAATTAAACAACAAACTGGAAAAACTCCGGGTCTTGCGACAATTCTGGTAGGCGGAGATCCTGCAAGCCGGGTATATATCAAATCAAAAATTAAAGCATGCGAAGATGCAGGGATAAAATCTTTTCATCATAACCTTAATGAAAACTCGTTACAGGAAGAGATTGTCGTTTTAATAAAGAAATTAAATGAAAATTCTGAAATTGACGGGATTCTGCTTCAGCTACCGCTTCCGCAAAACAAAGATGCCCAAGAGTGCCTTAATGCAATAAGTCCTTTGAAGGATGTCGACGGGCTTCATCCTTTTAATGCAGGACTTCTCAATTTGTCAAAAAGCTGGAATGAGATAATTGAAAAAAATATTCTGGTTTCCTGTACACCTTTTGGGGTTGTGCATATTTTACATAAATCAGGCATTACAATTGAGGGTAAAACGGCTGTTGTCATAGGAAGATCAAATCTTGTGGGAAAACCTCTTTCTATGCTTTTGCTGGCAAACAATGCAACAGTTATAATCGCGCATTCAAGAACAAGGAATCTGAAAGAAATATGCAAGTCTGCAGATATTGTTGTTGCGGCTATCGGCAAACCTAGGTTTGTAAATAAAGATTTTATAAAAACCGGAGCTGTAGTTATTGACGTTGGTATAAACAGAACGCCTGAAGGATTATGCGGTGACGTTGATTTTGATGCGGTTAAAGATATGGATATAGAAATAACTCCCGTTCCGGGCGGCGTAGGTCCGATGACTATAACAATGCTTTTGGAAAATACGCTGAAAGCGTTTAATAACAGAAAAAGATAGTTGTCTGACAGGATAAAAGTAAGAGATTCCGGAATAAAAAACCATTTGTAATTAAAGAACACATAAATAACAAAGGCAAAAGAATTACAGAAAACAGAGAAAGACGGCATCCTGTTTTTTTTATAAACGGCTGTCTCATCTCAAAAATAATAAATTAACAACTGAAAATTGCAATATTATGGAGACAAGATGGGCTTTGATTTTATAATAACTTTTTTTCTTCCTATTTTAACGGGTCTTACATATTTTTTTATGGCGTTTAAAGTAAAGCACATAAGAAGATTCCGCTCTATGATGTTTGGAGAAATAGGTTTTAAAAAAATTGAGGTCGCTTTTGTAATGTTTGGAATTTATTTTATTACACACCTGCTTCAGAACATTTTAGGATCGCATCCGATGCCGTTAATAATAAATTGTATAAGACAGTTTTTTTTAATGGCAGTTATCGCCCCGTCAATTCTCGTTGCGATTTTCCACTGGATGCCCATGTCCGGTGGCACTCCACGTTCGACAAAATTTGCCGCTTATGTAATCGGCGTTCTGATGGGGATAATTTTTGTTTTACTTAACAGCATTGTCGTAAGTGGTTCAAAAGTTTTGTCATCTTGGGGAAATATCTGTATTTATGATTCTGTATGGTTTCAGTCCATTTCCGCAATACAGCTTGTGTTGATACATTTAATTTGTCAGTTTGTTTCCCCCGTAGGGTTTCTTATTCTTTCGGCGGCGTACGTAAGACACAAACGACACAATTATCATCTTGCAAATATTTACAATTTAATACCGACAAAATGGAAATATCTTGAAGTAAGTTTAGTTATTTTGGCAGTATCGTTTATCATTGCGAGAATTGCTGTAATTTTCGACAGTTATTACACTTATATTTGGTCAATTTATTTTGTCGGCGCAATTGTTTCCGGTATTTTTGAAATGATAGGCATTAAACTTCCGCCGCGCGAAGCACCCGGCGATTTGAAATAAAAAGAGGGAATTTTTGTTCCCGGAAAGGAGACTGACATGGCTTGTGGATGTAAAGCAAAAAAAGCTGCGCCTGAGAAAAAAACTGTAAAGAAAGCAGTTTCTAAGCAGAGAAAAATGAACCCTCTGTGGAGACTGTTAAACGGTAATTTTGATTTTTCAAAACCGTTATCAAAATATTAGGGTTTTATTATGTCAAAACCAGTGTATTTGCGTAATGAGTTGGGGATCACTACGGAGCCGTCTTCCTGCTGATAATTTTCAAGTATTGCGGCAAAAGTTCTTCCAACAGCGACTCCTGAACCGTTTAACGTATGTAAAAGTTCTCTTTTTTTATTTTGGAAATATTTTACTTTTATATTCATTCTTCTTGCCTGAAACTCTTTGAAATTTGAACACGATGAAATTTCTCTGTACATTCCGTATCCTGCGAGCCATACTTCCAAATCGTAAGTTTTTGATGAAGAGAAACCAATATCTCCGGTGGATAAAAGCACGACCCTGTAAGGAAGCCCAAGTAGTTCCAATACGTTTCCCGCATCAAGAACGAGAGATTCCAGTTCTTCGCTCGAAGTCTCAGGTTTGACAAATTTTACAAGTTCTACTTTATCAAACTGGTGGTTTCTGATAAGACCTTTTGTGTCTTTTCCGTAAGAACCGGATTCTCTCCTGAAGCACGCTGAATAAGAAACATATTTTTGCGGCAGAGCAGATTCTTCTAAAACATCGTCTCTATGAATATTTGTTACGGGAACTTCTGCTGTTGGTATCAGATATAAATCGTCGATGGCGCATTTAAATGAATCTTCTTCAAGATTTGGAATCTGTCCCGTGCCTGTCATTGAAGTCCGATTTACAAGGTAAGGTATTGTTATTTCTTTGTATCCTTTTTCTTTGTGCATATCCAGAAAAAAAGAAATGATTGCTCTTTCCAGAGCGCTGCCTTCATTTTTTAGAACCGCAAAATGCGGACCTGAAATTTTTGAAGCAGCCGCGAAGTCAATAATGCCTAATTTTTCTCCGATTTCCCAATGATGTTTGGGTTTGAAAGAAAACTTTTCCGGTTTTCCGACAAATCTTATAATTTTATTGTCTTTTTCGTCTTTCCCGACGGGAACGCTTTTGTCCGGGATATTGGGAATTCGGAGTAGAAAATCTTCTATATGTTTTTCAATTGTCAAAAGCTGTTTTTCCTGTTCCTGAATTATATCTCTTACTTTATTTATTTCAGAAAGAAGTTCTGCCGGAGGGTCTTTGCTTTCTCTTTTTAGTCTGCCTATCTCTTCGGATTCTTTATTTCTTTTAAGCCGCAGCTGTTCTATTTTGCCGATTATGATTTTTCTTTCACTGTCCCAGTTTAAAAGCTGGTCAAAACTGATATCCAGATTTCTGTTTAACATTGCCTGCTTAACTTCTTTTACATTTTCTCTGATAACTTTAATATCTAACATTTTTTCTCCTGTGTCATGCTCGTATAGCCAGATTGGTTGATATTACTGTAGCTCTATCATCCAGAGCGACCACATTCTACTCTAAAAATCATTGCCGTAGCTGTCTCTGTAAAAATATAAATTCTCTCTGCTCTTATAATTAAACTTATTTTTAGAATATCTGGTAGCGTCATATTTTCAAATACAGCTACTGACGTATGACCTGAAAACAATGTTTTAGAAATCCGATATTCCGGCAAAGGATCAACAAAATATTTTTTGGAGATTTAAGTGCTCTTTTGGGTATATTTTAAAATAATATCTTAAATATAAATTATTCTGCTATTAAACGACATCAGTAGAACAAGAAACAATAACGCCCTCAGCGATCCGCAGTTCAGTTATATTGAAGTGCGATATCCGTCCTCTTTGCCCTGTCATATTGAAAGAGACAGACGATCCTCAAAAAATAGTACAGAGAAGTACGAACTGTACCTTTTGTCTGTCATGAGGAAATATAGTCTGCCCTTTTGCTTGTTATGTTGAAATGCCGAAGTTCCCGAAAACATCCAGTCTCTTATTCTTTTTTTCTTGATTATTCAAAATCTGTATCTTTTTTGACAAGCAGAGAACACTGTTACCTGTACTGCCGTGCTGAAAAAACTGAAAGACGACAACACATAAAAGTGCACAGCAGGAATTTATCTGCATAATCTAGTCTGTATAATGAAGTTCTACTGAATCTTTAAATCCAATTACTGTTTCAATATTGTTTATAAAATTGTCGGAACAGTCGGACAAATATTCGGTTTCAATAGAAAAATTACCGTGCAGCGAATCTTCCAAAATCAGATAAACTTTCGTTTTACCTGTATGTATCTTAAAAATTTTCTTCAGCTCTTCTTCTAAAGCGTCATCAAATCTTGTAACTGAAAATTTTATGTATATTTCGTCGCATTTTGACGAAGATTTCTTTTTTGCTTCGTCTATTGTCATTATATCTTCCGCTATTATTTCAAGTTGTCCTTGCGTATTCGTCAGCCAGCCTTTTATCACAACAATATTGTTAAGAGTGAGCTTGCCACTGAATTTTTCAAAATTTTTAGGGAAAAGTAATGCATCAGCACTGCCGTGTAAATCTTCTATCTTAAATTTTGCGTACGGTTCTTTTTTAGTTTTTGAAATAAGTTTTTTTACCGAGGTTATCATACCGGCAATGCGCACTGTTTTGCGATCAGCATTTTCCTTAATCTGAGGAAGTTTATCGAGTCTGTAATTAGAATAAGCAATAAGATCTTTCTTTCTATGTGTTAAAGGATGTCCAGAAATATAAAAGCCCAAAACTTCTTTTTCAAAATTCAGCGCTTCAAGTGATTCAAGCGGTTTTACTTCTTGTAAGGAAAATATGTCTGTAATGGTGTTTGCGTTGTCAAAGAGAGATCCCTGTAATGATTCTCTGTATTGCTTTATTTTTGCGGCTTTTTCAGAATATGAATCTATGTTTTGAATCAGGCTTCCTCTTATTATAAGTTTATCCGTACCGAAAGAGTCGAAGACTCCTGCCTTTATAAGACTTTCCAAAGCTTTTTTGTTAATTGACTTTAAATCTACTCTTTGTAAAAAATCAACCCAGTCTTTAAAACTTTTAAGTTGCCCGTTTTCAATTCTTGACTTTTCTATGGACTCCGTTACTCCTTTGCCCACATTTTTAACGGCAAGCAGACCGAAACGTATATTTTTACCTTCAATTTTAAATTTTCCGTCAGAATGCTGCACATCAGGCGGAAGCACGTTAATGCCGAAAGCGGATGCATCGTCCAGATATGTTACAAGTTTGCTTTCCTCGTTGTTTTTTGCGGCAGGACGTCCTATTTCACTGTTAAACAAAGCCGTTATATATTCCAGAGGATAATTTGCTTTTAGGTAGGCTGTTTTGTAAGAAATTATGCCGTAAGCTGCAGAATGGGATTTATTAAAACCGTATCCGGCGAAAGCTATTATATTATTAAATATTTTTTCCGAAATTTTTTTGTTGATATCTTTTTCTTTAGCGCCTTTTACAAATTTTTCTCTTTGCTTTTCAATAACTTCAGGTGTTTTTTTACTCATAGCTTTACGCAAGCTGTCTGCTTCTCCGGGAGTAAATCCTGCGAGTGCTACGGACATTTTCATTACCTGTTCCTGATACAGAATGACGCCGTAGGTATCTTTTAGTATGGGTTCTTGTAACAGATGATCGTAAACAATTTTTGTTCTGCCGTGTTTACGGTTTACGAAATCGTCCAGCATTCCCGAACCCATAGGTCCCGGACGATATAAAGCGATTAAAGCTATTATGTCATCGATATTGCTGGGTTTAAGTTTTTTTATTAAATCTCTCATACCTACGCTTTCAAGCTGAAATATGCCCATAGTTTTAGCTTCGCCGAGAAGTTCATAAGTTTTTTTGTCGTCCAGAGGAATATTGTCTAAATTGAAACTTGGATTTCTTTTTCGTATAAATTCTACACAGTCGTCAATAATGGTAAGCGTTCTTAAACCCAGAAAGTCAATTTTTAAAAGTCCAAGCTGTGGCAGCACGACGCCATCATACTGAGTTGTAACAATATTTTTTGGACCTATTGCAAGCGGCGAATAATTTGTAATTTCTTCGTTTGCTATAACCATGCCGGCGGCATGCACTCCGGTATGTCTTTTTAAACCTTCAAGTTTTTGTGAGGAAGTTATAAGTTTTGCAATTTTTTCATCCACTTTAACGAGTTCTGACAAATCTGCAGAAGCCTGCAGAGCTTCAGCAATGCTTGCATTTTGAGGAATAAGTTTTGCAATGTTATTTGATTCTGCGGGTGTAAAGCCCATGGCTCGCGCAACGTCTTTTATAACGAGTCTTGACTGCATTGAGCCGAATGTTATAATCTGAGCGCACTTTTCTTCGCCGTATTTCCGGCGTACGTATTGTATAATCTCATCGCGTCCGGAATCTGCAAAGTCTATATCTAAATCGGGCATTGAGCGTCTGTCGGGGTTTAAAAATCTTTCAAAAAGCAGACCGTACTTTAAAGGGCAAATGTCTGTAATGCCTAAAGTGTATGCAACCATAGCGCCGGCTCCCGATCCTCTTCCAGGTCCTACGGGAATGCGGTGGTCTTTTGCATATTTTATAAAGTCTGAAACTATTAAAAAATAAGAAGCAAATCCCATCTTATTGATTACGGAAAGCTCGTGTTTTAATCTTTCCTCGTGTTCCGGTTTTATCGTGTCGTATCTTGCAGTAAGTCCTTTGCGGCAGAGCGTTTCAAGATACTCTGAATCTGATTTATATTCTTTCGGTACTGGGAACTGCGGCAGAAGCAGTTTGTCTGTGTTTATCTCAAGATTGGTTTTTTCTGCAATTTCCAAAGTATTTTTTATCGCTTCAGGCAGAGAGGAAAATGTTTTTATCATATCTTCTGCGCTGCGATAATAAAAAAGGTCGGAATCAAAATGAAGTCTTTTAGTCTCATTTAGCATTTTGCCTGTTCCGATACAAAGCAGAATGTCATGTATTTCGGCATCTTCTTTTTTTAAAAAATGACAGTCGTTTGTTGCGACAAGCGGAATTGCGGTATTTTTTGATAGTTCAATGAGACTTGGAATTATTTTCTTTTGGTTTTCAAGTCCATTGTCCATAATTTCTATATAAAAATTATCTTTGCCGAAAATATCGCGGTATTCTATTGCGGCGTTCTGTGCTTTTTCGTTATTTCCTTTGACCAAAGCAGACGCAACTTCGCCCGCAAGGCAGCCTGAAAGAGCAATCAGTCCCTGTCTGTACTTTTTTAAAACTTCTTTATCGACGCGTGGTTTATAGTAAAAACCTTCCGTGAAACCTGCGCTTACTATGCGCATGAGGTTTTGATACCCTTCAAAATCTTTGGCAAGCAGCGTTAAATGGTGATAGTTTACGTTGTCTTCGGTAGTTCTATTGATGTTTTTTTTATCAAAACGAGATTTTGGAGCCACATATATTTCACATCCTATGATAGGCTTTATGCCGTTTTGTTTTGCAGCCCAGTAAAATTCCATAGCGCCGTACATATTGCCGTGGTCGGTAATGGCAAGGGCTGGCATTTTATATTCGTTAGCTATCAGATTGAACAATTCGCCGGGCTTTCCTTTATCATCTATAAGCCTGCATGCACCGTCAAGGAGAGAATATTCGGTATGATTGTGTAAATGTACAAATTCCGCAGCCATAAAAAATACCTGTTTTTTGGATTTTGATTATTTGCATTATATCATTTTTAAAGATTTAATTTTAATTTAATGAGTATGCGATTGTATTCATTCGCAGAGGTAAAGTCCCTCCCCCCTAATCTTCACCTCTCAATGATAGAGGAAAAAAGAGAGGAGAATTAATATCAATGTAGATATATCTGTTTTATCTATAGTTCTTGAGAGTTTAAAAAATAATTCAGTTATTGTGTGTCATATTGAGAGGACGAATTCCTCGAAATATCCAGTCTTTTCCGGGTTTGTCAAAATTTTCGCATTTTTAGAATTACAACGACTTAACGTTCTTTGCCTGTGAATGCACTTCTCCTCTAAAACTTTTTTACATTTGCAAGAAAATATACCGCTTTTTATACCGTATTGTCTTTATAATGTTTTAGCGATACAATCTTATCTTATTGTACGACAAAACTAATTTCGTATAGTATAAAGATAGTTATGCAATATTTCAATTTTGATGCAGAAACGAAAATACTTTCTAAAAGCAGTGAAATGCAGGGATACATAAAAATATCGGATTGTTATAGAAAAGTATCTGCAGTATCTGATGCGTATTTAAATCAAAAATGATGGAGAAAAATTGTGTTGACAACAGCTATGACAGCTTTCATTGTTTTAATCGTTCTTGCGGGATTATATATTCTTTCAACTTATAATAGACTTGTAACGTTTAAGAACAGGGTAAAAGAAGCGGGGAGTGATATTGAAGTGCAGATGAAACGTCGTTATGACTTAATATCTAACCTTATGGGAACGGTTAAAGGCTATGCTTCGCACGAAAAGAATATTCTTGATGCTGTTATAAAAGCAAGAAATGTCGCTATGCAGCGGATAAAGCCCAATCTGAAAATGCATTATCCGAGACATTAAAGTCTCTTTTTGCTCTGTCTGAAAATTATCCGAAATTAAAAGCGAATGAAAATTTTTTAGAACTTCAAAGAGAACTTACGGATACCGAAAACAAAGTACAGTCGAGCCGAAGATTTTATAATTCGAATATTCTTGCCGTCAATACGAAACTAGAGCTGTTTCCAAGCAATATTATAGGCGGTGCATTTGGTTTTACAAAGCAGGATTTCTTTAAACTTGACGACACTGAACAAGACGTAAAAAAAACTGTTAAAGTTTCGTTTTAACTTTTCTGTTGCCTGCTACTGCGGTTTATTTTTTTTGACTGCGGGCGACGAATTGAGTTCAAAGTGATGCTTATTATAATTATATGCTGCAAATGAGAGTTTTATTATGGCAAATATTACAACTTACGACTTTATCAGCTCAAACTCCAGAAAAACCGTATGGCTTATGATTTTGTTTCAGATAAGTCTTGCAGTGATAGTTTATCTGATAATACTGTTGGCAATGATAATAGTCAAATATACAATCGGGTTTCCATGCTTGCGGTTGCTAGCCAAACGGCTGTTCATGTTCTCCCGGCAGTGTCGATTATGTCGATCCTTTGGGTTCTGATAAGCTATTATGCGGGACAAAATTTTATTCTCTCGGCTGTAGGCGCTATTGAACTTACAAAAAAAATGCTCCTGAAGTAATTCGCACTGTTGAAAATGTTGCTGTAGTAGCAGGTCTTCCTGTGCCGAAAATTTACGCAATAAACTTGAAAAACCAGAGCTTGAAGGCGTTATAGCTCACGAAATGTCGCATATAGGAAACAGAGAGGCTTATGCTTATAATGATTGTATGTATAAGTTTTGCGACTGTTGTTGCGGAATTATTGTTGAGATTTGCGTTAACAGCAAAAACAAACAAGTCTAAAAATAATAATAGTCTGTTGCAACATAGATATTTTTGTTTGCTTTGGCAACAGCTTTTTATATATACGGATATCTGGTTGCTCCGCTTATAAAGTTTGCAGTATCGCGTACAAGAGAATTTCAGGCTGATGCAACCGCCGCTTTGATAACAAGAAATCCTCAAGGACTTATAGATGCTTTAAAAAAGATTTCAGGCAATTCTACAGTTGAAAAGTTAAGCGATAAACAAACAATTTCATCAATCTGCATTGCAAATCCTTTGACTAAGGGTAAACAAAATTCTTTTTTCTCAAAAATTTCGGGACTTTTCGCAACACACCCGCCTATTGAAGACCGAATAAAAGTATTGCAGGCTGTGGATGGATACAAATAAAGCAAAAGCAAAGACTGTAGAAGTCCGTCCTTCTTTTAAGATTTGAAAGAAAAAACATACCAGAAAGAAATAATATTATCAAAACGGCTGTTTTTTGTGTATTTTCTGTATCTGCATAATTTTTACAGTTATTGCTGGTTTTACGCATTTTTGATTATTGGGCCGTGTATCTCTTTTGATGAAAAGAAAATAGAAGAATTAAAAAAATAAATACTGGTAAATTACTTTATGAAAAGACTATAATAAACCTGACGATAAAAAAGGATCAAATGAATGAGTTATTCTTTTAATAAATTTGTAAATGGCTTTGTAATTATTGGCGGTTTTATTTTTTATAGCTTTCAGTATTTGGTCAGATTGTTATTTATTTTCTATAAATATCTTACAGATACGCAATTAAAATCAATTAGTAAGCCTTTGATTATTATAAACATACTTATTGTTATTGCTGTTATAACTGTCTTGTTCTCTTTCTGTTTTTATACGCACGGAAAATTAAGAAGAGCAATAGAAGATCAGATGCGGAACATGGAAATACATACATTCGTAGATTATAACGGCAAGGAATATTTTATCAGGGGGTAGAGACAAAAAGGAAGCGGGGGGGGGGAACTAAAGAGACTGCTTGCTGCTGAAATAAATGTTACAAAGTGAAAGCAACAATAAATTATGCGGAAAACACTCCGATGAAAAAAGCGTAGCTATGGTGATAGGCGGTATATAAGTTTCAAAGATGTTTTAAAGTCCTAAATAGCTGAATGTGTTACAACAGAAATATTTTTTATGTATTTTGCTGTCAAGGGTTAAGCGGCTAAATTTTATTTCCTATCCGGGAATTTATATCAATAGAAAAGCAGTATAAACATATCGTTTTCTATACAATCCTTAAGAAAGAGAACCAGATATTATCTGTCGCACTGTTTTCAAATATCGGAGCTTTTGTTTCCTCTCTCTCTCTGTCAGTTTAATTGCTTTTTGATTAATTTTTATAGTAGAGTGTTGCAACAACGCTACTGCTTGAAAGGGGGTCCTCGTGGCAAGGCAGTGCTGTACATTATATAGTGTCAAGCAGCTGATTTATCTCTGCATTCAGTTTTTCGTTCTCAGCAATCAATTTCTTATTTTCGGCAATTAGGCTCCCTCTCATGACGGCTCGTACTTTTGTCGTTAATCTTTTGCTGGTTATTACTAAAACGATTACGGTTGCTGCTAAGCTGATTCCATAGTTCTCTACACTGGCTCGTGTTCTTATCAATATCCGACATCTTATTGGCAGCATGACTCCAGTTCAGATTTTGCTTATCGAAATGATTAATCTTTGTTTTTACTTTTTTGTTTTGCTTTTTTGGCTTATGCCAGTAAAAATATCCTATTATAACAACGGCAGCTATGACAGCAGTTATTATTGCCGTCTCTCTTTTCCCCTTGTATTTTGAGAAAGATGACAGTTCAGAGTTTGAATTGTTTAAAACAGAATTAGGATATATTCTCTCTGCGTCTTTTGTGTCGCCGGCAAAGCAAAACAGAATATAATATAAAATAACGCAGAGAAAAAGTAGTCTTTTTATTTTATTTGTTTCTGTTTCAAAGTAAAACTTATTATTGTAGTGGTTTGTAATAAGTTTCATTTATATTTGTGCTTTTTTGAATAGTCTTTTTTAATTTTTGAAAAAATTCTAAATTTTTATACTTTTTTAAGGCTTCTGTAGATTTAAAAATATTATTTTTTCTCGCCATGTAAAACTGTAAAATAGTTTTTTTTATCAGTCTTAATTAAACTGTTCGCTAATAACTTTTATTTTAAGTATCTCATGACAGCGAAAACTGCTAAAAAACTGTTATTGAAACCGGGCAGTGGTCTGAACCTAAAACTGATTTCTTAATGTCTGCAGATTTCAGGTGTTTGACTGAATGTTGCGATATAAAAAAATAATCTATTCTCCAGCCTATGTTTCTTGATCTTGCGGCAGTTTTATAATCCCACCATGTATAATTGTCGGGTTCTTTATTAAAATACCTGAACGTATCAATAAAACCAGATGAAACAAGATTATCAAGTTTTTCTCTTTCTTCAGGCATGAAACCGGATACTTTTTCATTTTCTTTGGGTCTTGCCAAATCTATCGAAAAATGTGCAGTATTATAGTCGCCGCATATAATTACTGTTTTATTTTTAAACTGTTTGAGATATTTGATTAGATAGTCGTAAAATTCTATTTTATAGTTAAGACGCTCCTGCGAGGCGCCGCCATTAGGAAAATAAATATTGAAAAGAATAAAATCCTTAAAATGAAGGCAGAGTATTCTGCCTTCATTGTCAAAAACTTTATTTTCAATACCGGCGTTTACGAAATCGGGTTTGATTTTTGACCAGACGGCAACGCCGCTGTAACCCTTTTTTTCTGCGGAAGAACAATAAAAATTGTATCCATCAATTTCTTTTATGTCTTTGGGAAACAGTGTCTCGCCGGCTTTTGTTTCCTGCACGCAGACAATATCGGCATTTTCATCTTTAAACCAAACAGTAAAATCTTTTTTATATATTGCTCTTATGCCGTTTACATTCCATGAAACTATTTTCATTCAGCCTTTCCCAAAACAGATTCTGCAGTCAGTGTGTTAACTGCCGGCTTGAAATATCGCCGATTAATATCGTAGCACTGCTGATGTATTGCGGGACTAAAACTTTGCATTAGCAATTATCATTATAGGAATAGGACTCTTTTTAATGAAATTTATAAAACCGATCTGCACCCCTTCCATATTTTCAGCTACATTTATAAAGCCGATCTGAAGACCTTTTACTGATACTGCTTTATTAAAAAATCCTTTCTGTATGCCTGAAATTTCACCTGAGTTTAAATTTATTATACCGGTCTGCAATCCTTTAAATAATTCTGTAAAAGTTATAAGCCAAGCGTGCTGCCAGCCCGAACAGTCATCAGTTTTTGCATAAATGAGACTACATATTATACCTTTTACTTCAGAAGTGTAAGTTCCGATGCCTATTTCCAAACCGTTAACAGAATCGTCTTGCGGTATGGCAGTTTTTTCCCATATAGAAAGTTTAAGCGGTGTTGTTGCAAAAGAGATACTTGCAGATACAGCGATTGCGCATAATGCTGACAATAACCTTTTCATTTCCAAACATCCTTTTTTCTTTACTTACGGTATTGTTCAGACCGTTGAGGGATTTGTTTGTTTTTGTACTGACGGTCAACGTAAAATATATTCTAACTGTTAAAGAATTTTAAAATATCTGTTTTCAGTTTATTAAACCCGTTTCTCTTTTTTGCGCTTACAGTAAATACATTTGATTTATCTATGCTAAAACACTCTGCCGCTTTACTTTGTATTTCATTTTCAGAAATATTTTGAGGCACTTTATCGCATTTGTTTGCGATAATTTTAAAAGGAATATTGTACTCTTTAAGCCATTTAGCCATATCAAAATCTAGTTCTGTAGGGCCTATAAAGGCGTCTACAATTATGTAAACCGTCTTATTGCTCTTCCTTTTGATTATGCATTCTTCCATCATCTTATTCCAAAGTTCTTTTTCCCGCAAGCTTACTCTCGCAAAGCCGTACCCCGGCAGATCTATTATCCATTTTCTTAAAGAGACGCTGTAAACATTTATGCTTCTAGTTCTTCCCGGAGTTTTTGATATTCTTGCCAAATTCTTTTGCGAACATAAAGCGTTTATAACACTACTTTTTCCGACGTTAGATCTTCCGGAAAAAATAATTTCTGCAACGCTTTTTGGCAGAGAATCTGCCTCTGCTGTAGCTCTGAAAAAAACTGTTTTCTCTAACATATAGTTTTTGTCAACATATACAGTGTGCTTGTTCTGGAACAAAAAAATAAAATATGCAGTGCTGAGTTTCCGCTTGCGCCGTTTATTCTCAGCGGGCAGACTGTCTCTGGACTGATTGCTGAAACAATAGTGTTTGTATTGACAGGGAACTCTGATGGATAGTGCGCTGTTTTTGCTCCAGCTTAAAAATCTGTATTCCTTTTTTATGAATTTTACTTTATTAATGCGGGCAGTCTTTAGTCTTTCCTGTTCAACTTTGAAAGGAGTTTCAGCATTTCAAGATAAAGCCATACAAGCGTTATCATAAGAGAAAGAGCGCTGTACCACTCCATATATTTGGGAGTACCGTTGCGTGCGCCTTTTTCAATCAAATCGAAATCAATGATGAGGTTAAAAGATGCAACGGCTACAATCGCAATACTTATGATGATTCCAAAAGTCGAAGAATCATGAATATATGGAAATTTTCCGGCTCCGAAAACGTTTAAAAGTAAATCCGCTATATAGACAAACGCTATTGCAAGTGTTGAAAATATTACAGTCTTTTGAAATCCCGGAGTGGCTTTAAGTATACCGGCTTTGTAAGAGGCAAGCATACAAAATAAAACGCAGATTGTTGAAAGAATTGCATTTACTACAATACCCGGATACGATTTTTCAAAATACAAAGAAACCATACCAAGAACAAGTCCCTCGCACAGCGCATAAAGCGGCGACAAAAATGGTGTTGCTGCCTTTTTAAATATTGAAGCAAAAGCCAGAACAAAAGCTCCGATTGATATCGGAAGTAGCAAAGGCATTATGACTCCGGGATGCGTCCACGAATAAAATGCGCTTCCCGCAAGAAGAATCCATAAAATTATACTTTTATTTATTGCTCCCGACATCGTCATAACTTCATTATAGCTTGCAGTTGACTGAAAAACACTGTCTTTTAAAAGCGGATTGCTCATATTGTCCTCCAATGAAATTATAAGCTGAATTTATGATTTTTTTTTGATTGGCAAAAGAAAGCAGATCTTGCGCTTGATTTATATTAACCCATTTTAATTCCAATATCTCGTTTTTGTCAAAATCCAAAGCGTCTTCAAGCGCCGATGCAAGAAAATATATGGAATGCTTTTCAGCTTGTCTTTCGTCTTTGCGGCTTGCTGCGCCGTCAATTATATATACATCTTCCTGTCTAAAATTTTTAATGAACTCAATATTTTTAATCCCCGTTTCTTCAAAAATCTCTCTTCTTGCAGTTTCTGTTTCGCTCTCGCCGTTTTCGATATGCCCTTTAGGGAATCCCCATGTTCCGCTTTGTTTTGAATTTACAAGCAAAAATAAAGGATTGTCATTTTTCATTTTATAAATTACCGCTCCGCAGGAAAATTCTTTAAGCATTATATACTTCCTATTTTTACTGGTTGTATCGTTAGTCCGCACTTAAAACCGGCATCGGATAGCGGATCGGGACCAACAGTCCCTCATTTTTACCGTTATGCAAAAACTGAAAACATTCTCTTAAAGTCCTGTAAAAGATAAAATGTAATTGAAAGACGCTTTTAATATGAATGTTTTACGATAAGCTTTCTTCTCAATAAATCCAGTACTGTATTTACGGTTCTTTTTCTTATGTCTTTTCTTGTTCCGTTAAAATTGAATTTAAAGCTCTCAGTTTTCTTTTTATCGGCGGAACCTATATACACAAGCCCAACCGGCTTTTCTTTTGTGCCGCCGCCGGGTCCTGCGATTCCAGTTGCTGAAAAAGCATAATCACTGTCCGAAAGTTTCAGAACACCTTCCGCCATCTCTTTGGTTGTCTCTTTGCTTACAGCTCCGAAATTTGTTAAAGTTTCTTCTTTTACTCCAAGCAGTTTCGTTTTTGATTCATTTGAGTATGTGACAACGGAACTTTTAAAATATAAAGAACTTCCGGGAATGTCTGTAATTGCTGCTGCTATATTTCCCCCTGTGCAGGACTCTGCAAAAGAAACTGTTTTTTTATTTTCAAGCAGAAGTCGTCCCACGACGGATGCAAGAGTATCGTTGTCAGAACCAAAAATATTATCTTTTAAAACGCTGCCGAATCCAAGTTTTAACTTGCTTATTGTCTCATCAACGAAAAGTTCATCTGTTCCGGAAACTGAAAATTTTATGTCTATAACCGATTTGCTTGCGAGAATGCCGAACTCCACAGATTTTGAGTCGCTGGATACAGCTTCATCCATAACGGGCTTTATCATCTCTTCAACCGCGGATTCCGCAATTCCGAATACATGCAGGACTCCAGTTTTCTTTATGCCGGCAGAATAACTTTTTAAGAACGGCTCGACGTTTTCTTCAAACATCGGCTTCATTTCTTCTGGAGGTCCTGGAAGCAGAAACAAAGTTTTTCGGTATTTTTTTTCGCTGTCTTTAAATTCAAAATGTAGCATCTGACCCGGCGCTGTTCCAAAACGGTTTTCTAAAACTTTTGCACCTCTGATA
The DNA here is from genome assembly GCA_031260705.1 of Endomicrobium sp. Lineage (GTDB taxonomy): Bacteria > Elusimicrobiota > Endomicrobiia > Endomicrobiales > Endomicrobiaceae > Endomicrobiellum. The sequence goes on along the minus strand of JAISLA010000003.1, from coordinate 43,157 downwards.
ATATTTGCCTGTTTCTCGTTAATTTTAGGAATTGAAGCGACAGAGCGTTTTAAGAAGTACTCTTTTATAGAATTTAAAACTTTTTCGTCGGGATATATCTCGATGTTTAAACATTCCGCAGCGGTTTCAACTGTTATATCGTCAAATGTGGGACCCAGTCCGCCTGTGGCAATAACGACATTGCTTCTCTCAAAAGCTCTTTTAAATTCCTGCAGCAAATTCTGTTTTTTGTCGGCGACATCGGTAACAAGCGACAGTTCAAATCCTATTGCAGAAAGTCTTGAGCCTATATAAGCGGCATTGGTATTAACTTTTCCGACAAGGAGTTCACTTCCCGTACAAATGAGTTCAATTTTCATATTTTTTAGTAAGGTCGTTGTTATTAACTAATACAATACAAATGCAGTATAGTCAGTCTGACGAAACAGCAATATTCATGTTCATATTTATAAAAAGTCTGCCAAAACAACATAATATTTTTACGCAGACCCGAAAGGCTGTGCAGTGCTTTTCTGATAATTTTACCGGTTTTACTGCTGATATAGAATCGACTCTGCCTCTTAAATCTTGTAAAAATTATGAGAACATTTGTTATCGTATATATAACAAAAGACCCTAAAATCCTATAGTATTTATAATATCTTTAATATCTGCTTTAACTTTTTTGGGCTTAACGGCGTTTACTACTGCAGTATCCGGATCTTTCAAGCCGTGTCCGGTAAGTATGCAGACAATTTTTATAGGATTAGCATTTTTAAAATAGCCACGTTTAATATATTTTATAAGTCCCGCTATAGACGAAGCTGAAGCAGGCTCGCAGAAAACGCCTTCCGTTGCAGCCACAATTCTGTACGCTTCCAGTATTTCTTCGTCTGTTACTTTGTCTATTACGCCACCGGATTCATCTCTTGCTTCTTCGGCAGTCTTCCATGAGGCGGGATTTCCTATCCTTATAGCGGTTGCTATCGTTTCGGGATTTGCAATAGGATGTCCTTCAACTATCGGAGCTGAACCTGCAGCCTGAAAACCCATCATTTTAGGAAGAGCATATTTTTTCGGTTCTGATTTGTTATATTCTTTATATCCTTTCCAGTATGCGGTAATATTTCCGGCATTGCCGACCGGCATAAACTGATAGTCCGGAGACTGCTCCAGACTTTCGCATATTTCATAAGCTGCGGTTTTTTGTCCTTCTATTCTGAAAGGGTTGATTGAATTAACCAAAGTAAGAGGATATTTGCTGCTTAACTCTTTTACGAGATTTAATGCTTCATCAAAATTTCCGTCGATTTCCAAAACTTCCGCTCCGTGCATAACAGCCTGTGAAAGTTTTCCAAGTGCTATTTTACCTTCAGGTATCAGCACTATGCATTTTATTCCAGCTCTTGCGGCATAAGCTGCGGCTGAAGCCGAAGTATTACCGGTTGAGGCGCAGATGACAGCTTTACTCCCGTCTTCGACGGCTTTTGAAACTGCCATTGTCATTCCTCTGTCTTTAAAAGAACCGGTGGGATTCATTCCTTCAAACTTAAGGTATATTTTACCGTTAAATCCAAGTTTATCGGTCAGATTTTCTGCAGGTATTAGAGGAGTATTTCCCTCATGAAGAGATATAACCGGAGTTTTGTCGCTGACCGTCAGATTTTTCCTGTACTTTTCAATCAAACCTTTGTAAACCATTTTCCTTATTCCTTTCATAGAATTTTAAAAATCATTATATTTATTATACTCTACTATATTAAGAGTATGAAATCAATAATAATAAAGAGGCTGAAATCCGCAGAAACATCAGACCTTTCTGGGCGTAAATATGGAGTACTTTACCATGAATTTATTTGTGGTTGCTTTACTCTTAAAGCTTTTAAATTGATTTGTTTAATAGAAAGTATATTTTCGCTTACAGAAACTGTTCAAGGATATATCTTTTATTGGATATAATATACTCAGACTGAGTGTCATTATAGATTTTTTGATTGAATTTCTTGATAGTAATATTTATTGGTGTATTATACACTGTTTTAAATATCTCAATCCCTTTTGCTCCAAAAACAAGTAAGTTTGGAGTCAAAGCTATCATTATTAAAGATACTTCATCTTTTTCGTTCAACATTAACAGTGGACAATCTGAGGTAAGAAATTGCCCATACTGCATATCTTTTTCTTGTATTATTTTTCTGCCAAAGGAAAATCTTTTAAACGGATTAAGTATCGATCCTTTTTTAGACAAATCTGGATTAAACAATGATAAAAAAGAATGATTGAGTATCTTTTTGTTATATTTTTGTAATTTTTCTATTTCTTCTTTAGTAGCTTTTCCATCTTTTATCCATTCATTATCTAATTTAGCAGTATTGGACTCAGCTGTTTCATAAAGTTTAGCAACAATATGTTTTTTTCTTCCTTTAAGAGCAACGGCAAAAGAAAAAAAATTCCTTAATTCTCTTTCTGACAACTTATCTGTTGTTTTATCTTTGAGAATCCTATTTATAGTAGGAAACCAAGACTTATTTTCAATTTGTGTAAACGTATTTTCAACTTCATCATCCCATATTCTGTCAGCAAATATATTTCGCGGACTGGGTTTAAATATTTTAGAATTTTCTTTTTGCGGGCAGTATACTTGCTTGTCATTAAATTTCCATTTAGAAATATAAAACTGAGGAATATAGTGATTATTCTTTGTTTTCGTCATAGTTTGGCTCTTTTTACTTGTCTTGAATAGTGTTTTCTTAAATATAAATTCTTCATTTGTTGAGAATGTGAACAGATTAATTATATAATATAATAATAATAAATAATAAGGGAATGCTATTATTATATAAAAATACAAAGTCCTCCAGTCATCCTCACTTTTTGCCGGTGGTATCTTATAAGTAATCAATTGAAAATGAAAAAGCAGTTTTTTCACTTAATTTATGACAATGTCTCGTAGCAAAAAAATGACCTTATCTGTCATTCTCTGAAAATCCAGTTGTTTGCCTATTTTCTGTTGTCAAATTTTGCTGAGTTCATACCTGTAAAAAACGACATTGGGCTGGTATTAGCGGAAAAGGGAATTTGTATCAATGGAAAAACAATAACAATATATCTGTTTTCTCCCCATAATTCTCAAGAGTTTAAAAATCATTCAGCTGTTGTCTGTCATATTGAGTAAATGGTTCTCTTACGGTGTGTATCTGTAATTTGAGACAATCCGGTTTTTGTTTGTCATGTTGAGGGGGACGAAGCCCCCGAAACATCCAGTCTTTTCAGAATACTTTCTGGTAATGCTCTCATTTTTCTTTCACTTCAAAGAAGTATGAGCGCTTAGCAGAGAGGACTGCCTTAATTTTCTTCCCTTGAAAGTATTGGTTTGGTATTAGCGTTAAAAAATAGAAAAAGAATATATAATATCCATTATATATCAAAGCAAAAAAGAGATATATAAAAGGACATAACAGATAGAATATCTCCAGCGGTGAATTATATATCAAAGCAAAAAAGAGATATATAAAAGGGTATCCAATTTGCAGCAAAGAGTATTCAAAATTTTATTTTGAGGTGAAATGCTAATGACTGATAATAAAACTGTCAAGGAAAAAATACAAATAAAACAAGATGATTGTAAAAAGGAAATTTTTAATGCGGATAATCCTATTAAAGATAAAAAGGACGATATACTTGGAAGAACTCGGTTTGCCGAAGACATATCTTTGAGTTTATTGAATTATAAGGCTGATGAAAGTATCATTATCGGACTTAATGGGGAATGGGGGATCAGGGAAATCATCAGTCATAAACTTAATTAAACAGTGCATTAATAATAATGATAGTGCTGATAAGCCGTTAATGATAGATTTTAATCCTTGGATGTTTTCAAAAAGAGAAGATATAACAAGGTATTTTTTCGATGAAATATCTTCCGCATTTGGTTACAAGAACAGAAGTAAAGAAGATAAAATGACCGCGGCAAAATTCAGGAATTATGCTAAGTTGTTAGGAGTTTTAGAATATGCTCCTACTCCTTTTGTTTCCTTACCGTCCAAGTGTTTAAAAAACATTTTTAAAAGATATGAAAAGTATGATAGAAAATCTGAGAAAGTATCCATAATGGATATTAAAAATGAACTCTCCGCTCATTTAATTAAAACCAAAAAAAATATAATTGTGTTTATTGATGACATAGACAGATTAACCAATGAAGAAATCAGAGAAATATTCAGATTAGTAAGAGTTAATGCTGATTTCGGGAAAATGATATATGTAATTGCTTTTGACAAGCATATTGTTGAAAAAAGTTTTAAAAAACAGGGGAAAGAATATTTAGAGAAGATCATACAAGTAAATGTTAATGTACCGTTTCCTTCTAAAGAAAGATTTTCACAGTTTCTTTACAAGGAATTAGAACGGGTAATAAAAACACTGCCGGCATCAGCGTAGAAGTATTTCAATAAAGATGAAGATGAAAATAATTGGGATAGTGTTTATCGTTCAGGATTCAAAGGCTTTTTTAAAAATATCAGAGATATAAAAAGATTTATAAGCGGATTAGAATTTAACATATCTCGAATGTGCAAAAATGATGTGATTGAAATAAATCCAATTGATTTTATCGCTGTTGAAGCAATTAGAATGTTCGCTTATGATTTTTATTTATTCATGGCTGAGAATTCAGTTCTTTTTAGGGCAAAAAATGAATTAGAATTTAAAATATTAGGATTATCTAAAGAAAAGATAAAAGAAGAAATAGACGCTGCATTAACAAATTGTATAGGCGAAGATAATAAATGTTGTTAGACTGTAAAAGGTTTAGTTGAAGAGTTATTCCCGCAGCTTAGAGATATATCAATTCATGACATAATGTGGAATAAACAATTAAGAGTCTGTTCTGAACAGTTTTATGATTCTTATTTTAATTTTATCCCCGGTGGAGATGAAGGAGAAATAAGCAGATATGAAATAACTGAAATCCTTAAAAAAATGGATTCCATGGAAACTTTTGAACGAGTTCTTCGTCAATATATAGAAACAAAAGGAATCGGAAAAATATTGGTGAGAATTCAAGACTTTACAGGATATGAAAATTGTATTCCTAGAGAAAATGTTAAAAATGTTGTAGGAGCATTATTCAATATTTATGAAGACTTACCTGATATTTTAGTTCCAATCAACAATAATATAAACAAAATGTTTGATTCAGATCCAGAAACAAGTGTGCATCGTATAATAAATCAGTTATTAAACAGAGAGTCAGATAAAGAGAAAAATTTTAATTTATTGAAAGAACTTATCCCTCAGACAAAAGGCTTATTTATGCAATTTTATAAAATAAGCTCCCAGAAACCAAATTCTTTTCAAATACCTCCAGATAAAATAATATTTCTGCAAAAGATATGCGTTGAAAAAATAAATAATGCAGATAAAAAATATCTTATTAATCATAAACACTTACGATTCCTTTTATATAAATGGAAAGAATGGGGTGGTTTAAAACAATTAACTGAATTTATCAATCGAGTTCTTGAGAGTGATAAAAATACAATTGTACTTATAAGGCATTTTATTTCAGTTTCAGAAAAAATAGAGCTGAGAAATGGTAAAATAGAAAGCCCTAAAGAGTTAAGTAATTTCGTCAATTTGGAATATGTAAAAACAAAATTGGATAAGATTAAGAAGTCCTCTCCGGAATTATACGAAGAGCATAGAAATACTATAGACTTGTTTCTGAAAGACTATGAAAAAAGTTTTGTATAACCTCTTTTGAAGTTCTAAATATTTTGTATAGGTCAGCACTGTTTTCAAATACTCCTTGAGTATTTTCTAAATCGAAAGATAATAAAGACTAGAAAGATGATGAGTTTACATCCTTAAAATTAAATATCTTCAATAAATCTTTATATATTTATTATGTTATAATAAAATCCTGAAAGAACAAAACAATAATATTAAATATTAGATTGAAGTAATGAATTTGTCGGATTGCCGAACTCAGCGATTTCCTCATCTGTATTTATGAAAAAACAAATCTTGACAACACAATACAATAAATTATGAATGAAAACTCCTCACAAGATTATATTGAATTAAATCGGAAATATGCAAAGTTCCAAAACTCTTTTTTGTTTTCAAAACCCGAAAGCATTGATGCTGTTCTTGAAAAAAATGGCGTTGTTGTTGTTCTTGGAGATAAAGGAAGCGGGAAAACAACAGAAATCAAACAATTTCAATTAAACCATCGAGACAATTCGGTATGTTTTGAATTGAAAGATATTTACTCGGGTGTTAAAAGTGTTAAATCTGAGATAGAATCATTAGATTTAAAAAATGATGACAGTTGTTTATATTTGCTTTTTGATTCTATTGATGAATGCAGATTACAAGGTACTCGTCAGCAAGATGCGTTTAAAACAACATTGCGTAAGATAAAAAATGATCTGGAAAATCAGCCAATCCATATTTCTAAACTTAAATTTATCTTTACATCAAGGGAAGCTGATTGGAAGAAAGATGCGGATAATAATCTGATTAAAGAATATCTTACTATCAATACGCTAAAACAAAACAGCAATACTGTAATTTTAAACGACCAGACAAACAACACTACAGATACAGAAAAACACTCTCTTCAAATAAATGTTTATATTCTTAAAGAATTAGATGATGATCAAAAACGGCTTATTGCAAAGTATTTCGGTAAAAATGAGGATTTTTTTTGAGAAAAATATTGCTGTGCAAGGATATTCTGATACTCCATTGTATTGTTTAGAATTCTTAAAATTTAAGACAAGATGCAGGAATACAACGTATAAAATGGAAGATTTTCTTCGTTATAAACTGCAGCGCAGATATAGAGAGCTGAATGAAAGCCGCAATGACAGTCAGTTTTCAATAATAAAAATAGAACATTTATCAAGACGATTAGCTGCAGCGACATTGTTTTGCAAAACAATATCTATTCAGAAAAGAGAATTATACTCTACTTCACCTTCTAGTAATGATGTTTCATTGGCTGAGTTGTTCCCGGATGAAGATTCGTCTTGTTTGAATGCTTTTATAGATTCTACTTTATTCTCATCCAATGGCGAAAATTCTGTTAAGTTCTGGGATGAATTATCAAGGGATAATGCAGCATATTTTTGGCTGAAAGACAGAATAGAGAATGGTAAATATAATGAAATAAAAGATCTGATTTTCCAAAAATGTGACAATATAATCTCTCCGAAGAAATCATTTATAATTCCAGTTGTTTTTCTTGCCAATACTGAACCTGAGTTTAGAAAAGATCTCATTAAATTTCACCCGGAATTCTTAGTATTATACTCATATTGCTGTGAATCTTTGACAGAGTTTGATAAAAAAGAAATTCTAAACAATCTGCTTAGAAAATATCCTTATAGAATCACAAATATAATCTCTGTATTTTCAAAAAACCAAAGTTTTTATTTTTTTGTAAAAGATTTTGATGTTGAATATGTCGTCAACGAATTAAAAGAATGAAAAAAAATAAAACATAACAATTTTTCAGCTGAAATTTTTCTTATGCTGCTGCTTTACTATTCAGATGTAAAAAACTTAGATAGGAAACCAAAGGGAAAAGTTAACAACTTAATGACTGCGTACTTGTTTCTTAAAAAAGACGGGACTATAAGTATAGATTTTTATGCAGTTGAAATTTTATTGAGGCAGAAACATCCAAAAATTGAAGATATTTTTGTCCTCGAATATATCAAAATTATCAGAAGCAACAATCAGAACGTTGCTAGAATATTTGTACCCTGAGTATATTTCATTTAAAGAAATCACGATTTTGCTAAAAAAGTACATTGATGAAGGTTGTGATGACGGTGGGAATGGTTTATTTGAAAATTGTTTATCCTGAGCTTATTCAAAAACTATCCGATGCATCTGAAATTAAATCTATATTGGACAGTATACCATTTAATTTTTCTAACGAAAAGAGGTGTTTATTTATATCGCTTTACTTATAAGATTTATTGACTGCGGCGGAAAACCAGATGAAATATCAAATTATTTATTAGAATTAGAATTGCATAAGTACAATTACGATAAATTTTATTCAGATTCTAAGAATAAGAAAGAATTAGAACATCTGAAAGAGAAAATAACCCCAGAAATAAACTCAGCTTTTGTTAAGAAACTTTTACAAGAGTATGCCTTGAGTGAACCAAATTATGACTGGTTTCGTTACAATAAACTATATAAAATAAATGATGATATTATAAAGATATTCTTGGAAGAGACAAACAATACGTCTTTATCTCAAAACCACGTTTTACGTTTATTTAACTTTTGTCTATATAATTTAGAGACTTATCCTCAAGATGTTATCACGTCGATGATAACGCCATATCTTAACACAGAACAAAAATGTCAAATATGGAAAGAATTCTTAGATCCTATTCCTGTTCGGAATGTTATTGCTGTTGAAAATGAAACAGATAAATACAGAGTCCAAAAAGAAAAGGATCAACAATTTTTAAATGAACATATTGAAGATATCAGATGTGCAGTAAAACAATATCAATACATACTTCTTAATCTTTCTCTTGAAAATGAAATGGACAATCCGGCAGATATATCTCGTATTGAAAATGAATGGGGTGCAGATATTGCCGGCGCATATAGAGAAGGTATAAAAAAAATACTGGCAAGTCTGTGAATTAGACTTTAATAAATATGCAAATGAAATTGTCGGAACAAATAAAAGTTTAAAACAAACAGTTGCAGGATTAGCAGGACTATATCTATTTTTTCAAGATAATCCTGACTGTTTAAACAAATTAAATGAAGAACAGGCAAAACGCGCCATATATTGGAGTGTACAGAAATTAAATCTTTTACCAGACTGGATAAGTAAATGCATTAAAATTTGTCCAAAGACCGCAAAAGAAATTATATTACCGATTATTGATAAAACGATTGAATTAAAAGCCGGCAATGATTTACTTTTCAATTTATCTCAGATAGACAGTGATGCTTTGAGCATATTTTATGAAGATCTACGGTTACGGGTACTAAAACAAACTGATTCTGCTGACTCTAAGTCTATCCGCGGTGTTGTCAAAATCATTACAAATATGAATTTAAATTATGATAAGCGTTCGGTGCTTGCCGGATATATCTGCAGTAAGATTTCCGATATTGAAAATGAAAATACAATTACTTGGCTTAGGCTGCTTTACAATACAGATCAGAAAAAATGCGACATTTTTTTATAAATCTTTTTGATGAATTATATCGTTATCAAATTTATGAAGTTAAAAATAAAACGGCAGACAATAGCGGGCTTATAGATTTATTGCCATTGCTGCTTAAATATATTGATCCCGATAATGACGTTCGACATAAAAACGGCGCTGTTTTTTGGACCGGACCAAAATATAATGCTGAAAGTTTTAGAAATCAAATTTTTAATTTCATCAGAGTCGACAATTTCACGAAAGATAATAGAAACCGCTTGTTAAATTTAGCAGAAAAAATTAATCACAAAGAGTGTTCTGATAGAATTCGATGTGTTGCTGACGAACTTTTACTGATAGATGAAGAGAGTCTGACTGAAGATGATGTTATAAAAATAGAAGAATCAGATTATCTTGCTCCAAAAAGTGCAGATGACCTGTTTAGAATAGTCTGCGATAAATTGGATGAAATCAAAACAGATATTGAAACTTCAGATTATAGTTTAAAAGAACTTTATCAAGATTTAGCAACATCAGATGATAATATAAAAATTAAAAATGAAAAACATTTCCAAAAATATATACTGATGGAATTGAGGAGATTATCGCGAAATCTGTATTCTTTAGTTCGTGAACCAGAAGTGGCAGAGAATAAAAAGCCTGATTTGCAAATATGGGATAGAAATTGGTGTGTAAATATAGAATGTAAAATTGCGGATAACTGGAGTGGAAGCAATATACGCGATACTATTGATTCTCAACTTATTGAAAAATATTTAAAGTATCCAAAATATCGGCATGGAATTTTATTGTTATCCCGCATAAAAAAGGATTCTTGGGGAATTGACAAACGATGTGGTGTTTATTTTAGTAAACTTATAGAACTGCTTCAAGAATATGCCAATGAAGCCAAAAAGAGATATATTCATATTAAAGATATACGCGTTATTGGAATTGATTATTCAGTACAATCAAAAAATTGTAAAAAAAATAATAACTAAAACCTCAAAGAAGCATACATTTAATTCCCTGCTGGCTTTTAAGGAGATTTTTATTTTTGTTGTTAGTTCATTGCCGGTTTTTAAGGCAAGTTTCTTAGTTTCTTAGCCAAAAAACGTATTATTTTGACAAGTACAAGTATAATAATTTTGAATGATGTTTTTGACACATATAATTATGCTTATATAATAATTAACGAAGATGTTATTATTTTTTTATTCAAAAATTTCTTTTTCAAGTTCTTTGTAAACATTTGTATCTTCTGTCACTAATGGAGCCATAGTATCTCTAATAAATGCAGATTCATTATTTCCGCACTGTGTAAAAGCTAAAATTTTTCTCAATTTATTAAAGATCTCTCCGCTTGCAGATTTTATATCATCCCTAGGATTTTTACGTTGTTCTATACTGTTTTCCACTGCTTCCTTTTTGGCCTTTAAACATTCTTCTATTAAGTTATCTTTTCCTAAAGTAGAACACAATTTTTTTATTAACTCATCATCAAGAAGATAACATTCAAGATTTCTTCTTTTAGATGTTTTTATTCCATTAGATAATAAATCTTTGATTTGTTCATCACTTCTATCATCTCTGTCAATGAATTTTAAAGTCTCAGTTGATTCCAAAATAGCTTTAACTATTTTAACTGATTTGTTTTCTATTTTTTCTATTTCTGTGCATGAACCGATTGATACAAATCTCGTTTTATTATACTTTTGTCCAAATATTTTTTCGTAAACTTCAGCATCAAAGTTTTTACATTTTCTCCCTTTATCAGTTCCTTCACAAAAAACAATTTGTTTGGGAGCTATTAATTCTGAAAAATCTGCGAGTGCAAGGTCGAGGAAATGATTCCAGATAGCTTTATCAATTTTCGCTGGACAAATATTTTCAGTTTGCAATAAAAGAATTAAAAGACGACACATCTATGCCTATCGCATGCATACCAAGCTCATCAGCCTGAGCAAGGGTTGTGCCGCTTCCGCAAAAAGAGTCTAAAATAATATCATTTTTATTAAAATATTTTTCTTTTTTAAATTCGTTAATATGGTCATCTAAAAAATACTCTGCAAGCTGAGGGATAAATTTACCTTTATAAGGGTGAAGTCTGTAGATATGTTTAGTCGTATAGGACTTTTTTAAATTGTCAAAAGATAATTTCCAGTTTAAGTCTTGTCCCAATTTATTTTTCCAAGCATTTTCTCTGGATTGATTTAATGAATGATAGTATTTTATAAGTTCTGATTTTAAAATTTGTGTTGAACCGTTATGTCAGATTTTATGAATACGTCCATATTGAATCAGGTAAGAAATATTTGAAGCTATAATTTTTTTCCTAAATAGTTTGTAGCCCAAAGGCTTGTTTCTTTAATAGTCAGAAATTCTGTATTTTTTCCATCATAATAAATATTATTATACAAAATATCATAATAACTCTAATTCTTTCTTGAAGGGTATCAATTGATTTTATGTAAAGTATTTTTAAAGGAGTAATTATGTCTCATAATATAGTTAATAATACTACTCTAAAAGAACAGCATTATGACGTTTTGTCTGAACAGAAAAAAAAGGAATCAAACTGTGAGCGTATAAGCATTCCGCAGCATAAATAATATTGATAAATTCAAAGAGATATTTATATATATTATTGGTAAGATTGGAGCGAAAGCTAATGTCGGTCAGACAGTATTATATAAGCTTTTGTATTTCATTGATTTTGATTATTATGAATTATATGAAGAACAGCTGATGGGAGCAGGATATATTAAAAATAAATATGGACCGACTCCTGTTGATTTTGCAAAAGTTATCAAACAAATGCAGAAAGATGGCGATTGCGAAGAAATAAGAATAAAGTGTTCTAATTACGAACAGACAAAATACCGGTCTAAAAGACCGGCAGATTTATCTGGTTTATTAGAGCGGGAAAAAAAACATATTGATGACACTTTAGATAAATATTCTGATAAATCGGCAAGGGAATTATCAAAACTTTCCCATAAGGATATTCCATGGATTTCTGCAAAAGACGACGAAGTTATTGATTATGAAAGCGTCTTTTACAGAACGGATGCTACTTCTGTTAGAAAGTATGAAGCTGATTAATTATTCTCAGACTCCTAAATTTGGCAAAGACTTTAAAAAACTTCTAAAGAGATTTAGGACATTGGAAGAAGATTTTAAAACTATGAAAGAATCGGAAATAGAGATATATCATCTTAAAAAAGGTGAAACTAATGCTGTTGTACCGATGCAAGAGTTTTGCGGCCAAGATTATCTTTCAATGAAAGTAAAAAAAATGGCATGTAAGTCTTTAAAAGGTAAAGGCAACAGAAGCGGTTTAAGGGTTACATATGTTTTTGAACAAAAAGAGAATAAGATTACTTTCATAGAAATGTATTATAAATCAGACCAAGAAAATGAGAGCAGAGAAAGACTTTCGGCTTTTATAGAAAAGATAGATAATATTAAAATAACAAAACACTTATCACATACCAACCACTTCAAGCAACTGCCGTTAAGAACTGCGGTTTGTCGTGCAGAAATAAGTAAATAGAAAAATATTATTTTTATAATTTTTTCTTGCGATTCTTTTTAGTCTTTTAATTTCCGCTTAGCAAATTGCAGCAACAGCCACAACCCGATCGCGGTGGCGATGAGCGCCATGATCATAAAAATAACTACATAAACCAGACATACTAAGGATATAATTTCCATTTTTTTACCTCATTTTTAATAAACAGCATTAAAACAACGATGTCCTTTTCTGTTTTAGCGAGACGGGTCTAGAAAATTAATGTTTATGATAAAATATATTTATATGCATTTTTTACGGCATCATTTAAATTTGACAAATCTTTTGACCCGCCTTGCGCAAAATCAGGTTTTCCTCCGCCGGAACCGTTTATAGATGCTGCAAAAGCTTTAGCAATTTTTCCCGCATTGATTCCTTTTTGCACGCAGTCTGCGGTAGCGGACAATATAAAAGATGCTTTATCTTCATTTTTAGAAACTATCAATAATACGGCAGATTTCAATTTTTCTTTTAATTGATCGGATATGTTTCTCAGCACTTTTACATCTGCTTTGTCTGCAATGACTGATAAAAAGTTTATTCCGTTAATTTTTTTGACTTCTTTGGCGTAAGAATCTATACCGCCTGATATCAGACTGCTCTTTAAAGATTTGAATTCATTTTCAAGTTTTTTATAACTGGCTGTATATTTATGCGCTTTATTTACAAGTTCTTCTTTTGAAGCGTTTAATATTTCAGAAGTTTTTACAAGTACGGCTTCTTCATCCAGAATGTAATTTTCTGCAGCGATACCGGCGGTTGCTTCTATACGTCTTACTCCTGCAGCAACAGATGACTCTGATATGATTTTGAAAATGCCTATATCGCCGGTTCTGCTGACGTGTGTTCCGACGCACAATTCCATTGAATAATTGCCGTTTTCACTTTCATTCTTTACTGAAACAGTTCTTACTTCATTGCCGTACTTTTCGCCGAATAATGCCATTGCTCCGGCGTTTCTCGCTTTTGCTATTGACATAGTTTCAATACGCACTTCTGAATTTAATCTTATAATGGAGTTGACTCTTTTTTCTATTTTAATTAAATCATCTTTTTTGACTGCGGAAAAATGCGTAAAGTCAAAACGAAAGTAATCTCTTGCAACTAGAGATCCCGCCTGAGTTATATGTCCGCCGAAAGTTTCGCGGAGCGCTTTATGAAGCAGATGCGCAGCCGTATGATGTCTTGCAATCTGTTTTCTGCGTTCAACGTCAATGATTGTCGATATAGTATCGTTAATTTTTACCAGACCTTTTAGAACTTTTACTTTATGCACAAACAAATTTCCTGCGGGTTTGAAAATATCTTCAACGATACTTTCAAAAGAGTTATTTGCTATTATCCCTTTGTCGGCGCATTGACCGCCAGACTGTGCATAAAAAGAAGAGCGTGAAAGTATAATCTCGCCGTTATCGCCGGTTTTTAATTCGCCGGTTTCTCTGCCGTCTTTTATTAAAGCCAAAACTCTGCTTTCGACTGCGTAATTATCATATCCGGTAAACACCGTATCGCCTATCTTTTTGTGCAGTATTGAATAAAAAGTTATGTCTCTTTCGCCTGATCCGCGCCATGCGGCGCGCGATTTTTCCTGTGCGTTTTTCTGTTCGGATTTAAATCCGTCTTCGTCAATCCCCAATCCATTTTCAGCGGCAGTCTCTTTTGTTAAATCGTGCGGAAATCCGTAAGTGTCATAGAGTTTAAGGACGTCTTTGCCGCTTATAATATTTATGCCCTTAGATTTGTAAGAGTTTATAATGTTAGAAAGTATTTTAGATCCTGATTCAAGCGTTTCTAAAAATTTTTCTTCTTCGGTTTTGACAATAGATTGTATATTGCTTAGCTTTGATGAAAGTTCCGGATAAGCAGTCTCCATAATTTTAAACACGTCTGAAACAAGCTCGTTTATAAACGGCTTATTGTATCCGTAAAATTTCCCCTGTCTTAAAGCTCTTCTTAGAATTCTTCTTAAGACGTAACCTCTTCCCTCATTTGACGGCAGTATGCCGTCTGAAATTAAAAAGGTTGCCGCTCTTGAGTGATCTGCAATCATTCTCAGCTTTGATATATTTCTGCCTTCATTTTTTATCTTTAAAATCTCTGCAGCATTTTCCATCACAGGCATAAACAAATCGGTATCAAAAACGTTCTTTCTGCCGTTTACTGCTGTCGTCAGTCTTTCAAGACCCATACCTGTATCGATGTTTTTTCTGGGAAGATTTTTTAATAAACCGTCAGGCTGCCTGTCAAACTGCGTAAAGACAAGGTTCCATATCTCAAGATATCTGTCGCAATTACAGTCTGGACCGCATGCGGGGCCTCCGCAGCCTGTCTCTTGACCCAAATCTATTAAAATTTCTGAACACGGACCGCACGGACCTGTCTCGCCCATATTCCAAAAATTTGTTTTTTCATCCATTCTTATAATTTGATTTGCAGGAGCGATACTCCTCCAAATCTTGGCAACTTCGTCGTCGTCTTTATAAATGGTTATGTATAGTTTATCTTTGGGCAGCGACATATTTTTTGTTAAAAACTCCCACGCCCACGCCACAGCTTCTTTTTTAAAATAATCGCCAAAAGAAAAATTTCCGAGCATTTCAAAAAACGTAAGGTGTCTTGCGGTTGTTCCTACTTGATCGATGTCTGATGTTCTGAAACATTTCTGGCAGCTTGTCGCTCTTGTAAAAGAATCTTTACTTTGTCCCAGAAAATGCTGTTTGAACTGTACCATTCCCGCAGAAGTAAAAAGTAGTGTTTTATCCCCGGTAGGAATAAGCGAGTCAGACGGAATAACAGTACATCCGCTGTTCTTGAAAAATCCTAAAAATTCCGCTCTGATTTTTGATGATGGCTTATTCATAATATGAAAAGTCTATCAAAATTTCTATTCTAACTCAATTTTTTGACATAGCATTTTTGTATTTTGCTCAAGCTTTCTTCTTTATAGAGAACAGTCATAGAAGACTGCTAATGTTAATTCAAATAGTAAAGAAGTAAATCAAACGGGACAGTTATTACCCGTTTAGTGGAAATAGTTATCCATGAGTTATCAACAGGTGAAAGATATTGAAAAATCAATGAAATATTGCTTTGTGTAAAAAGGTTATCCATATTGTCAAAATACCTACTATTATTACTGTGTTTATCGTTGGACTTGTTGAGAGACATTGTTCCTCTGGGTAAGTCGTTACTTTAAGTCAATTCTTCTTATGATGTGTTGCAGGAGACACACAAACAGTAACTAGAAGAACTGGAGTTTTAAACAGCAGTTTGTGGAAAAATCACAACGCAGTATCAGTCGTGTCTTAAAGCGTCGATAGGGTTTAGAAGCGCCGCTTTTCTTGCCGGCCATACGCCGAAAATTAAACCTATAAGTCCTGAAAAGCAGAAAGCAAACCCTATGGAAAAAGGCGTTATATAAATTGTCCAGCCGGCAAATTTACCTATTGTAGCCGATAATCCTGATCCAAAAAGTATACCTATAATGCCGCCTACGCAGCATACAAAGACAGATTCGATAATAAACTGAAATAAAATATCGGTATTGTTTGCACCTATAGCTTTTCTCAAACCTATTTCTTTTGTTCTTTCAGAGACGGAAACAAACATAATATTCATTATACCTATGCCGCCAATAAGCAGACTTATAAAAGCAATGGATCCGAAGAGGTAAGTAAATGTTCGTGTCACGGAAGATAATGTTTTCTTAATTTCCTCCATATTAATCACTCTTACGGCATCTTTTTCGTCAGCTGGCAGCCAGTGTGTAAACAAAAGTCTTTTTATTATAGATTCGGAAACTTCCGACATATCTGCATCTTCCTTTACCTGTACGTCCATAAATTCTAACTCTTTAATACCGAACATCCTGTAGAGAGCGGTATTTAACGGAATAATAACTTTATCGTCTTCATCGCGACATTCACTTGAACCTTTAGTGTACAGAACTCCTATGACTTGAAAATCCGTTCTGTTAATTTTTACATATTTACCTGTAGGATTAAAATTTTCATCGCCGTAAAGTTTTTTTATTACGGCTTTACCCAATACTGCAACTTTTTTCTTTTCCCTATTTTCAGTTTCCGTAAAAAATCGGCCGCCAGATATATAATAATTTTTTAAGTCGGCATAATCTGCAGAAACTCCTACAAGTCTTGTATTACAGTTTTTACCGTTTGCAACAATATTTAGTTCATCCCTCACGCAGCCTCCGCTGACGGTTCGTACGCCTGAAATGTTCCTTTTGAGATCGTCAATATCGTTAATGTTTAGTTTTACATATTTGCCATTTTGTGAAAGGCTGGGAACTACCATTAAAATATCCGGTTTTCCCAAATTTGTAATATACTCTGCAATATTCCTTTTTGCACCATTTACGATGGCAGACATTGCTATAAGACTCGCAACTCCCATCGTAATTCCCAGCACTGATAATATGGAGCGCATTTTGTTTCCCAAAAGAGATCTTAAAGCCTCTTTAAAGTAATCTTTAAATTTTTTTACTAATGAAAAAGTTTTATGCTTAAACGTTTTCTTTTGAAAAATCGGGTTTGAACTGCTTTTTTCTGCTATTTTTTTATCAGATATTATAAGTCCGTCTTGTATCTTCACAATTTTTGTTGCGCAGGTGGTAAGTTCTGCCTCATGAGTAACCATTACTATTGTTATACCTGTATTATTCAAATCTTTGAGTATTTTTATAATTTCTTTTGCGGATTTTGTATCTAAATTGCCTGTCGGTTCATCTGCAAAGATTATCAAGGGTTTATTTATGAGAGATCTTGCAATAGCAGCTCTCTGCTGCTGTCCGCCGGAAACTTCGCTCGGACGGTGTTTTATACGTTCTGACAAACTAACCATATCAAGCAGTTTTAAAGAATCTCCGAGTGCTTCTTTATCTTTTGAATCTGTATAAATTGCCGGCAGAGAAACGTTTTCTAAAATGGTGAGTTTAGGTAAAAGGTTAAACTGCTGGAAAATAAATCCTAAATAGCGGTTTCTTAATGCGGCAAGTTCGTTATTGGAGTAATTTGAAGTTTCTATCCCTGCAAGTTTATAAGAACCTTCCGACGGTTTATCGAGCAGTCCTAATATGTTTAAAAGCGTGGATTTTCCGCTTCCCGACTGCCCCATAATGGCAACAAATTCGCCCTGCGTAATTTCTAGATTTATGCTGTGCAGTACCGGAACGTCCAGCTTTGCAAGACTATATGTTTTTTTGAGATTTTTAATTTCTATTACTTTCATTTTAATTTCAAGTTTTTGCTTATTCTAAGACGTATGTAAATAAACTTAGTTTTCCTTATCCATGCAGTTACGGTTGGAGGAGACTGCGCTACTTAAGAATCGTCTGTGTCACAGCGCTGCTTCAGTTTCCCGATAAAAATGCTGAAAAACGAATTTGCACAGCAGCTTCAAAAGAAAGTGAGGACAAAACAAATGGCAATTTTAGTTTTTCTTTTTGACGGGCTTGAAAATAACAACGGTTTCATCCTGATCTAACCCTGATAAAATCTCGGTAAATATACCGTCGCTTATCCCGGTTTTTATCTCTCTTTTCTCAAATATAGGTTTATTTATATTTCCCGTTTTCACGGTTACTGTCTTATTGTCCCCTATTTCGCTGATAAAAGTGTTGCCAATTGACGGCGCATTCTTTTTGGATTCCACTATTATCTTTATCGTCACAAGCATTCCTGATTTAAAAGACTTAGGTTTTTTTAAGAGCTTTATTCGTATTTCATATACATTAACGTTATTAAAATTTTTTGATTCATAGGATATGTGTTCTACAATGCCTTCAAAATTTTCATCGGGATATGCGTCTAAATACATTTTAGATCTGATGCCCTTTTTAATGTATCTTAAATTGGTTTCGTCTATATATGCCTTAACTATTAAATCGTCAGCCATAACTAAAATTGCTTCATTGGGAGATGCGATCTGACCCGGTTCTTTCTGCCTTGAAATAATAAAACCGTCCATATAAGCAATAATAGGTATTGGTTTATAAATGTCCTGCCATCTTTCGTATTCCTGTTCGCTTATAGTTCTTGCCATATCAATCATTGATGCTCTTTCGCTGGAACTCATCAAAATAATAATTTGTCCTTTTTTTATTTTATCCCCCTCGTTTACAAGAATTTTTTCAATTCTTCCGTTAAACGAAGGCTTAATTTCAAGCCTGTTTCTAGGCGTTACAAAACCGTCTTCCCTAAGTTCAAAATACAAGTCTCTGGATGTAAGAGTCGTTTCTTCGTCTATCATCTGTTTTGACGGTTTAAATTTAAATATAAGAAATACTGCAGTTGCAGCGACTGCAAACAAGGTTGTAATCAAAATAAATTTTTTCATATTACTTCCCTTTTAAACTTTTTCCTGTGAAAGTGTTCCACTCAGCTCTTTTCAAAACAGCCCCTTTTTTAGCTTCGAGCAGTTCTGTTTGTGAAGAAAAATAATCTTTTTCTATTGAGTACCACTCGTTGTAATTTATGATTCCGTTTATGTATTCTTTTGTCGAGATTTCTGAATGAAGTTTTGCAGCGTTTAAATACTGTGTTTTTAGAGCAACAAGTTCATAAGCATCTGTAAGATTGTTATAAAGTTCTATAGCTCTCGCTTTTAAATTATTGGCTGTATTCTTTAATTCTTCAGAAGCAATTTTTAGATTATTTGAAGCAATCTGCATATATGCGTATTTTTTTCCGCCGTTGAAAATCGTATAGGAAAATAATATTTCCGCAAATTTGTTGCACTTATCTATTGTCTGCCCGCTGATGACGGGATATTGAATATTGCCAGTTAACAGCGGCAGCCACTGTCCTTTAGCTTTTAAAGTTTGAATTTTACAGCTTTCAAATTTATATTGCGCAATTATAAATTCCGGAATGGCAGTTATAAGGTTGTCATAGTCTGGTTTTTTCGGTAACTTTTCAGAGATAGCAATCTGTTCGTTTGTTTCCAGAATTGTTGTATAGTCGTTTCTGCCTATGGCTTGTAACAACTGTACTGAAGCAGTTTCTATATATCTTTGCATCACTTTTAAATGGTATTCTACTATTGCAGAATCAGCTTCTACTTTCCTTAACGAAGCGATATTGATTTCACCTGAATTATATTTAAATTCTATCATATTTTTGTCTTCTATTCTTTTTTCCTTTTCGTTTTTTAACAACTCGATTTTTTCGTACAGCCACATAAGATTTATATAAGCTTCATCAGCTTTATAAAGCGCATCGGAGACAGTCTTGTCGTAATACGCTTGTACGGATTTAAATTCAGAGGCTTTAGTTTTTACATCGCTGTATATTGCAAATCCTTCAAAAAGAGGAATAGCAATTTCTAATTTATAAGAAAAATTTCTCAGAAAGTTTTTTTTGAATTCATTATACGGAAAACTGGCTGTAAAATCTATTTTCGGCAAAAATGAACTCAAAGAACTGTTATATTCTTGTTTTGCATTGCCTAATGCAAGTTTTGCAGCAAAAATGGAAGGATTATTTTTTAAAGTTTGTATTTTAACCGTTTTTCTGTTAATTTCTTCAGCATAAGCATAGAGGTTTACGATAAGTAGCGACAGTAAAACAACAAGGTTTTTTTTCATATTTAATTAATATCTATATTTTTTGAAGTTATTACGGCTGTGGATATTTACTTATTATACACTTTTTTATGATTAAAATTAATTAAAATTTAAGGAACAGAAAATCTAAAAGACATTCCCAAGTCTGAGTTCCGTCAAAATCTTCTGCTTCTTATCATTAAGAGATTTTGTAAAAATTGTATTTGCTGCCGTTAAAACGGAATGTTTGCCGCGGCAGATTGACACTGTCTTAAAATTTTAAATATAATATAAAAATATGGAATTGCGGTAAAGAGGAAAAAGGATTTATAAATATGAAAAGAACGTTTCAGCCTAACAGAAAGAGAAGAAAAAAGAAGATAGGTTTTATGGCAAGGATGGAGACGTCCGGCGGGAGAAGAATTTTGAGTGCGCGCAGAAGAAAAAGACGTAAGATAATCAGCGCATAAAGCAGTTTTATGCAGACAGAAAACAGGAAAAACTTATCAGGAAGTTTGTTCCCGAAAAATAATACCGGAAAGAAGTTTTCCTTTACATATTTTGAGCGGTTGCATATCCAAAAGGATTTTAACAAAGTATTTAAAAATGGGTTAATACTTGAGAATAAGAATATAAAAATTTTAGTTTACAGAAGGAATGACGGGCAGATTATAAGAAGATTGGGATTTATTACAACTAAAAGGATAGGAGCATCCGTCATAAGAAATAGGACAAAGAGAAGATTAAGAGAAATTTTCCGAACTAATAAACATTTTTTGGAACCGGGTTTGGACTTGATTTTTATTTCCAAACCGGGGACAGCATTGTTAGATTATGACAGTTTGAAAAAAATTATTTTAGGTTTATTCAAGAGCGCAGAGTTATATAATCCGGAGTAATATATGAAACAAATTGCGCTTTTTTTAATTAAATGTTATAAATTTGCCTCGCAGGTTCTTCCATCTGTATGCCGTTTCCAGCCAAGTTGTTCTACTTATGCCTATCAGGCGATAGAAACGTATGGTTTTTTTAAAGGTTCCCTTTTAACTTTTAAAAGAATTATCCGCTGTCATCCTTTTTGTACCGGCGGTTTTGATCCCGTCCCTTTGCCTAAAAAAATTTTAATGTTAAAAGGAAAGTCATAATGCAAAAAAATTCTATTTTATTTATAACTTTATCGGCTTTTATAGTTTTTATATGGTATTTTTTCTTTGCACCGCCGCCGGAACAGTCTTACCAGCAGACAGCGCAGTCTCAAAATACAGCTGCTGTTTCAGAGAGCAGGGGTAATAAATTTGAAAGTGCAGATTTAAATGAATCCGATATAGATAATATACACGACGTTAAGGAAGAACATATAAATATTGAAACTGAACAATACAAAGCCGTTTTAACAAATAAAGGAGCGGGGGTATTAAGCTGGTCTATTAAAGAAAAAAATGGGCAATGTGTGGATCTGGTATTTCCCGAATCAGCGCCTGTTATGGCAAATTTTCCCAGTTTAACTTATAAAATTGTTTCAAAATCCGATGAAAAAATAGTTTTTGAATACATCTCCAAAGAGGGCTGGAAAATTACAAAAACATATAACTTGTCAGACCTTTATATGCATAATTTAAACATTTCTATTGAAAGAAAAGGTAAAACGCCTTTTCCGCAGATAGAATTAAAATGGGGACCGGGGCTAGGCACTGACAGCAAAGAATTAAAAGAAAACGTCTCGCTGACAAGAGCTTTGGTTTACACTGCAGTAAAACCTAAAAAACTTAAAGATAATTTCGAACCTGCTTCTCTCTGCAAATGGGCAGCTGTAGACAACAGATATTTCCTTGCTGCATTTATACCTGAAAACTCAACAGATTTTGATAAAATTTTACTTTCAAGACTTGACAAAAAACATCCTTGTTCCGTCATTCTTAAGGCAGTAGAAGCTAAAGATGTCAATAAAAAAGATTATTCGGTCAATTTTTATTTAGGTCCTAAAAACTATAAATATCTAAAAACTTATGATTTAGGTCTTGAAAAAACTGTAGATTTTGGGTTCTTTGGGTTTTTAGGCAAAATTGTTTTTTCGGTTTTGGCATTTTTCTATAAACTTACGCATAACTACGGCTGGGCTATTATAATGCTTACAACCATTATACAGATTTTGGTGTTGCCGCTTACTTTAAAAAGTTTTAAATCCTCAGCAGCAATGAAACGTGTGCAGCCTGTAATAAAAGATATTCAGACGAAATATAAAGACAATCCGCAAAGGCTTAAAGCGGAAATGTTAAATATTTATCAATCTCAGAAAGTCAATCCTCTAGGCGGGTGCCTGCCTATGCTTTTGCAGCTTCCTATTTTCTGGGCTTTTTTTACAATGTTGAGAAATGCTTACGAACTGAGAAATGAGGGCTGGATTTTATGGGTAAAAGATTTGTCCGCCGCAGACCAGTTTATGCAGTTTGGATCTTTTAATTTGAATCTTCTTCCTTTAATAATGGGTATAGGAATGTTTTTCCAACAGAGAATGACTACCGTAACATCAGATCCTACACAAAGAAAAATAATGTACATAATGCCTGTAATATTTACATTTATGTTTTGGTCTTTTCCATCAGGACTTGTTCTCTACTGGCTTACTAACAGTTTGATTTCAATGATAGAACAATATTTTATAATAAAAAAAGATGTGCTTATCATAAAACATATTTAATAACGAAGGCGTAGTTAACTGTAAAGAAGAATAGTATGCAGAGGTGTGAACAAATGTCGGAAATAGAATTTAAAGGTAAAAATGTTACGGAAGCAATAACTAACGGGTTGATGCAGCTTAGCTGTAATAAAGAAGATGTAGAAATAAAAATTGTCAGCGAAGGTTCGATTGGACTTTTTGGACTTATGGGTGCAAAACCGGCGGTCGTTTTGATATCAGTGAACGATTCTAAATGCGGCAATAAAACGTTCTCTTCATCCGACTATAAAAAAATTCGTAAAAAGTAGAGTGTTAAAGACTATAAAACTGGTATAATAATATGACAACAATATCATTTTGAAATATGGCTGCGGTAATAGAGAATGAAATGAATAAATGTCGGAAATAAAATTCCGGTAAAATCTGCCGGCAAAATATTTTTAAGATTTTTATCGTCCCGCAGAGTTTGAGTATCAGTAGAAAAAAGAGATAATAGAGGCTTTCTCTGTCATTTAAAAGAGAAAAACCTGTTATGTTGTTGGTGTTTATGTCAACGATAATTGCGATGAGAGAACAGAGCAAGAAGCAGTTGGAAGTTCGTTGCGGATTAGAGATCTAAAGGAAAGCAGGTTATAACTTTTAAGGTTTAGGAAAGAGTTTTTGAAAGGTAATTAATTTGAAGAACATATTTTTCCGTAAAGATATTTTGAGAAGAGAATATTATGGATAGGAATAAGTTAATTGCTGTAGTCGGTGTTTCTGAAAATCCGGATAAGACTGGTTTTAAGATTTTTACCGATTTGCTGAGAGCTGGTTTTAAAGCCGTAGCTGTTGGTATACGCAGCGGTACAGTTGCTGGAAAGACAGTATATAAATCTTTAAAAGATCTGCCGGTAAAACCCGATATGATTTTGACGGTAGTTCCGCCGGCAGGCACTGATAAAACTGTTGTTGACGCAATAGATCTTGGTATAAAGGAGATTTGGATGCAGCCGGGATCTCAATCTGAAACAGCGGTGCAAAAAGCAAAAGCTACGGGAATGAAAGTAACGGAGAGCGGTTGTTTTATGTTGGTACACGGAATATGGTAATTTAAACTTTTAGACTGTTTTTAACGTATATTTTGCAGTTGGAGTAATCTATCGTTAAACGTTTACAAAAGATTATATGGAAATGTATATTTGTAATATACATCACAACTGTTCATAATGCTCTTTTATAATCGGGATAGAATACGATTTGTAAAAAAAGAGTATATAAACGAAGTTGTGAGCAGTTTTTCTAAAAAGTATAATTTAAACAATATAAAAATGTATTAGTTTGTCTGTGAGTTAATATTATTACAAGACGATTTTAAAAAAATTCAGTAATATTTCCTTATATATCAAATAAGTTTATGCCGTAAAAAACTCGACATCAGATAAAACAGGTTCTTAAAAAGGACATATAATAAAAAGTATATCGTATCAATGAAAAATAAGCAGATGAATAAAAAATCAAAAAAATTTAAAACAAAATCTTTTAAAGCGGTGTTATTTGATATGGACGGCGTAATAGCAGATTCAATGCCGTATCATTTTATTTCGTGGTTTGAGGTTTTAAAACAGCATAATGTAAGAATAAACCCTATGATTATTTTTGAAATGGAAGGTGCAAAGTGGGATAAAGTTATAAAGCTTGCATTTAAACAGTCAGGCATACCATTATTTCAGCAGGCAACGCAAAAAATCCGCAAAAAAAGAGAACAAATTTTCAATCAATATTTTAAGAGATATATTTTTACAGGCATACCAGAATTTATAAAATCATTGAAAAATAAGGGTGTTTTGGTGGGACTTGTTACAGGTTCTTCTTTAAAAGAAGCGCAAAAAATGTTGCCGGAATATATATACAAATTATTTGATACAATTGTTACGGGAGATGGAGTAAAAAGAGGTAAGCCATATCCCGATCCTTACTTAACTGCAGCAAAAAATTTAAAAGTTTTGTCTAAAGAATGTATAGTTATAGAAAATGCTCCGTACGGCATAAAATCGGCAAAAGCCGCGAAAATGTATTGTTGTGCTATAGCTACAAGTTTATCAGGAGATTTACTGTCAGAAGCCGATATAATATTTGATACCCATAGAAGTTTATATGAGTGTTTTGAAAACGATTAAAACCTCTCTGTGTTTATTCTATTGTAAATATAGTCTGCCTTAAATATATTTTGGAGTTTGGAATAATGTTTATTTGTGGAACTTGCTTACAGTTTTAACTGTTTCACGTGAAATAATGGTTTTTTAATATTGTCAAATAAAATGAAAGGCAAAATAGGGAATTAAGGTCAAATTTTGAACTTTATAAATACAATTGTATTACAAATATTAAAACAAACGCATAAAATAAAGAAACATTCTATTAAACAGCGGCATAAAAACAAAAAAGATTTTACAGCAGATTAAAAACAACTCTGAATTAAATTTAGAATTACAGTATTGAAAGGCAAAATAGAAAAATGTTAAAAAATTTTCTAGACATAGGATTGACAAAAAATCTTTAAAATCCAAAGACTAAAAACCTCATCTTAATAATGTTTATTATGATATTAAGTTTCCGCGTAGAAAAACTTTTCTATATAAAATCATATTATTACGATTGCATCTTGCATAATTAAATTCGCATACATCATACATATAATTTGATATAGCAGTTTAAAAGATTGTATAATTTGATAATTACAATTTGGTCTATTACACCGCAGTAATTAACTATGTTTCACGTGAAACAAATAGAATCTGGTATATAAGTCCCATAATATAATAGAAACTTGTAAACGGAGTTTTAAATGAGCAAGGTAATCGCAATTGCCAATCAAAAAGGCGGAGTAGGAAAAACTACGACTGCAATTAATTTTGCAGCGAGTTTAGCATATATGGGGCAGGAATGTCTGTTGATTGATATGGATCCGCAGAGCAATACAACAAGTGGGTTTGGTATTAATAAAAATAATCTTGAAAAAAACATATATAATGTTTTAATAAATGAGGTGGCTTTGGAAGATATACTGCAGAATACCGTTATGGACCGGCTTGATATTGTGCCTGCGACTACCAGTTTAAGCGGCGCGGAAGTGGATTTGGTTAATATGTCCGACAGGGAAAAAAGACTGAAATTTGCATTAGAAAAATTTCATAAAATATATAAATACATTATTATAGATTGTCCTCCGTCTCTAGGATTACTTACAATAAATTCTTTAGTTGCGGCAGATACTGTTTTAATTCCTATGCAGTGTGAGTTTTTTTCATTGGAAGGATTGGGACAACTTTCAGAAACGATTTCTGCATTAATGCAAAGTTATGATTTAGAGTTAGAGGGTGTTTTGTTTACAATGTTTGATTCAAGAACTAATCTTGCAGATCAGGTTGTAAAGGAAGTAAAAAAGTTCTTTAAAGAAAAAGTCTATGAGATAAAAATACCGAGAACAATAAAACTTGCCGAAGCTCCAAGTTTTGGGAAACCTGTTTTACTCTATGATCCGTCGGGGAAAGGTTCTCAAGCATATATAGACTTTGCAAAAGAGTTCCTTTTAAAGCAAAGCGGTAAGTGAAATTTAATAACAGGCATATTATAAGGAGATATAAGGTATGCAGAAAAAAGCGTTGGGTAGAGGTTTAGAGTCATTAATACCGGCATTGGCGGCAAATAAAACATCGACTGATGAAACAGTAATAACAGTACCGTTAGATAAAATTAAATCTAACAGATTTCAGCCTAGAAATAAATTTGATGAAACAAAGCTTCAAGAGCTTGCGCACTCAATAGAAAAACACGGACTCGCTCAACCTATTTTAGTTGCTGCATCGATAGTTCCGGGCGAATATGAGATTATTGCTGGGGAAAGAAGATACAGGGCATCTAAACTGGCAGGCAATAAAGATATAAAAGCTATAGTAAAACAGTCTGCCGATGACAAGCAAAGATTTGATTTGGCATTGGTTGAAAATCTTCAAAGAGAAGATTTAGATCCTATAGAGGAAGCAAGAGCTTTCAAAAGACTTGTGGAAGAATTTGGGCATACTCATGAACAAATCTCAGAAATTGTCGGCAAAGAGAGATCTGTGATATCAAATGCGTTAAGGCTTTTATCTCTGCCTGAAGATGTACAATTATTAATAACTGAAGGTAAAATTTCACCGGGTCATGGCAGAATGCTTGTCGGGATAGAGAATAAAAATAGGATAAGGACTATTGTAGATCGAATATTAAATGAAACCCTTTCAGTAAGAGCGGTAGAAAAAATTATCTCTGGGCTTAAGTCTGAGAAAAAATCTAACGGACAAAAAAAGCAGGAAGTAGAACTTACAAATTTAAAAGAAGAAATTCAAAGAAAGCTTGGTACAAAAGTCAATATTTCAGGAACAGGTAAAAAAGGCAAGATAGAAATTTATTATTATTCTTTAGAAGATTTAGAAAGAATTACAAAAGAGCTTAAATTTGGCTGTTGATAAACTTTATTTAGTTTTTTATTTAAAATTTGAATATAAAAATATATCAAAAAAACAATTTGTAAAAACATATTAAAAATCAGCATAAGACTCAAGATGCAATAATTTTGTGCTAAGCGGGAAAACCTATAAAGCCGCTTGTGTATAAGTTGTTAATAACTTTTTGGCATAGTTAAGGTATTAATAACCATTAAATGCACATTTTAGAAATGAAAGATAAAATATTTGTGGTTCAGGAAGACATTTTCTAAATCCTAAAAATATCAATAACTTGCGGCAAAACTGTTTTGTCAACTCAAGTATAAGTATGATAAACAAAAACAGATAAAAAAATTGTGTGTGGATGTTTGTTATTTTGCTTTGATAATGATACAACTTTGATAGAAAAGCGTTTTAGCGTAAAGATTTTAAAGTAAAAGGATTTTTGGAGAACGAATGCATCCGCGCGAAAAAAGATTCTGCTGTGACGTTGCATTTAAACAATACAATCTCATCTGGTTCCGTTTCCTAAAGAAATACAAAATACATAAAGGAAATTTATGGATACAATAACTTCAATTTTTTTGTTTTTGTCAGTAATTGTAGCGGGTATATGTTGTTTATTTGCATTTAAATATATATCATTTTCAAAAAGACAATCCGCAGAAAATAAACAATATAGACAAAATAATGAAAATGATAATCCTGAAATAATTGCAAATCGGTTGATAAAAGCTCAGCAAGATAGCAAAAATAGGAAAAGACGCATTGCAAAAAACAGCGGATATTTCCGTTGCTTTACCTAAAAACACCACGGTAAGCATTAAAAAGACAGTTGATAACAATGTTGTAAAAGGAATCAACTTAACTGAAAATATTGAAAACTTGTCAAAGGACAATGCCGCAATGGGAAACAATATTGAAATAAACGATGAATTTAAACAGGCTTATGATTTAATAGACAAAAGCAGTGATTGTGTTTTTATTACTGGAAACGCCGGTACTGGAAAGACCACATTTTTACGCTACTATATAATGCACACAAGTAAAAAAACTGTAATTCTTGCTCCGACCGGCGTAGCAGCTCTTAATTGCGGCGGCGAAACAGTGCATTCGTTTTTTTATTTTAAACCTGACGTAACTGTCTCAAAGATAAAACAGAAAAAATTTTCCGAAAAATCTATATACAAAAAAGTTGAAACGATTATTATTGACGAAGCATCAATGCTGCGCTGCGATATTTTAGATTGTATAGATAAATTTCTAAGATTAAACAGAGAGAAACATCAAGAACCGTTTGGTGGCGTACAAATGGTTTTTATCGGAGATTTAAAACAATTACCGCCTGTAGTAAAAAGGGAAGAGTACCATATATTTAATTCTGTTTACGAATCTCCTTATTTTTCAAGCGCTCATTCTTTAAATAAATGTATTCTTCATACTGTGGAACTTAAAAAGATATACAGACAACGGGACAGCAACTTTGTCGCATTGTTAAATATGGTACGCAACGGAACAGCAAATGATGACGAGATTGCTGAACTCAACAAAAAAGTGTCATCTCAAATTTTTGATAGACCTATGACAGTATATCTTACAACTACAAACAAAAAAGCGGCATTTATAAACCATAAATATCTTTCAAAAATAGAATATAAACAGGTAATTTTTACAGCAGAGACAGAAAATATAGAAGAAAATTCAAAGGTGTTCCCTGCCGAACACGAACTCGTAGTAAAAAAAAATGCGCAGATAATGATGCTAAACAATGATGCAAAAAAAAGATGGGTTAACGGCAGCATAGGCATAGTTGAGGATATAAAAAACGTCGGCGATTCCGATAAACTATCAATATGCGTAAGATTTCCAAACGGAAGAGTTGAAAGCGTTGAGCCGCATAAATGGGAATTGTTTAAATATAAGTGGAATGAAGAAAAAGAGCAGATAGAAACAAAGAGTATGGGTTTTTTTAAACAGTATCCGCTGAGGCTTTCGTGGGCAATTACAATACATAAAAGTCAGGGAAAAACTTTTGACAATGTTATTATTGATATGGAATATGGCGCGTTCGTTCCTGGACAGTTATATGTAGCTTTAAGCCGCTGTACATCTTTTGACGGGATAACACTTTCAAGACCGCTGACTAAAAGAGATATTCTTGTTCCTGCAGTGCGGTATTGAAGTTATTTTGAATATGAAGCATTTGACTTTATAAAAGCTACGTGTCATATCATCTTGAGAACGGTTAATTGATATGAAAAATAAAATACAGCTTATTCATTATTGAAATGATAAGCGCTGTCGTACCGACGGAAATTGTATCTCAAATTTCTAATTTGTTGCATAAATGTATCTAAAACTGAAACAGTAAATTGAAGAAAACATTATAATATTGTAAAATTACGCTTTGTTAATAAAATGGAGAGATGGCCGAGCGGTTTAAGGCGCAGTCCTGGAAAGACTGTTTATCTGAAAGGGTAACTAGGGTTCGAATCCCTATCTCTCCGTTCAGGCAGGTTGTTTTGAGTACAATACCCCAACAGAAATAATGTTGAAATAAAGGGGAAGTAAAGTGAAAAAGTTAATTTGTTTGATATTAGTTAGGAATGACTGACGCTGGCAGGGTGTTCCACCAACATCAGCAGGCTCTCTGACGACGGGTACGTAGCGGAAATGAATGATACTCTTGCAAGAATAAATGAGGTACAAAAGAAACAGTCTGTGGACTTGGGGGGGGGCTTATAAAAAGAACTCCGAAACCACTTGTATTTGTTTAACAAGCTCAGAACAGGGGGGAGTTGTACGTGGGGCGTATCGAAAAGCTTAATGGACAGCGGAGACGCCGACTACGTAGTCTCATCTGTGCTGGGAGATCTTAAATGAAAAAGATCCTGCTTGTTTTAGCCATATATGTTACGCCTAACGCCGGAGTATTTATAAAAATTGTGTCCGACCTGCTTGTTGCTGCCTCAAAACGTCTTGGCATTGTTTATCTCTTAATTTGGGATTGTTCTCAATGCGTGTGATTAAAAAGCATAAAGAGGACTATCGAGAGGGTACTTTAGAAATCGACCTTATGATAAAAAAGCTGGAACAACAGAAATAGCTGGCGGTGAGGCTTTTGCAGGACTGCAAAAAGCAGTTGAAAAAAAAAGAAAATGTTGTGCGCACCATGTCATAAATTTATAAAATACTTAATAACGCCAAATGATTATCCTTAGAACGCGTAATGGGATAGAGCGGGTTAATGCGTTAGATTGGCTTTTATCTTAATATTATTTTTACATTTTTAATTAACTTCACAGTTTAAAAATAATTGGAGATATTTATGAATAAAGTTCAGGGAATTGAGTATAAAAAGATAAAAGAAAAACTTGCAGATAGAGAATATCGTATAGGATTGGATTTAGGTGTTGGTTCAATAGGATATGCCGTAGTATCCTTAAAAAAATACGATGATTTGTCATATCTACCAGAAGATATTATTTTGGCAGGAAGCAGAATTTTTAAATCTTCTATAGGAGCTGTCGAACGCAGAGAATTCAGATTACAAAGAAATACTCATAGACATCACAGAGAACGTATGCGCTTTCTCTGGAAACTGCTGGCTGAAAAGCAGCTGGCTTTGCAACCTTCCAAAGATTTAGAGAAAAAAGAAAATTCTGCTGATTGTGAAACTTCACAAAAAAGATTTCCAATCAATATATTAAAAGATGATCCTTATATTCTAAGATATAAAGCTCTAGATGAAAAGTTATCTTTGTTTCAGTTAGGGTATGTATTGTATCACATTGCAAATCATAGAGGTACGGACTCAGTTAGAAGTTTTTTAGAAGATACTGATGATAAGATAAAAGAGAATACGAAAACAGCAAAACTTGCAACTGAAACCAAGAAAATTATAGATTCAAAAAAATATCGTACATTCGGCGAATATCTTTATAAGGAAAAAATAGAGAAATTTCAACAAAATGAAAGAGAAAAAGTTAGTAATAGAAAGACCACAGGAAATAAAAATAAAGAGTTTGCTGTTACCAGAGATATGATATTTAAAGAAACTGAAAAAATTTTAGCTAGCCAAAAACAATATTATACTGATGTCTTGTCAGTATAATACTGATGAGTATATTAAAGAAGTTAAAGATGCAATATTTTACCAGACTGAAAAACTTATCCCGGAATCAGGGGTTTGTCCTTATTTTAAGGATGAAAAAAGACTTCCTCGCTCGCATAAGCTTAACGAATATAGAAGAATGTATGAAGCACTTAATAATGCAAGATATTTTGCTCCGGTTCTTGATGAAAAGACCGGTGAAATTCTAAGTTATTGGGAAAAAGAATTTTCAAGCGAAGAAAAAAAGCTATTATTTGACGAAGTGTTGTTAAAAGGAATAGAATTAATCGAATCGAAAGCAAGGGAATTGTTACATCTTCCTGACGGTTCTGAGGTGCAGCTTCAAGGTAGAGATAAAAAAGCTCAAAAGATTAAAGGTTATGCTTTGGCTGATCTTGAAGCATCATCGTTTTGGTTAAGACTTTCACAGCAACAATAGGATGAATTTCTTTATGACTGGAACAGTCTTCCAGATGAAAAATTAAAACCTAAATTAATAAACTATTATTTTTTAACTGAAAGTGAAGTTGATGAAACTTTTCAAAAAATCAAACTTCCGTCAAACTATGCTCCTGTTGGAAAGAAAGCAATGGAAATTCTGCTGGTATATATCAGAGACGGTTATTCTTATACAGAAGCTTTAGATAAAGTAGTCACTGAAGGTAAGTTTAAAGTTGATAAACAGACGATTATATATGATTTGTTACCGTACTATGGCAAGATTCTTCAGGAAAGTACCCAAAAACTTATAGGAAAAGCTTTCTCAAAACAATTTACTGACAGAAATTATAAAGAACCTGATACTAATAAAAATGAAAGAGAGTTTGGCAAAATTGCAAATCCGGTGGTTCATCAGACATTAAATGAACTCAGAAAACTTATCAATGAAATTATTACTGTGTTTGGTAAAAAACCTCTAGAAATAGGCTTGGAGACAGCAAGAGAACTTAAAAAAAGCAAGAAAGATAGAGAATATTTATCCAAACAGCAAAATAAAAATGAATATGAGAGAAATAGAATATATAAAGAATATATAGAACCGCATTTGTCGCAGATAAAAAGCCGGCAGGAAAACCCTTCAAAATATATTTTAAAATTTGAACTTCTTAAGGGCAACCCTAACATTATCGGCAACGCTTCAACGCTGGATATGATATTAATAAATCTTATTTCAAAGGGCAACCCTAACCTTTGTGAGTTTTTCAAGCCTGTCTTTAAGCATATCTACGGAGCGGTTTGTAAAGCTGATAGCCAGTATGGATTTTAAGTCTACTCCTTGAGCGCGAATAAGACTTAATATCCACTCTACGCTAATTGTTGTTTTGCCTGTGCCTGTGCTTGCTCCTGCGCAGATACTGCTAATGCTCCGTCCTTATAATTTACAACTTCCAATAGTGAGTTATTAAGCTAATACATGATTATATCCGACTATATACAAAAGAAAAATATAAAACCATAATAAAAACCACAGGAGTAAGAGAAAACTCCTCAGACTGAGCCAAATGACGGATTATGATACTCAGCAGAGACATATAAATATATAAGGTTCAGCTAGAGATGTATAACGTTCAGACAGAGATATATGATACTCAGACTGAACGGATTTAGAACAGCCAGCGACCCTCGTGCATAATAACTTTAGACGCCTTAATTAACTTCATAGTGGTCAATTTTTGTTTGTTTCTGCTTCTTTTTTATCAATATTATGCGGGGGGGGGATAATCTTTTAATTGTTGTTTTTGATATTATTGTTGCTGTTCTACAGTTTGTGTCTTGTCAAAAATAAAAATAGAGTCAAAGTCCTGAGCAGAGGAAAAGAACATCAGCGGGAACACGTACTTGCCTTTTAAAACGTCTTCATATTTTTCTAAAAACAAAGGATATTTTTCGGCAGGCTGGATGGCTGAGGGCGTGATTAGTTTCATATTTAAATTGCAACCAGTAATATAGATGATAGAAGAATGTCCAACAGAGTTATTATAATTAGGGCATAATTTCGAACTTCTTGATAACCGTTGCAATGTGATATTATTTTGCCATATCTATCAGGTTTCTGCCAACGGACAAAGCATGGATATTCGTCTTTTGAGCAACCGTAATTTAACGCAACAGTACTATTATCAGAGTTCCCGAAGCCTGAACAAAAATTACCGCACATATATGGCAAAATACTTAATTAATATTTATATCAAGACTTAATTGCATTACCTTTAACCTCGTAAAATCTGTCAAAGCATATTCTGGTACTATTTTCGTATTAGCAAAAAGGCAACATAGCTCTTTTACGATATTTTAAATTTCAGAATAATTATTCAAAATTCTTTATTTGCTTAAATAAATTTTCTTTCATGCTGTCAGGAAAGTTTAGTAGTTTTTCTTTTAGCTCATTAAACTTTTTTAAACGTTCATCAGGATTAATGTTCGCCTATTTTAGCAATCTCATTTAATTGTTTCTCATATAAGTATCCTACAGTGCATGTTTCTCGTCGTCAACCCATACAGATTAGACTGAATAAACCTTTCTCAGATATCTTAGTGTCTTTGTCTGCTAATATAGTTAGCAATTGTTTTAAGTATCCCCGGTAAACACTAATCTGTACCCGCAATGCAGAAAGGATCATTTGGACTTGTTAAAATGTCGCCTCAAAAACTCTAGAGAGTAACTCAATTCCCAGCTTGCCCCCCCCCCCGAATGGTACATAGTGTGTATGGGGGTGGGTGGGGAACAAACTAGATATTACCAGACATTCGTTGATAATTGGAATTGTGCCGCTTGTTTGTATCTTTTCTGCGCGCTTCCTAAAAACTTTACGTCGTTTTTTCAGTGTAGCTTACAAAACTCTCAATAAGTACCAACCTGTAACTTTTTTCTTGTCAAATTAGTTGGTTTGAGTTTGTTCACCAGCACCAGTAGTAGTAGTAGTAGTAGTAGTAGTACAATTTCATAGACGTGTATAAATTGAAGACTACATTAAATATATCCAGTTAATCGGGATGACATCCCCAACTTGTTGACGACCGGACTGTACTTGCACTAATTTTTTACTCGGATTGTTGTGCCCTTCTTTTCCGGAATGTCTTCTGCCATCTGCCTCGGTAGTCATGGCAACCCGAGTTGCCGAGTAGATCGAGTTAGCGGGAGAAGGCCGGACATGTGCATCGCGTAAACATGGCCGTTTTTATTCCTATGATTGTGACGTGTCCTTCCTGCAGTTGACACACTTCCTCCAAACACTTTTAACTAGAAACTGAAAGATATATATCCCAAGATGCGGTCCGAACTGGACTAGTTGCTGAGTGTTAAAGAAAATATTCGGACACAAATTACAGGTAGTGAGAGGAGAATGGAAAATGTTATAAAGACATGAAAGTCGTTGTTAATTTTTCGTCTGGTGCTCCGGAGTGGACTGGGGAATGTTGGTAAGGAAATATTTTGGAAAACTACAACTTCGGAGGCCGATAGAGTGACTGGATTATGTTAGAATGTGAACTGTATCTTGTAGATCCCTGCTTGGACCTCTGTTACCGCTGTATTCACAATACGACTTCTGTCACGCGAACACTTACATTTTCTCATCTCATCCCTGAGCTTAATCCGAGACCGTGTTGTCTCGGGACTTGAATCCGTGACTATGCTACCTGAGCTGCCTGAGCTGCCTGAGCTACCTGAGCTGCCTGAGCTGCCTGAGAACCTGTGATTCAAATGGGAGAAGTGGCTGTGCTTCGCGCTATCTTTCCTGTATAGAACCTTGAAGATTAAAAATACAGCTGATACAAAAGATCTTTATCGGATCGGATTCTGAACGAGATAAATTCGACCAGACTATATCTGTTTCTGATGATGGTGTGTTACAAACATCCATCGACTTTGTTTTTCTCTCAAACACAAAGGTTTCGGACACTGGATCTGTTTCCGTCGCCAGGTAAAAGTGAGAAAACGTTCCTACTCTGATAGGCCCCTTAAAACAAGCTAGTATCGATCACTCGACTCCGAAGGAAGTTCTTTTTACCTGACGATGGAAATAGAGCCAGCTTCCGAAACGTTGTGCTTGAGAGAAACCAAGACGATGGGTAAGGAGATAAATTCGATCCACATAATCAAAATCAATGTAATTCTGTAATTCTGTAATTCTGACAACGTTACCACGAAATATTCTCAATATTTACTAAACATGTAATGTTTAATTTCAGTTACTAACACTGAATGAGTTAATGTTGATCCCGCTTTTGTGTGCTTGCACCATGTATAAGTGGACTGTGCTGCCGACGTTTCAGAGGAACATACTGCCTCCATTATCAGGACTGCAGAGAGGCTTGTTGTGTAAGTAGATGGTTTATATCGGGGTAGGTTATGGATTAGATGGCTGAAGATGCAGGCTTTATATTCCTCCGAAACGTCGGTATCTGCCTACAAGTCCATACGGCATTACAACCCAGAAGACCAACATCGACATCTTCATCGCCGTGAGAACTTCTGAACTCTTGATTGTATCTATGAAATAATTCAATTATAGCATTTATTTCTAGTAGAAGTTTTATAGTAGCCTACATAACGCAGCTATCTACACGTAACACATTTCTAAGCCAGTTCCCAGAGCTCAGTTCAGTTCGCAGACCGCCAGACACACTTTCTTCCTTGGCTTATTTAATGACGTCTCTTTAAATGCGTATGTGACAGAGCATCGAAATGGAGGCTGATTGCGAACGATGAACTGGTAAAAATGCGTAATTAAACGGTTGAGTTTACTTAAAGTTGTACCTCTGCATTTTATTAATGGGGCTGAGGAAAACCACGGAAGTATTCATTCAGGTTAGCCGGCCTCTAGCCCAGAAGTAGGAAGTGGAATCTCCCCATCACGAAGTATGAGTGCTAACCTCGAACCGCGCCGTTCGTAGGGTTTTAAGCTTTTCGTTTCCTTTCGTAACTAACACGTAATACAGTTAGAAAACGGTATTAAATCCGAGAGGTTACGAAGGTCACGTTTTTATGTTCAGTACAGATTATTAAGAGGAGCTTAGAGAGTGCTTTATTTTGTATCAGTGTCCTTTCGGCACACAATAAATTTCTGGTTCACTGCACTTTGCACGTCACAAGAGGGAAGACTTGTAGTTGCCGAAAGAAAGGAAGGCCGAGATGTACTTGGGTTCTCCCTAGGGAATATGAAGAAGCCTGAAATCCTTGTAACTGGACGCAGTTGTATGCGACTTGCCTCTTATTCCCTGCAGATTTCATTGCACTACCTGTCTCTCAGAAGTGTTAGGAAGATAGAGGTTGGATCGTACGAACGAACGGCCAACCGATGCTCCAGTATGTGGTCGGAGCTTTGCGATTAAATCAGTTGTTCAGGGTTTCGAAGGAAGTTATTTTCTTATTTGGAAACCTGTTAGCGAGCTGTTCGTTTCCCACCCTGCTCCCTCCGGTTTAATTATGCATATCAATACAGGGCTATTACAAACTTACTTAATAAATTAAGAAATTATTCCCGTAGCTTTTTTTAAACCTCAGAAAACGTTCTCAGCATATTCCAACTTATCTGCATGTTTACGTGTTTTCCCCTTCACTATGCTTGTTCTGGTCTTCCAAAATGATGAATTAGCCAAACCAAGGAAGGTGCAGTGCCAGGGTGGCCAATTCTATGACCTCCAGTGTCACATGATTTAATCCTATCAGGAGTCCGTTGAGGGCTTTTTATTGTTGCCTATGTACCTCCTATGCCAGGCAGTTCTGATGAGTTGAAGATTCGGACTGCACGACGCGTGACGTACGCGTAAACTGGTGGTTGTATTGGTCGTGATGGCCCAGTTTCAAGGCCGCCAAGGTCACCTGGCTTAACCCTCTTGGTCTTCTTGTTATGTCGCTTCGTCATGGGTGCCGTCAATTTGCATCCCATGCCAAACAGCATTGAGACGCAACAGAGTCAGATTGCAAGAACCATACAGCCAGTGCACGAGGGAATGGTGACAGGATTTGGTCAGAACTGCGTTGGGACAGTTGCAATGTTACATACACACAGCACATAACGTACGCACTCAGGTTTCAAATTCCCTTTCAAGTTTTATAATTATCCTGTATTAATGCCGGTTTCCATGAAATTCTGTGCAAATTATGCCATTAGATAATCCCCTCTTGAGATTGTTAATTTACTGTCATGTTGGCCGAGCGAACTTTCGAGACCAGAATATTAAAACCATTCAACACAGTGTTCACATCTCTACGGCGGAAAAGTAATTTGAATGTAATTTAAACGACAATTTAAAAATAACATTTTGAATGGGAGAAATATTTTGGCTTGATGAATCACTGTAACATTTTTCATAATATCTGTTACATTAAAACGTACATTCTCTGATGCATCGAAACCTTAAATGCGTCATACCAATATAGCATGCGTCATGCATCCCTGCCTCATCTTGTTCATTTTTTTTCATTCAATGCACGTATAGAACACAAAAAATAATTAGACGAATAAATTACCTAGTATTATAACCCCAAATTCCTATTTTCAACATGGCATTTGGACTCCTTCTTAAGCGGGATTAGTCCATTCCAGATTATCAGTAGGTTCCGAGTTCATGACGATATATTTCATATTATTCTTTTCCTCTGTTCTAAATAATTGCTTTACAGCAGGTTTACTTACAACAAGAAGTTCTGGAAAGAACTAATCTGCCTACTTTCTTTACATTATTTAACATTGCTGTATGAATGACAGCAGAAATGTGTCGTTGATGGGAGATTTGAATACAGTAGTCTGCATGGACGAAGTTATTGGTTGTATTTCGGGAAGTCGCAGTTTTATTATATTTTTATATTTTATTCATTTACGGCGAAAGTTAAATAGTTTATAAAGATATGGCATTGCACAGAATTACAGACTTCTACACAGAGTGGTTCAGCGTTTATCCCAACATAACCTCAAAATTTCACACCATCGCCATATTTAATGTAAACTGCGTAAAACAAAATAATGATTCAAATAAAACTTATAGGTATGTCCATGATCTCTTACTATACCAAAGTTCATTTGTCTAAGTGCAACGGTTCATGAGTTGTCTCCACAAAACAAACTACGAATTTTAACATTCAAACGGCCGCCATGTTCTTATTTTTTTGACAAAAATGGTCTTATTAAAAGTTGTTCATCCTTTGAAGATCTATCAGTATACAAAATGGCATGGTCCCACGTTGACTGGTGCAAGTTTTGCATTCACCTCAGACGTTTGAACGTCCGCCATTTTGGAATGGTTGACGGTACGGGATTAAAAAGTACGGCATCGAGGTCACCTTCAATGGCTTGACCTCCGTACTGAATTTCATAAAAATCTACCAATTGGTTCAAAAGTTATTAGAGGGGCGGGGGGGCACACAGACAGACGAACAGACAGACAGACAGAGAGACAGACTGGTGATCTCATAAGCCTCGCTTTCTTTTAAGGAAAGTAGGCTAACAAGTTATTTTATGGGTTAGCGTGCTGAGCTTGTAAGCAGATGGTCATAGGATCGAATCATACGAGAATCAAAATATATTTTATTGTTCACAATTTTGAATATGTCACGTACAGAGTATGTTTGTAATTTTCCTTTTGGAAAGAACTTGCTGTACAGATCTGATCACGTTAAACGTTTTTTGACATAACTTCAAATTTTCTCACTGTCTTCGTATTTGTAATTATTAAACTTATAAAGAGTACTTTTACGTAATTTGTAGGTATGTTAATACCTGCCGATCCAGTGGCCGTGCGGTCTGAGGCGTGGGCCTTGATCGCTCGTACACTGGATCGCGGGTTGGAATCCCGCTTTTGCATGGATGTTTGTCCTCGTCTTTCTATGTTGTGTTGTCCTGTGTAGGTAGAGGCCTTGCGACGAGCTGATCACTCGTCCAAGGAGTCCTACCATATGTCGAAATAGATTAGGGAACCAGAAAATAAGAGGAGGGGAAGGTCAAAACCTGGAGCCAATGAAAGAAATGTATAACATATCTTAGTACCAGACTTCATATTCCTAGCTCCAGTGATTTATTATTTCACGCTGCCAAGAAGACAACCAATAAAAAATGTTCGCACAGCTGCCATGTTGTCACTTCACATTGTGCAAAAATTATCTTAAAATTACAAATATGGAATTTCGTCATACTGCAAGAATTCCGAGGACTTAAAGAGAAAGAAAGTTCACACGCATGGATGCGTTATTAACAGAAGTTATTTTACAGGAATGCTGCAAATTGCAGTTCAGAAGGCTTCAGAGGAAAAGTGGTCTATCTGCAAAACAATTTTCTGTTCCCTGGAGCTATCTGAAGGACTATATTAACTGCAGTGAGGGCAGAGTCAACATTGATAGAATGGGTAAAACTTCTGCTCTTTCAGCAACGCCCGAGATCGGGCTGCAGAAATGTGCAATAGAAATGCAATAACGAGGATCTGGCTTTACAGTACGTGCACTTTTTTTCCGTTTAGTGGTGCAAAAAAAAGTATTCTAGTTGCAAGTGGTGGAGAGATTTTAGGCAAGGTATAGCATTGGGTTGAACGGGAAGTTTTTGCGTTTTTCAAATTAAAAGTCTATAATTTTTTAATTATATTTACAATATTTAATCAATTATATAGTTTCCATTGCTTGCTATTACCGTCTCCCAACGTGTCACAAGCTTTTCAATTCCGGCCTTGTAAAAACGTCTTGGTTTTGATTCAAAATATGCTAGGATAGCATCGTTGACCTCTTCGAATATTTCAAATTTCTTGTTATTTAAATGGTTTTGCAATTATCTGAATAAATGATAATCGGATGGTGCAAAGTCCGGTGAATATGGCGGGTGGTCCAAAATTTCCCAATTCAGTTCCTTTATATTTTCTGCGTCATTTTGCTGACATGGACGGGCGTTGTCCTGG
Organism: Endomicrobium sp.; assembly: GCA_031260705.1. Lineage (GTDB taxonomy): Bacteria > Elusimicrobiota > Endomicrobiia > Endomicrobiales > Endomicrobiaceae > Endomicrobiellum. The sequence continues at coordinate 2,700 of JAISLA010000003.1, read as the reverse complement.
TGAAAGACAACTCCTTCTCTGTTGACGAGATGTGGACGTTTTTCTTTAAGGCATTCGTTTACTCGGTCCAATTGTTTACAGTAAACTTCTGAATTTATGGTTTTGTTGTGTCGTCGGAGCTCGTAAAATCCCTTCCATATCCCACCAGACACAGATCATTAATTTTTTGGAGTGCAGATTTTTCTTTGGAGTAGGTTTTGGTGCCTCCCCTGGTCTGAACCATTGTCTCTTTCGAATAACATTGTCATAAAATATCCACTTTTCGTCACATGTAACTAAGCGCTTAAAAAAAGGGCCATCTCTTCGAAAACGCAAGAACTTTCCTTTCAACCCAATACATCGTGTTTAAGTAGTGTGGAAGATTAAACTACATTATTACGACAAATGTCATATCAAAGCCTGAAACTTAAATATCCTAACAATATCAATATTTTTTTACTTAAAGTTGAATTTTTTTTCCGACTTTGACACCTATTTCTGTTTCTGACGTAGGCCTACGTCGACTAGACTAGAGTGCCGAACATTTAACATTTCTCATCATCGTGAGATGATGTTGGCCTACCTGAAACAAGTTTTCTTCCACTATTAACTTCGACGTTCTTTACTGGGAATTCGAGACTTTTCAGATGAGCTTTCCTTTTAAAAATTATCGTAAACACGATTAATCAAGCAGTTGAAACATTACGCGTCCCATAAAGGAACCTCTCATTCCAGATACATTTTGCTGATACAACTATCATTACGAGTAAATTATTCATTTTTAAATTGGTTCGGTTGAACATTTGTAGCGAGTAATTACTTCCTTCTCCTATCAACTGTTGACAATTGACAAATTCTAGTCTTTTGTAAATTTCAATTATATTTTGCAATAGAAAATTAAAGACTACTATGAAACTATTTCGAACAAAGATACTAATTTGTTATTTTAATATCCGATTTCATAACTGAATACATTTTGGAAATCTAACATAATCCAGAAGTAGATTATGTTTGTCTAATACCGAATAAACCCTTAGGCCTCTAATACACAGGACGGTGGATTGCACTAAATGGGTTAATGGTTAGGTTTTTACAAATTTAAGCCCTTTAGTACACTGTAGCTTGCAGTCATTATATTGAACTCCACGAAAAGCGTTTATTCAGATTCATTTAGACATAGACATACGCGTTTAAGTTCCAGTGGACCATTTTTGTGTCTTAGATTATTAATGCTAAAACATTTGATTCCCTATCTTTGTACCCTATTTTTACAACTTTAATATCATTATTTATTTATAGTATTTAACGACGCTTTGAGTAGCTCAGACTATATAGCGTCGATTTAATGTAATGTTTGTTACAAATCTATATATTACAAATATTTAGAATTACTTACTTACGATGTTGCGAAGTTCGCTGATCGCTAGTGGACTTGTGTCATTATTTCACCTTGCGCTTCCTCCTTTCATTTCTTCGAAGATCATGCTGCCATTTTTCATGTTCCTTCGGCCGGTCTCCCATTTAGGAGACGCGATTGCTATTCAATCGAGAAAAAAATCACTTTACAGTCGCCTAGTGGTCGACCCTTCAGTTCGTAATGGCGCTTCTCCCACCAGCGCGACCACGATGCGATGACGACTTGCCATGAATTAAGTGCAGTTGACTTTTTTAGTCATTTCTTCTATGGCTGACGCTCTAGTGGCTTTGCTGACTGCGGGATCCATTGTTACAGCAGATTATTTGATTTCACGAAACAACACGCAATAAACAAATAACTAAGCAACTGATTTACTGTCTCACTGAGAAGCTAACAAACATCTGTCTTCTTCACTAATTAACTAACTACACGAATAAACTAATTAAGCAATTCCCTGGTCTGGAGACGTCTTGCAATCAACTAGTTACAAAGTTCTTTTTGATTACGTCTTCGTCAGTTGTGCAAGGTACGGGGACCTGGGGATCACCCGGGACGAAGCCGTTGTGACCATCGCAACATTCGTCTGGACAGACTATGGCCTGTCATGAAGTGTTCTAGTCTTGATAACCGCTGCCACTTTTGTGTTCCCCTTGATACAGGCCACACGCGCTGCAGCTAAGGCCAACGCTCTGTGTTAACCGATACAGCGGCGGTCGCGGGCTGCAGCTGGTTCAGCGGTTGGCACTCCTGCTTTTTATGCAGAGATCCTCGGCCCGTAGGCTGGCTATCCTGACCGAGGCTTCTGTAGTCCCACTTCGTCATTCACATGCATTCCACCTTAGACGCTACACAACTCCTGCAGTTGAGAAAACGTCATTAAATGAACTAAGAAAGCTTCACCCTTGGCTGACCTTGATGTCATTCCTAGGTGCGCCAACGTACTTTGGACTATGGTCACGATTACCAGTCCCACTGGACTCAGTGGAAATCCCACCGAAGGTCTTGATGTGACAGCCTGTTATGAGTTCGATTCCGGACAGGCTACCTGAGGTGTACATAAACTGGACTTCCGGCCATTAATCCGGTTTATATGCAAGAAAAGGGCTTAAGTTAGGTTTTGCTTTTGATAGCACCTTTCTTTATCAAAATTTATAAACAGAATACATTGGAAAGTTGTTAAATTTATATTTTGGATTGTAATTAACAAAGATGCTATGCGGGCCTTTGTGTCTTGCTAGCGACAGGCTGGGGCCTGGGACGTGCTTTTGACAATGGAACCTTCGGTGGGGATTTCCACTGAGTCC
>JAISLA010000013.1 GCA_031260705.1 Endomicrobium sp. | reverse complement strand
CAAAGACACGAAATATGCAGGGCAATTCATGCCGAACAAAATGCAATTATACAGGGCGGATATCACGGTATAAACATTAAAGATTCAACGCTTTACTGCACACATTCTCCGTGTGTACTGTGCGCCAAAATGACAGTGAATGCAGGCATAAAAAGAGTTGTTGCTAATATTGAATATCCCGATAATACTTTTAAAGAGCTTTTTTCACTAACAGGAATAGAATTTTCTACGTTACAACTCGGCAATTTCTCTATAGATCGTCTTTTATAAATGGCTTTCAAAGGAATTACCGCCATTACATGAAAATCCTACAATATTCAATCTGTAAAACATTTGAAATCCAAACCTTTGTAAAAATTCATAAAATTTTCATATTCAGCTAGTAGCGACGTAAACGGCACAGGCTTACATCCGCTGGACATTCATCTGTCCAAAGCGAACGGAATAGTTTTTATTCATGAAAAAACAAAGATTGATAAAAAAAGCGGTTTAAAAAGTCAGCTAAAACAGACAAAAACAATGCCATATAATAACAAATTAAGATGATTTTTCAGTGCAAAATCATTTCCATTGTTTTTATGCTTCCTAAAATGCCGTTGAAGTCGCCGTTCCTCACGCTGCCGGACAGCTACAAAACTATATCAATTATATCTTTGGGAGTTTTTACCGTAAAATCAGGGTTGTATTGTTTTATCTGCTCTATGCCGGAATAACCGTACAATACCGCTATTGACGGTATTCCTGCGGCTTTAGCGGCTAAAAAATCATTTGCGCTGTCACCTATCATGACAGTTTTTGAAATATCAGAGTTCGTAAGATTTATTAAATCCGCAATCGGTTTCGGGGCAGGTTTTTTTACACCCGTACTGTCTCCACCCCATACTTTGACAAAATAATCAGAAATTCCCAGTCTTTTTACAATCTCGCAAGAAAAATCTTCATTTTTGTTGGATAAAACTGCTTTCTTTTTATTTTTTAAAGCTTCGAGCATTTCTCTTATACCGTTATAAATAACCGTAGTATCGGTTAAACACCGTCTATAATAAAATTTAAACTTTTCAAGAACTTCCGCCTGAACTATTCCTTTTTTTTCAGGAATAGCTCTACTCATAAGAGCATTAACGCCGTTTCCCAGATAAGAACGCACCTGTTCTACATGGAGATACTCAAAATCGTATTCTTTTCTTACCGAGTTAACCGCCGATGTTATATCTCTTTGAGAATCAATAAGTGTTCCGTCTAAATCAAAAATTAAAAAATTAAAACCCATGTTCTATAACCGTTCTATTATTTCAGGCATATACCCTAATTTCATCGCAAATAAATCTAATACACGATTATTTACTTACTAAAATTTAAGAATAACACCATATTATTAAACTTTCTCATCTTTGTCAAAAGAATAAAGAAATTAGATTAAGAAACGCGGCAAAATTGATTCCGCCAAACAGATAATAATAAAAATACTCAATCTTTTCGTTTTTGCCGTCCGGTCACGCTCACTCATTTTCGTTTAAATGAACAACTCAATCTTTTTAACGTTCCTTACCTCTGAATGTACTCCTCTCTAAAAAATCTGCTAATTATGTTTCGCTTTTTCTATCTCTCTTGACGGCTTTTTCTGTATGTTTTTAATGAAGCGATGTAATAATACATATATATTTTTGCCAATAAAAAAAAGACATCTTGTTTTTCGTTGAAATTGATTGTATGTCGTTATATAAAGACAAACCCATAAGTAATGAAGTTGGCTGCCCGACCTGGACTCGAACCAGGAGACTTCTGCTCCAGAGGCAGACGTGTTACCAATTACACCATCGGGCAATTTTTGTAATTAAGTAGGATAGAATTATACTAAAAAGTCTTGTCTTTAGCAAATTTTCCGGTTGAAAGATTAATTATTCATATCATATTTTCTAGTAATTTCTTCTATCTTTTTCTTTGTCAAGCGTTTTTAACTTATGTCCATTAACAGCTCTTTGCGAACAGTACCTATAAAATAATAGATTTCATTTTATATTCTTCGAGTAAAACAATGAGTTCTGTTTCAACAAACTGTCTATTGAGTAAATTAATTAGGCTGTAAATAAATATTTTGAAAACCTATGCTTATTTTACGCATCAAAGCTGTCTTTATACATATCGTTTACTTTTCCTTTATGACTGTTATACCATCTCGCAGATGGAGTATATGGAACAAATATTCTTATTATTTTGTTGTTCAACTCAAACTCGCCTTTGATAAGCCTTTTATCTTCTTTATGCAAATTCCGAATAATAATTTCGTTTTCCATCAAGTGTTCGTTCAATAATTCTAATGCACTGTTGTTTCTTGATTTTCCTAAATGTTTTTTATGTATTTGCTCATTGTCTCCATCAGTTCTGCTTGTAAGTATAACTTTTTGTATTGCAGGTCGGTCTTTCAACAACTTACAAACATTGCGGAATTCTATTTCACTTAAGTTTTTATCAGATGAATTGCCATTAGTCCTTATACATTTTTCAATCATATCAGTTATGGCTATATGTTCTCTCTCAAACAAAGCCTTTCTTTCTTCTGCAGCCGCATCGTCTCTCCAATATTGAAACTTATGATTAAAAACATATTCCATAATTATCCAAAATCTATTTCCTGTGTTGTTAGGATAATAAAATTTAAAATCCCGATATTGCGCTAAAGGTGGAAAAGTTCCTATAATAAGTGTTGTTGCTCCTTGCGGAACAAAAGGTTTAAACGGATGTATTTCTAACATAATACCTCTTAATAACAGAAATCAGATTTGATAATACAAAAACTTTTGATGATTTTATCAAATCAACTCTTTGTACAACAAGAAGTAGTTGAGAACATAGTTTATCAACAGATTAAGACAGATTAAAACAGATACATAAAATTGATTTTATTTAAAAAAAAACTTAGAATATTTATATGATATCAATAATTAAAATTAATTCAGAAAAATGTAAAGGTTGCAGTTTGTGTATAAAAGCCTGTCCTAAACAGTGCATATCTTTCTCAAAACAATTTAATAAAGCCGGATATCATTGGGCTGTTTTGGAAAAAGAAAACTCTTGTATAGGCTGCGGCTTTTGTTACATGATATGCCCTGACGTTTGCATTGAGGTTTATAAAGATCTATGACGAAAAAACTTGTTAAAGGAAATATCGCTCTCTGTGAGGGCGCAATTACGGCAGGTCTTAAATCTTATTTTGGTTATCCTATAACGCCTCAAAATGAGATACCGTCTTATTTTTCAAGAAAAATGGTTGAACTTGGAAGAGTTTTCATTCAAGCTGAATCTGAAATCGCAGCGGTAAGTATGGTTTTAGGGGCGGCTGTGACAGGCACAAGAGCTATGACATCATCATCTTCTCCAGGAATATCTTTAAAACAGGAAGCAATTTCTTATATGGCCGGAATGCAGGTTCCCGCTCTTATAGTAAACGTACAGCGGGGCGGACCGGGTCTTGGGAATATTTCTAGTTCACAGTCAGATTATTTTCAAGCCGTAAAAGGTGGAGGTCACGGAGATTATAAAATAATCGTTATTGCTCCGAATTCAGCACAAGAAATGTATGAAGCAGCTTATGACGCTTTTGATTTAGCTGAAAAATACAGAACCCCGGTTATGATACTAGCAGACGGTATCATAGGACAAATGATGGAACCCATAGAATTTAACAGACCTGAAAAAAAAGAATTTAAGGAAAAGGAATGGATTCTAAACGGATGTAAAGGAAGAGAACCTAGATCCATTAAATCTCTGCTTATGAAAGACGGAGTTTTGGAAAAACATAATGTCAAACTGCAGGAAAAATATAAACTAATATCTGAAAACGAAGTTAAATATGAATTATACATGACAGAAGATGCCGAAATTATTATAACAGCTTACGGCATTTCGTCAAGAATAGCAAAGTCTGCAGTAAAACTTGCAAGAAAAAACGGTATTAAAGCAGGACTTTTAAGACCAAAAACTTTATGGCCGTTTCCGTCTGAAATAATAAGTTCCTTTGCAAAACCGAATGTAAAATTTTTATCTGTCGAATTGAGCCACGGGCAGATGGTTGAAGACGTAAGACTTGCTGTAAACGGCAGGTCCAGCGTCGAATTTCTGGGAAAAGCCGGTGGTGGACTTGTTACGGAACAGGAAATAATTAAAAAAATACAAAGTAAAGTGTGAAGCGTTTTTCTGTAAAGCAGCTGGACTGACTAAGTTAGACTGAGAGCAAAAAGCGGAATTATTGACAAAGGGGTACACATAACACATTTTTTACGTTAAAAGGCGAGGCTTTACATCAGTTCTTGTATGACAATGCAATAGATGTAAATATAATCGGATAAAAACTATGAAAAAAATATTATCAAAGCCGGAAAGTTTAAAAAATGCCGTTTTATCATATTGTCCGGGATGCGGACACGGCATAATTCACAGACTTGCCGCAGAATGTATTGACGAATTAGGCGTAAGAGAAAAAACAATTGCCGTAGCTCCGGTAGGATGTGCAGTTTTTGCTTATGATTATTTTAATTTTGACGTTACGGAAGCACCTCATGGAAGACCGCCGGCAATTGCCACAGGAATAAAAAGAACAAATCCCGACAAATTTGTATTTACGTATCAGGGCGACGGAGATATAGCTGCAATAGGAATGGCGGAAACGATACATGCGGCAAACAGAAGCGAGAATATAACAATCATATTTGTAAATAACGCTAACTACGGCATGACAGGCGGACAAATGGCACCCACAACGCTGATAGGACAGGTCACAGAAACTACGCCTTTTGGCAGAAACCCAGAAAGAGAAGGATACCCGATAAAACTCTGCGAACTTCTCTCAACACTGGAAGGAACAACATATTTGGAAAGAGTTGCGATATATAATCCGCAAAATATAATAAAAGCAAAAAAAGCAATAAAAAGAGCTTTTCAGTGCCAAATTGACGGAAAAGGTTTTTCCTTAGTTGAAGTTATTTCAAATTGTCCGGTTGATTGGGGTATGACTCCGCTTGATTCGATAAAATGGGTTGAAGAAACATTTATAAAATCTTTCCCGCTTGGAACAGTAAAGGATAAGATAAATTCCATCATATAATAAATTTTTGTTTTTAAAGCTAAATATCACAAATAACCAAATAAAAAGTGCAGCTTTCTGTATCATAAACCATTCTTTTATCTGACGTCATTATAAAATTTTAGTCTAAATATTCGCGTAGCGACTTACTTCTTCGGGGATATCTCAGCTTTCTTATCGCCTTTGCTTCAATTTGTCTTACTCTTTCTCTCGTTACCCCAAACTTTTTACCCACTTCTTCAAGAGTATTCGGATATCCTATACCTATGCCGTATCTTAAACGTATAATTTCAGTTTCACGCGGAGTTAAAGTGTTTAACACTTTTTCAAGTTCAAGCTGAAGTCTGTACTGTTGTGCTTTGACTATTGGATTCGGACTGTTTTGATCTTCTATAAAATCTTCAAGACGAGAATCTTCTTCTTCGCCGACCGGCGTTGCAAGAGAAACCGGTTCCTGCATCATTTTTAATATTCTTCTTATTCTATCGCAAGAAAGTTTTAATATTTTTGAATACTCTTCTATAGTAGGTTCTCTGCCCATATTCTGCTGACATTCCTTTTTAATTTTGGTAAGTTTTGATATGAGTTCTTTCATGTGAACAGGAATTCTTATAGTCCTTGCCTGATCCGCAATAGCGCGATTGATGGATTGTCTTATCCACCACGTGGCATAAGTCGAGAATTTAAATCCTCTCTTCCACTCAAACTTTTCTACGGCTTTTGAAAGACCGAGATTTCCCTCTTGTATCAAATCCGATAATTCCAGATTACTTATTCCGACATGTTTCTTTGCGATTGAAACAACAAGTCTGAAATTCGCTTCAATAAGCTTCATTTTATCTCTGCGTATAATATATTCAAGCTCTCTGATTTTTCTGTCAGTCTCAATCATTTCTTCAGGAGTTATAACAAACCCCTCTTCTAGATTAGTCTGTTTAACCAAAAGAGTTTTGACATTTACTATGTCTCCCGCCGAAACTTTCACAGAAACACCGGTATTTTTTTTAAATTCAGCTGAGGAAATTTTTCCCAAATTGTAACTTTTAAACAACATTTGGACTTTGGAAAAAGAATTCTTATATTTACGTTCAAATTTTTCCAAACCTTCTTTCATTTCATTTAATTTCTGGGCTATCGTTTTAATCTTATTGATAAGTCTTCTGATTTTGTCTTGATTAAGATTAAGTTCTATGATAAGATTTACAATTTTAGAACGAAATTCTTTCACTTTTTCTTCATACTGTTCTTTGTGTTTACAAGATATTGATTTAAGCTTTAACCTTTTTTCATAAGTATTTATATCTTTTTCAATACAGTTTATTTTCTTTACAACCATCTTTATTTTTATTCTCATTCCTCTTAACTGCGCTTTTGATTTTCTTCCTCTCGGCATAAGTTCTTTAGGCGTCATTTCCTGCTGGCTTATAAGCGTCTCCCAGTTTCTTATTTCTTTTATGATAAGCGGCGATTCTAAAACTATGAGTTTTAATCTATCCTCGCTTTCTCTTATACTTTTTACAAGTTTGAGTTCCATATTCCTTTCAAGCAGCGGAACTTTTGCCATCTCGCTTAAATACATTCTCACGGGATTTATGTATTCTTCTTCATTTACAGTTTTCACAGACCGCTCTACGGCTTTGATTTTGCTCTCTTTCACTTTATCGGAAAGATATTCTTTATCGTCTACTACTTTAACACCCAAATCGTCCAAAGTAACAAAAAAACTATCAATTTTCTCGGTAATCATAGATCTTTGCGGAAGACTTTTATTAATATCTTCATAAGTCAGATAACCCTGTTCTTTACCAGTGTCGATTAAATCCTTAAATAAATCTTTTTTTGCCATTTTTTTTCCCCGATCCCTTTAAAAGAGCTGTTAACTTCTTATATTCATCAAACATTTTTTCGTCTTTTTCTTTTTTGCCCTCGCTCATTAAAAGAACTTCTTTTTCAAGCCGCTGTCTTTTCCTTTCAAGTCTGCCGGTATCAATATCCTTTAAAATAATGCCGAAAGCTTCCCCGACGTCACTATATTCTATTGCGTTTAATATCAGTTCCGAAAACCAGTTTTTGTCTTCTTCTGATAATGTATTTAATATTCCGACAGTATCTAAACCCGAAACTGTAAGCTCAAAAATTTTCCTGCACCTAGCATCTTCAAAACAACTGCTGTCAGTTTTTTCAATATAATCTCTATTGTCTAAAATAAGATTTAAAAGATTTTCTTCCAAAGACATTAAAACTTTTTTATCTTTTTTAACTTTGACAGTTTGTTCAGCTGAATTTTTATCATATTGCAAATAACTTCTAAGTTTCAGTCGTTGCTTTTTTTTAAACTCTATCCAAACCGCTTCTTCATTAACACCTACATGCTGTGCAATATTTCTTATCCATTCTCTCTGAATTATAGAATTGGTACTTCTTGCGACAAAATCCAAAAGGGCAGACACAGCCTTCGCTTTGATTTCGGGCGAATTCCTTCTTCCATCCGAAGACAAACCACCGAGAACCCTTTCAATCATAAAACCTATTGCGCTTTTAGAACTGTCTTCAAGAAGCTTTAAAAAGCTTTCTTTTCCATATTGGTTGAGATACTCATCAGCATCGACATGTTCAGGTAAAGCGGACACTCTGCATTCTATACCGTCTCCAACCAAAATTTCAAGAGATCTCTGCGCAGCTATCCTTCCCGCATTATCAGAATCAAAAAGTAATGTGACGCTGTCGGAATATCTTGAAACCAATTTTGCATGATTTTGAGTAAATGCAGTCCCTAACGTTGCAACCGCGCCTATTATTCCAAACTGCTGCGGAACAACAACATCCATATACCCTTCAAGAACAATTATTTTTCTTTCTTTACGAAGTTCAGGCAACGTCTGAAACAATCCGTAAAGATTCGACGATTTAGAATAAACAGCGGTTTCAGGAGTATTTAAATATTTAATTTCATGATCCGCAATAGTTCTTCCGCCAAATGCCACAACTCTTCCCTGAATGTCAAAAATCGGGAAAACCACTCTCTCCGACATATATTCAAAAAAAATTCCTCTTTCTGTTCTTGTTATCAATCCCGCCTTTAAAAGATCATCATTTTTATAATCTTTTTTTAAAGCCCACTGTAAAAACTGTCCTTTAGGGGCAAATCCTATCTTAAATTTATTTACTGCTTCGCGATTAATACTGCGCTTCGCGATATATTCTCTTGCTTCTTTGGCGCTCGCGTTTTCAAGCAAACATTTATTATAAAACACAGCCGAAATTTCTAAAATATCAAACAATTTTTTCTTCTCGGACATCTTTATTATATCTTGTTTTGTCTCCTGAATTTCTATATTTGTTTTCTTTGCAAGTTTCTTTACCGCTTCAATCCATGATATATTGTCTAAAAGCATTACAAACTTAAAAACGTCGCCTGCAGCGTTGCAACTGAAACATTTGAAAATTCCTTTCTCAGTGCTTACTATAAAAGACGGTGTTTTCTCATTGTGAAACGGACAGCAGGCTTTCCAGTTGCGTCCCGCTCTTTTTAAGTCCGGTAGATATTCTCTTATCACAAAGTCTATACTGTTTGAAAGCCTTATTTTTTCAATCGTATCTTCGGATATCGCCATTTCTATCTTCTAAACCTTCTAAAACCAGAACATTCTATAAATTCAAGTTTTTCAAGCGCTTTTTTTTCTAATTTGTCAAAAAGCAGATTTAAGCCCAAATTATCAGATGAAATATGTCCGGCCAAAATAATATTTAAATGATGTTTTTCAGCTTCCTTGACAGCTTTGTGGTTCAAATGCATTGAAACAATCGTTCCGACTCCTGCAACTTCAAGTTTCTCAAAAGATTCAAGAGGACCTTCCGTACCGCCTGTCATATCAACAAAAACTTTTCCGCAGTGCGAATAATCACTTCCGTTTAGAATAAACGGCTTGTGTCCAATTTCTGATGCATGTTTATATTCCGGGTATTTATTTAACAGCTCAATAATCGTTTTTAAATACATCGGATTTAAGACGTTGATTTCATTTTGTAAAAATGTAGCTACATGGTTGTCCGCAACGCTGTGAGCAGTCATAAGAGGTATGTTTAAAAGTTTTGCGGCATCATAAACTCTTTCGCTATTCTGAGGAAGCACGCTTCTTTGCACTTCTTCCATTCTTTTGGAAACGATTTTTTCGGTAATATTTATCGGAACACCCTGTTTACTTAAAATATCAGCTTGCATTCCCAAAACACCGTAAAACGTGGAATAGGCATATCCTTCAGGATGATGAGCTATAATCAAATCAATTTTAGTGCCTGAGTTTATAAGCTGTTTTGCAAGTAAAATCTCCTGACTTTCTATATCTATGCCGACCATAACGGTTTTGACTTCGGTATTTTCATCGCCGTAGAGAATCCTTGAATCATAATAAGGATTTATAAGACTTTCTATATCGTAATTCTCTTTCTTTTTGTCTGAAAGATCATCATACTCTTCTTTGCGTTTTAACAAATCCAGTCCCACAATATTTAAGCCTCTGGGATCCGCTTCAATTCCTTCTTTTATAAACAAATTATGTATATCTTTTAATTTCATTTTACCGCCTCAAAATAAAAGGGAGTTGTATGTCATCAATACAACTGAACATAACTCCCTTCCTATTTTTAATCACTTCTTTAATCACTTTGACCACTTACTGTCTTTAAACATTTTACGACGAATTTTCCTCTTTATTTCTGCAAGTTTTTCTTTTTTTAAAATACTTGGAGTTTTATAAAATTCGCGTTTTTTTATTTCCTGCATTACTCCGTTTCTTTCGCATTCCCTCTTAAAACGTCTGATAGCTTCTTCAATAGATTCACTTTCGCGCACCTTAATACTGACCATTTTTTTAAAGCACCGCCTTTCTTAAAAAAGATTAGTTTTTTACTTTTCGCATCATCCGGGGGGCCAGCCGAAAACTCGCCCTCCAAGAAGATGATAATGTATATGAAAAACCGTCTGCCCGCCGTCAGTACCACAGTTATTTACCAGACGATAGCCGTTTTTCATTTCAGTAAACTGTTTTGCTATTTTTGACGCGATAATCTGAATATTACCCAATATTCTCTCATCTTCTTCAGATGCAGTGTTTAATCCGCCTATATGTTTCTTAGGAATAATGAGTATGTGAACCGTCGCCTGCGGATTTATATCTCTAAAAGCAAAAACTTTCTCGTCTTCATAAACCTTATAAGACGGAATTTCTCCTTTGATTATTTTACAGAAAATACAATTTTCTGACATTTAAAATCCTTTTAAAATCTTCATTTTATTTACATACATAATTATATAATACAAAAATTTTAAAAAACTGTATTAAAAAACCATTAAACCGGCGTATTGATTAGATAAATAGGCTACATTTTAAAATTTCAGAATACACAAATATATTAAAGAAGCTTTCAGATTTAAAGGAAAATGAGAATTTTTGCTGCCACAATATAATAACCTTTTTTCTTCTTCATTGCCCCAAAACTCCTTAATTAATTGTTTTTAAACTGCAACAGTAGACGGATAAATACGCTGCCGTTAATCTAACCGAATAAACAATGTGCCTTTCATTTCGTCTTATGGTATTTAAAAAACTGCAATGCTGCCAATACATCTTTTGAAATTTGAACTTTAAGTACCTCAGCGCTTGCAAATTTTTTCTCATTTCTTATTTTTTTTAAGAACATAACTTTAGTTTGCAATTTTTTCCATTCCCCTTTAAAATCTAAAATATGCGTTTCCGGAACAATTTTGTTTCCTCTGTCAAAAGTAGAACGTATCCCTATATTTGTAAGCGAAGGATATATTCTTTCTCCCTGCGATATAAGACTTATATAGACTCCCTTTGGGAGAAGTTTATCACTATTTACACGAATATTAACAGTAGGAAATCCAAGTTTTTCCCCCTCTCCTTTTTCTTTGAACGGAATTCCCGTAAAAGAGTAATTTCTCCCAAGCAGACTTGCCGCGTTTTTCACGTCACCTTTTTCAATTAATATCCTTATATAAGAAGACGAGATTTTCTTTGAGATATTTTTTAGAGGTTTGACAATATCCATTTTTATATTCTTTTCTTTTGCTTTTTTCTTAAACCATTCAATGTTGCCTTTTCTGTCTTTCCCGAAAGCAAAATCAATGCCGCACACTATTTCTGAGACATTAAGCATTTTATGCAGAAATTCATCAAAAAATTCTTCGGGACAGCAAGAAAGAATTTCAGAAGGAACTCCTATTACAAAAATTTCATCTGTTCCTGAAAACTTAATCTCTTCTATCTTTTCCTCATACGTCGTAAGCAGACCTCTCACTTTTTTGACAGGTTTTTTAAGCACAATTATTACGCTTCTTAGATTATTTTTTTTTGCGGAAGACAAAGTTTTATTTATAAGAAGCTTGTGTCCTTTGTGCATTCCATCAAAAGTTCCGATGGCTACTACTGATTTTTTAGTCATTTCACACCTATTAAATTTTATGTCGAAATTTTTGTCTTTCAGTATCTATTTTTTGTTTGTTATAATCATAAACCGCAAATCCAAATAATTTTAAAGCGGTATCAGTTTTTCAATTATTTTATCGGCACTGTCTGTATCTCTAAATCTCAACGCATCTTTAATATCAAATATGTCTATTTTTTCCCTTCTCAAAGTTTTAACTGTTGCGCCGCACTTTAAAACATTTCCTAAATCCTGCGCTAAAGTCCTTATATAAGTTCCGCTTGAACATTCTATCCTTACTTTTATAATGCCTTCGTCATAAGAAAATACTTCAAATTTCTTTATTGTAACTTTTCCCGGTTTTCTTTCAACTTCAATGCCTTGTCTTGCAAGTTCGCAGAGTTTTTTGCCGTTATGTTTTAAAGCTGAATACATCGGAGGAATTTGGAAAATTTCACCTTCAAACATTTCAACTGTTTTTTTATCTTTTCAATATTTATATTTAAAACGCTGTTTTCGGAAATTACGTTCCCATCCAAATCACCGCTGTCTGTAACCATACCCAAAAGAAAAGAACTCAAATAAACTTTATCTTTTTTCATAAATTTAGCTTAGAGTTTTGTAGCTTTGCCCACTAGCACAAGTAAAAGTCCTGTAGCAGCAGGATCTAAAGTACCGCAGTGTCCAGTCTTTTCAACGTTTAAAACCTTTTTTATTTTATGAACAGCTTCAAATGAAGTAATGCCAAACGGTTTATCTAAAAGCAACAACCCATCAATATTGTTATAGCTTTGAGACATAACTGATTAACCCCACATAGGCAGCGTTACTCGGATCTTTTAGAAAATTTTATCTATTTTGAGTAAACTTTCATCGGCCGGTAACAACGCTAAAATAAAATATATAAAATTTACAGAAAAACTGCATCTACAGTGCAACAGTTTATACGATGTTAATCACCAGCCAGTTTCTCTTTTAAAACACTACTTATCATTTTGATTGAAGCATTTATTCCCTCTTTGATGGTGCAACCTGCGGCATTTTTATGTCCACCACCACCAAACCTGCCTACAATTTCCAGCACATCAAAGCTTCTTACCGAACGACAGCTGACTTTTGTGATTTTTTTGTCTATTTCTTTGAAAAGGCAACCGACTTTTACGCCTTCTATTCTTAAAGTATAATTTATTATACCACTGCCGTCATTGTCTTTTGCACCGCTTTTCTTAAACATATCTTTTGTTAAAACAATATAAGAAACCCTATCATCAAGAATTGTTTTTATTCCGCATAGAGCAATTCCCTGTAATTTCAAAGCATTGATAGAACCGTTCTCATAAACTTTTTTATAAATTTCATTTATATCTATACCATACTCCATAAGTTTTGCACAAGCAATATGCGAATTAGAAGTAGTATTTATCTGTTGGAAACGTCCCGTATCGGTTAATATGCCCGTATAAAGATTCTCAGCTTCACTTCTGGTAAGTTTAATTTTCATATAATCTAAAATATTTAATACGAGTTCTGCAGTTGACGACGAAGATGGGACTATATAATTTATAGTTCCGAAATTTGTATAAGTTAAATGATGGTCTATATTGATCACTTTTTTTGACTGGCATGGAGTAATTATATCACCCATTCTTGAAAAGTTAATCGATTCTAAGATTATCGCGCAGTCAAACACATCAGTTTTTTTTGCTGACTTTTTTATTTCATCCGAACCTTTAAGAAACTTTAAAAAATCCGGCACTTCATCAATACAGTAAACACAAGCTTTCTTGCCAAGTCTGTTTAAAACAGATGCAAAAGCCAAAGCTGAACCAATACTGTCACCGTCCGGTTTTATATGACCGGCAATAAAGAATGTTTTTGATTTTTTGATTATTTTGGAGATTTCGGAAATTTTTTTCAAATCGCTTTTAGCTAAATTCATATACAACGATATCCTCCAATCTGTCAAATAAGTCAAGACTTTCGACTTTCTTTATTTCCGGATTTATATCGCCCTGTCCACCCGTTGAATTCGTCTTCCTTATTTAACGCTCGTCCACTTCATACCGCTCATAACATGAAAGCACAAACTCAAAAAATACATTTATCCTTTTCTTCTTCTATTTTTTGGAGTACATCAAACACTTTCGTAGCTCTTTCATTGCTATCATCATAAACAAAAGATATTGTCGGAGTACGTCTTAAATTTAAACGCAAAGCCAGTTTATGTCTTACCTGTTTTGTACTTTTCTTTAAAATCCCGGCAATTTTTTTCTTATCTTCTTCCGAGCCTAAGACGGAATAATAAATTTTACAACTCAACAAATCGTCCGTAAGACTGGCACCCATAACTGTAACAAGTCCTGCGTTTAAATCTTTCATTTCTCTTACGATTGACGATACGGTCTGCTGTATAAGCTCACTTACTCTGACAGATCTTTTATATGATGACGGCATATTGATCTCTCCTTTAGATTCATTATTTTGAGCTTTATGCGGATTTGCATTTTTTATCAATTACCCAGTTTCCTTGCAATTTTTTCCATAGAGAAGTTCTCAATTATATCGCATGATTTTACATCAGAAAAATTTTCAAGAACAATTCCGCATTCATAACCTTTTTCAACTTCTTTAACATCATCTTTAAATCTCTTTAACGAAGAAATATTTCCTTCAAAAACAATGACATTATCCCTCAAAAGCCTTATCTTTGTACCTCTTTGTATTTTTCCATCAGTAACAGAACATCCCAAAATAATTCCGTAGCTTGACAATCTAAACACCTGTTTCACAACAGCTCTGCCTAACACTTTTTCCTTCACATCGGGGTCAAGCAATCCTTCCATAGCAGCTTTAACATCTGCGATCAAATCATAAATAATTCTGTAAACATTTATGCTTACTCCTTCCGTTTCTGCAAGTTTTTCAACTGTGGTATCGGGACGTAAGTTAAAACCGACTACTAAAGCGTCTGAAGCAACAGCTAAAGCGATATCCGATTCCGTAATTGCGCCCGCACTCCTATGTATTATTTTCAAACTTATTTCAGAAGTCGAAAGTCTCTCCAAAGCGTCACTTAAAGCTCCCAAAGAACCCTGAACATCTGCTTTCAATATTATTCTTAAATCTTTCACTTGTCCCATATTTATATCGGCAAGCGACAAATGATGTCTGGGCTTTAAAGAAGCTTCTTTAACTTTTTCCTTTCTCGAACGAGCAATTTCTCTCGCCTGCGATTCACGGTCAACCACAATAAATTTATCACCCACCTGCGGAGGTTCATTCATACCTAAAATTTCCACAGGAGTACTTGGAAGAGCTTCATTAAACCTCTTTTCGCAATCGTCAATCATCGCTCTTACTTTACCGTAAGTCGTTCCTATAACCAAATTATCGACAACTCTTAAAGTTCCGCTCTGAACCAAAAGTGTTGTGACTGGACCTCTGCGCGAATCGAGTTTCGCTTCAATAACCACCCCTTCGGCTTTTTTGTCGGGATTTGCTTTAAGTTCCATCATCTCAGCTTTAAGCAAAATCATTTCAAGCAATGAATCAATATTGGTTTTCTGTTTTGCAGAAATATCAACCATTATAGTATCACCGCCCCATTCTTCAGGCACAAGACCATAATTGCTTAATTCCTGTCTTATCTTTTGCGTATCTGAAGCAGGCAAATCTATCTTATTTACCGCAACAATAATAGGCACATTTGCAGCTTTTGCATGATTTATGGCTTCAACTGTCTGCGGCATTACACCATCAGCTGCAGAAATAACAAGTACGACTATATCGGTAGCCTGAGCTCCTCTAGAACGCATTGCCGTAAAAACTTCATGACCCGGAGTATCCAAAAACGTAATGTAGTCCCCACTGGGCGCTTTAACTTTATATGCTCCGATATGTTGCGTAATTCTACCGTGTTCACCGGCAACAACGTTGCTGCTTCTTATTGCATCAAGAAGAGAAGTTTTACCGTGGTCAACATGTCCCATAATTGTAACGACCGGCGGACGCGGTTTTAATTTTGAAGAATCCTCTTCGGCATTTATTTCTTCTTCGGAATAAATTGACGTAAGTCTCGCATCATAACCAAACTCATTAGCCAAAAGAATAGCTATATCAGTATCAAGCCTTTGATTTATGGTAGCAAGACTTCCCATAGAAAGAAGTTTCTTTAAAACGTCGCCGACCATAAGCTTCATTTTATCGGCAAGTTCTCTTACGGTTATCAACTCATTTATTGAAATTATCTCCTTATAATTATCTTTAACGGTTTCAGGCTTAGTCTCTGCAGATTTTATAGCAGTTTCTGGGTTTTCAGTTTTCGGAACGAACGGTTTTGGTTCTATCGGCCTTTGTTCCGGCTGTCTCGGCTCTTGATATCCGTCTGTTGCATTAGAAAACGTCGGAGAATGCAAAATAACGGTTTCTTGTCCTTTTATTATTGCGGATTCTTTTTTAGGTGTCGGTTTTTCTTCTTTTACAACAGTTCCGGAATCATATTTTTTTTCAATCTTAGATTTTTCTTCATGGTCATTTTTTTCAGACAAAACCTTTTTAATAATTTTCTTAATGATATTCCTTCCAATAGAATCAGCTTTAGATTCTATTTTAGAACCTAATTTCGTTTTTTTAGACACAACTTTAGCCTTAACCACCTTTTGAGCAACTCTAACAATAGCTTTTTTTACGGTTTTTCTAGCTGAAACTTTTGACGATACGGGCTTCTTTTTTACACTTTTTTTTTCAGAAAATTCTGCTTTATCATCTTGTTTTGATGGCATATAAACACTCCTGCTTATTTTTTAATGCTATTTTTTTGCCGCTTCAATAATTTTTTTGGCAGTTTTAGGACCTATACCGGGTAAAGTAGTAAGATCGTCAACTGTTAACAAGGACAGCTTTTCTACATTCGTAATTCCCGCTTTTACAAGTATTTCTATGATCTTTTCGCTAAAACCTTCAAGTTTTTCGAAAACCTCAGTTTGTTTCTCAATTCTTTCATTACTTTCTTGTTTTTTCTGTTCCTCTGATTTTACGTCGATATGCCAACCTGTGAGTTTTGCTGCAAGTCTTACGTTATGCCCGTTTTTACCAATAGCCAAAAACAGCACCTCATCGGTCACCAAAACTTCTGCTTTTTTCTCTTCTTCAGAAATAATGATTACGGAAACAACTTTTGCGGGAGACATCGCACCCGCTATATATTTTACCGGATCTATAGAATAAGACACCAAATCAATCCTTTCACCTCTTAATTCGTCAATGATGGGTTTCACTCTCGCGCCTTTTACGCCTACGCACGCACCTACAGGATCAACTTTCGGATTGTGCGACAGCACGGCTACCTTTGTCCTCATGCCCGGTTCTCTTACAACATTTACTATCTCTACAATTTTCTCGTAAATTTCGGGAACCTCAAGTTCAAAAAGTCTTTTTACAAGTTCGATGCTTGCCCTCGATAAAACGACTCCAGAACCTTTAACACTCTTTTCAACTTTTATAATTACGGCTTTTATACACTGTCCAACACTAAATTCATCTTTAAATACCTGTTCGCTTGAAGGAAGTATCGCTTCTGTTTTACCCAAATTCACTATAAGATTTCTGTTTACTATACGATATATAACACCATTTACAATCCGCCCAATCTTTTCTTTCATCTCGTTAAACAGCGAATCCTTCTCGGATTCCCTGATTTTCTGCACTATAACCTGTTTTGCTGTCTGCGCGGCAATACGCGAAAAATCCTGCGTATCAAGAGGTATTCTTATCTCAGTCCCAATCTCTGCACTTTGATCGAGTTTTTTTGCATCTTGAATACAGATCTCTAAAAGCGGACTTACAACATTCTCAACAACAACTTTTACTATGCTTGCCGTCATCTCCTCCAATTCAGGATTGACTTTAGCTTCAATGTTAACATTTTTACCAACATGTTTTTTATATGCCGACACAAGAGCATTTTCTATCACTGCTAAAATATCTTCTCTCTTAATTTTCTTATCTTTCTCAATCTGCTCAAGAGCTATTAAAAGTTCACCCTTTTCTGCCATTCCATCCCCCTAAATATCTGTTCCTATATTAGCTTTTTTATATCCGAAAATTCTATTTCCACAACCTCATTTATCACATCGTCTATTTTTATCTTGCCGCCCTCAAAATTTAAAAGAGTCCCTAAAAAATTCCTTTGATTATTTACAGATTTAAAAGCCTGAATTCTAGTTTTACTTCCTATAAAACGTCTAAAACTTTTTTCGTTCTTTAAAACTCTGTTAAATCCCGGAGAAGAAATTTCCAGAACATAAGAATCTTTTAATATATCGCTCTCATCTAAAAAAGTACTGAAAATACAGCTTATATTTTCACAATCGCTTATTGTCACTCCGCCGTCTTTATCGATAAAAATTCTTACAATCCAATCGCCCTGACATCATCCTCATAAAAAAAACAAAAGGCAACCTTTAGTCAGTCGCCTTTTATACAACTAAAATTTAAAAAGCAACTATATTTTCTGTTCAACAAATATACCTGGACCCATAGTTGATGAAATAGAAATACTCTTTATATACTGTCCCTTTGAACTTAAAGGTTTTGCTTCTGCAACAGCTTCAAGCAAAATTTTTATATTATCTTCTAGTTTTTCTTTTTCAAAAGATGCCTTTCCTACCGGAACGTGAATTATTCCGAAAGAATCGTTTTTATATTCGACTCTTCCTTTTTTAAGTTCTTCAACTGCTCTGCCGATCTCAAATGTCACAGTTCCTGACTTTGGATTCGGCATAAGACCTTTAGGCCCGAGAATTTTTGCAACTCTACTCAAATCTTTCATGACGTCAGGCGTCGCAACCAAAATGTCGAAACCAAGTTTACCTTTTGATATATCCTCAATTAAATCGTCCGAACCTATAATATCAGCACCCGCTGCTTCAGCTTCCTTTTGTTTTTCGCCTTTTGCTAAAACCGCGATTTTTCTTGTCCTGCCGATGCCGTGCGGGAGAGATATTGTACCTCTCACCATCTGATCACTCCGTTTAGGATCAACTCCGAGTTTAATATGAATTTCAATGGTTTCATCAAATTTTGCTTTTGCTGTTTCTTTTACAAGCGCTACAGCTTCCGCCAGTTTATAAACACTGTTCTTATCAACTAACTTTGCCGCTTCGTTTAATCTTTTACCCACTTTCTCCTCCTGTGGCTATATGTCAAGCATAAACCGACTCCCACAATTCACTTCTATTTTTATTTCCTCTAGTTTGTCATACAAAAAAGAATAAAGCAGTTAAGTTAGTATAAATTCCTTAATATCATTTTTACAGATTATTAATTATGCTGCTGTTTCATTTAAAAGCGACAGACAGGCAAAAGAAATAATTATTATTGTCAATTTTACTCGTTGCTTTCTTTCAACTTTGTGATTACTTAACAATATCAATGCCCATACTTCTTGCAGTTCCCTCAATCATAAGCTTTGCAGCATTCAGATCTCCGTTTGCATTTAAGTCCGGCATTTTTTGCTTTGCTATTTCCTCTACCTGTGCTGCAGTAATTTTTCCTGCTTTATTCCTATTAGGAACTCTGGAAGCTTTTGCAATACCGGCAGCTTTTTTAATCAAAGCCGGAACGGGGGACATTTTTGTTATAAAAGTAAATGATCTGTCTTCAAATACAGTTATAACTGCAGGTATTGTCATTCCCTGCTCCATACTTTTTGTTCTTTCATTAAATTGTTTGCAGAAATCCATAATATTTACGCCCTGCTGTCCCAATGCGGGACCTACTGGCGGCGATGGATTCGCTCCGCCTGCGGGAATTTGTAATTTAATCATTGCTTTTATTTTTTTGGGGGGCATTTTATTACTCCTGTATTGATTTCATTTTGCATATAAGTAAAAATATAATATTGAATTTTACATTTTTTCAACCTGCAGGAAATCAAGCTCTACTGGCGTAGGTCTTCCGAATATTGTCACCATAATTCTTAGCCTACCTCTATCATGATTGACTTCTTCCACAATACCTATAAAATGCTTAAACGGTCCTTCAATAATACGGACATTTTCTTCTTTCTCAAATGATACCGCCGGTCTAGGCTTATAGGCATCCGAGTTGATAACAATGTTAAGAAGATTTTTAACTTCAGACTGTGACATCGGAGCGGGCTTTACACCACCCAAAAAACCTGTAACTCCTGCAGTGTTTCTGATAAGCCAGTAAGTCGTATTGTTTATCGCCATCTCAACAAAAATATAGCCGGGATAAAATTTTCTTTTTTTTATTCTCTTTTTATTTTGTTTTACCTCAATTACATGTTCAGTGGGAACAAGTATTTGCGAAATAGTATCCTGTATATTCAAATTTGCAACAGCCATTTCCAAACTTTTCTTTACTTTATCTTCATGTCCTGAATAAGTATGAACAACATACCATTGATTTGCCATTTCTCACTCCAGCTATAATATGATACCAACAACAGCGACTAAAAACAAGTCAACAACACTTACAAAAATAGACATAATAATAACAAATATAATCACTACTATAGTAGCTCCCACAACTTCTTTTTTGCCAAGCCATGTAACCTTCATAAGTTCATAATACGACTCTTTAAAAAATTGTATGAACGTTCTAATTAAATTCATTTTAAACCTTCATAATTCATAAATATTATTCAAAATCGGGGGCAGAAGGATTTGAACCTTCAAAGCTGGTTTTGGAGACCAGCAGTTTACCATTAGCTTATGCCCCCACCCATTACCTTGTCTTGATTATTTCGTCTCTTTGTGATCAGTACGTTTGCCGCAATTTTTACAAAATTTTTTCAATGCGAGTTTTCCTTCCTGCTTTTTACCCCTGTCAAAATAATAATTTCTGTTTTTACACACACTGCACGCCAATGTTATAATAACTCTTTCCGCCATCTATTAATTCTCCAATTTTATATTTATATATGTCTTACTTTTTGCCTGTCATGTTTATATTAAGGTAGTTTTTGTCTCCAAAACATCTGTTTTCTTTTATTTCATATTTCTTTCGCCCTGCACAAGCTGAGAACTTGTGGTACTATCTTTTATCGCTTTATTCTGCCGTCATCATCTCTTTCTGGTCGTTTAGGTTTATTCCTGTATATGTCTATTAAAATCGTTACGACTTCTGTTAATGCACCAAGAGTAATCTAATAATCAGGATGGTGACTTCCTCTCTATTCAACTATCTCGGTAACAACACCAGAACCTACCGTCTTCCCGCCTTCCCTTATCGCAAACCTCAACTGCATCTCCATCGCCACAGGCATTATCAATTCTATATCCATCGTCACATTGTCACCAGGCATCACCATCTCCACTCCTTCAGGCAGATGCGCTATCCCCGTCACATCCGTCGTCCTGAAATAAAACTGCGGACGATACCCATTGAAAAACGGCGTATGCCTCCCTCCTTCTTCTTTCGTCAGCACATATACCTGTCCCTTAAACTTCTTATGCGGCTT
>JAISLA010000012.1 GCA_031260705.1 Endomicrobium sp. | reverse complement strand
CGTCTCTCTTCCCGATTTGGGAGCATACAGTACTCCCAGAGCCGCTCCTATTAAACCGCCTAAAACAAAAGCCAAAAGCGTATCTCTATTATCGCTCATTTTATTCCCCCATGCGGTCTGTTTTTCCTTTTACTTATGCTTAAGAAAGCATAAAAGAGAAATGAAATCCCCCCCCCCCAATAACCAAAGACGATAACTTTCTTCTCATTGATGCAACACCAGAAACTTTATTAACACCATCTAATTCGCTCTTATAACCCTTCCAAATTCTACCGCGGATTTTTTTATTCCAATCAACATAAGTATTAGAAAAACTGTCACCGCCACTACAGAAAGAGTTACTAAAATAACCGCTGTAATAATAAATACCCAGTCTATTGAATTCATATTTGAGCATTCTAATAAAAACTCAAGGGTATGTCAATAAACTTTTTTTTCGCAAAAAGTCAAAAATTTTAAGAATAATTTATTTTTTATCAATTAACGTTTAGAAGGTTTGCAGGATTTCATATTTTTTAGTTCAAGCATTCTGTCTCTTAAAACTGCCGCTGATTCAAAATCAAGATTGTCAGCAGCTTCTCTCATCTGTAATTCAATTTTTTTTATTATGCCGCCAATATTTTTAGGAGTGATATTATAATCAAGCTGTTCTTCGGCAACAATATGATTCATAGATTCTTCTCTTGACAAATTTCTAAACTCGTCAAGTTCATGAACGGCTTTGATTATTGATTTTGGTTTAATATTGTTTTTTTTATTATATTCAAGCTGTTTATCGCGCCTGCGGTTCATTTCTCTTAAAGCTCTCTGCATTGAACCGGTCATAGTATCCGCATAGAAAATGACTCGTCCGTCAATATTTCTCGCGGCTCTTCCGCAAATCTGGATAAGCGTAGATTCAGAACGCAAAAAACCCTCTTTGTCAGCATCCAAAACAGCTACCAAAGATACTTCAGGCAAATCTAACCCTTCTCTCAAAAGATTTATTCCCACTAAAACGTCAAATTTGCCAAGACGCAGATTTTTAAGTATTTCTATTCTTGTTAAAGTATCTATTTCAGAATGCAGATATTCGACTTTAAATCCTTTTTCTTTCAAATAAGCCGCCAAATCCTCAGACATCTTTTTTGTAAGCGTAGTAACTAAAGTTCTCTGTTTTTTCTCAACATTTTTTTGTATTTCCTGCATTAAATCCTGCATCTGTCCACTTATAGGACGGATGACAACTTCTGGATCTACAAGTCCAGTAGGACGAATAATCAAGTCCACTATATATTTTTTGCTTCTATTAAGCTCGTATGTTCCCGGAGTTGCCGAAACCATCATAAATTTTCTTATAACTTTCTCAAATTCCTGAAATTTCAAAGGTCTGTTATCTAAAGCAGAAGGCAGTCTAAAACCGAAATCTACAAGAGTTTGTTTTCTGCTCCTGTCGCCTTCATACATTCCTCTTATCTGCGGAAGAGAAATATGCGATTCGTCAGCTATTATTAAAAAATCATCATTTTCCTGCACGAAATAATCTATAAGAGTAGTCGGTTTAGCTCCCGACAGGCTGCCTGAAAGATGTCTTGAATAATTTTCAACTCCGTTGCACGATCCGGTTTCTTTTAACATTTCCATATCGTATTTTGTTCTCTGTTCAAGACGCTGTGCTTCAAGAAATTTATTTTGAGATTTCAATACTTCAAGCCGCGCATTCAATTCTATCTGTATGGTTTTTAAAGCCTTATCAATTTTATACTTATCAGTGACAAAAAGTTTTGCAGGATAAATATAAGCTTTATCTTTTTTACTAATTACTTCACCAGTTACCGGATTAAATTCCTTTATCCTTTCAACCGTATCGCCGCAAAACTCAATTTTTACGGCAGTTTCAAGGTAAGCGGGAAAAATTTCAATCGTATCGCCTTTTACCCTGAATTTCCCCCTTATAAATTCAACTTCATTTCTCTCATAACGGCTTGCAATAAGTTCTGTTAAAAGCAGGCTTATTGTCTTTTCTTTTCCAGCAATTATTTCAACGCACATATTTTGATAATCTTTAGGAGATCCCAGATTATATATACACGAAACAGAAGCAACTACAATAACATCTTTTCTCTCAAGAAGAGAAGTAGTCGCTTTTAAACGCAATCTGTCTATGTGGTCATTTATTGACGCATCTTTTTCTATGTACGTGTCGCTTGAGGGAATATAGGCTTCCGGCTGATAATAGTCGTAATAAGATATAAAATATTCTACGGCATTATTTGGAAAAAAAGCCTTAAATTCAGCATAAGTCTGTGCTGCTAAAATTTTGTTTGGCGATATTATAAGGGTAGGTTTCTGAAGTTTCTCAATAACGCTTGCCATAACAAATGTTTTTCCCGAACCTGTAACGCCAAGCAAAATCTGCGAGTTTTTATTATTTAAATAATTATGATACAGCTTATCGATAGCCTGCGGCTGGTCACCGGACGGTTTGAATTTTGAAATCAGTTTAAATTCATTTTTCATAATTGTTCTTTGTAACCACTCCGAGCAAACTTCTTTCCCATTTCTTTTTCCATGCGGCAGAGGAAGAGAATACAGTTAATTTTCCATTTCATCAGTTTAGCATCAATATAGTAATAGTATCCAAACAAGTTTATATATTCATCAATATCTCATTCATTGTTATTTTTTAGAAGGAATAATAAGCTTATAGCTTATAATTTAATTTTTTTATAAAAGTAAAGTCTGTCTGATCAATTCGCAGCGGAGTAACAGAAATATAGCCTTTATCAACAATATCTATGTCCGTCCCCTTATTTTTCCCGCCTGATATATATTTTCCCGACAGTCTGTAAGAAAGATTTCCCTTTTCATCAACGACAATTTCGACACTCTCGTCATAAATGCGTAGTCCCAAAGGAGCAACTTTTATACCTTTATAATTGGGGGGAATATTTATATTTAAACAAATATTCTTGAAAAATTTTTTTCTTTTCAATATCTTTTCGGCAATCTCTCTTGTTGCAATCGCCGAATGTTCATATTCCGTAGCGCACATTTCTGCCGCAGAAACGGCGAGAGACGGAACTCCTTTTAACGCACCCTCTCTTGCAGCACCAACAGTTCCTGAATAAATAACATCTTGTCCAAGATTAGGACACGTATTTATACCGGACACCACTAAATCCGTTCTATTTTTTAAAAAATGATACAACCCGTATTTCACGCAATCTGCAGGAGTACCACCTTTTATCACATAAAAATCTTTTTCTATTTTTTCGACTTTTTTATATTTTGCAAGCGTTATACCGTGCCCCGTGCCTGACATTTGAGTCTTTGGAACAACCACATACACTTTTCCTATCTTGGAAAGTTCTTTCATCAGAGGGCGAAGTCCGGGAGCTTTTACGCCATCATCGTTTGAAATCAAGATTTCATGCATTTTATTATTTCCTCAAATATTAATTTACGCGGAAATTTGATTATATTTTCAGCCGTATTGCTTTTTATATTTTTCTTAAGCATATATATGACATTGCTTAAGTTTTCTTTCGTAAGATTTCTTTCTTCAATTATTATGATTTTACCATCTTTTTCTATTTCCTTTGCATTCCAATACTGATGATTATCAGTAGCATAAGGATACGGCACTAAAATCGCAGGTTTATCCAAAGCTTTAAGCTCAAACACGCTACCAGCACCTGAACGACATATTACAACATCGCTTGCAGCGTAGGCAGCACCAATATCATGCATATACTCAAAAACTCTGTAATCCGGATTATCTCTGACTTTTTCTTGAATTTTAATATAATTTCCAGAGCCTGTAATATGTAAAACCCGAATTCTATTTTTAAAAGACAATTTTAAAAAAGTCTCGCAGGCGACTTCATTAAGTTTAATCGCACCGAGACTTCCTCCAAAAACTAAAACCGTAAATATTCCGTTTTCAAATTTAAATTCACGCAATATTTTTTCCTTTGATGCTGACAAAATATTCTTCCTGACGGGATAGTCTGAGAGAATAGTATTTTTTTTTTTAAAATATTTTTCTGAAGATTGAAAACTTATAAAAGTCTTATCGGTTATTTTATTTAAAAGTATATTTGCCTTGCCCGGAACAGCGTTTTGCTCGTGTATAAAAGTTTTTTTATGCAGTATTTTTGCTGCAAAAAGAACAGGAACTGCAATATATCCCCCCGTACCTATTACCGCTAAAGGATTCAGCTTTACAATCTTTCTTAACGCCTTAAAAAAACTAAACTTCATTTTAACTAAAAACGTTATAAACAAAAATGAAATTTTTCCCGGCATTCCCGAAACATTAAATTCAATATATTCAAAGCCGCTGTTTTTTAAAATCTTTATGGAAGCGACATTATTGCTTATAAAAAAAACGGGGTTATATCCTTTATTCTTAAATTCTTCTGCTAAAGCTATGCCGGGATAGATATGCCCCCCCGTTCCGCTTGAAGCAATAATTATATTTCTATTTCCCATTTCCACTCCACAGTTTTTAACTACTCAAAGACAGCTTCTGAATTAAATTTAGAGGGAATGTTGTCATTTCACGTTCTGCTCTGTTTTTTCTTGTATTGTGATAAATTTATCAATATTCCTGAAGTTGCCATAGTTATAATGAGCGACGTTCCTCCAAAAGATATAAACGGAAGCGGCAGTCCTTTTGCCGGAAACACACCCGTAGCAACAGAAATGTTTATAATAGCCTGAAAAACTATCAGGAACGTTATTCCTAAACACAGATACTGCGAAAAAACATCAGGCATATTCTTACTCATTTTTATACCTTTGAAGAATAGATACATAAAAAATGCAATAACCGAGACTGCTCCAAGAAACCCGAGTTCTTCCCCTATAATCGGAAAAATAAAATCAGTATGCGCTTCAGGAAGATACATAAGCTTCATCTCACTTTTACCGAGACCCTTACCAAAAAAACCGCCTGAACCCAGAGCATTTAAAGACTGTTTTACCTGATAAGAAGATACATCAATATTTACAAAAGAAGCAAGATAATCTTTAACCCTTGTAAGTCTGTAAGGCTTTCTCATAATTTCTTCAGCCGTCAAAAGAATTACCGCTAAACCGCCGGCAAATACAGCATTCATTTTCATTCCCGCACAAAACAGCATTGCAAAACATACTACGACTACTAAAATAGACGTGCCTAAATCAGGTTCTATGAGAATTGGAAAAAGCATAAGTAAAATAATAAATCCCGGCGCTATTAAACCTTTCCACTTCTCAACTAACTTTTTTTTTCTCGATATAAAGTCAGCTATAGCTATAACTACTGCAATCTTGGCTAATTCTGAAGGCTGCAAAGTAAATGGACCTACCTGTAACCATCTTTTTGCTCCCAACCGCAGAACTCCCACAAATAAAACCGCAGTAACCAAAACCAGCGCAAACAAATAAATCCATTTTGCGTATCTTTTGTAAAATTTATAATTAATTAAAAAACTTGTCACAAACATTGCCACAAATCCAAATGTAACCCACAGAATCTGCCTCAAAAAAAACTTGTAAGGACTTGTCCATTTTACGTCAGCCATAACAACGCTTGACGAAAATACCATAAATGCTCCGAAAACAATGCATATACATATTGCCGCTATAAGAGTAAAATCATATTTTCCAAAATCAATCTTAAACATTGTATCCTCTATATATTTTTCCAAAATGCAGGGTTAACTAACACATTCCTTATCATATCAATTAACCTAACAATTTTTGATACCTTAAACTTTATATTTTTCCTAAAGCTAATATTACTCGGCGAAATATTATTTACTAAATATATCTAATTTGGTGTCTGTTCTACTGCTTGTTATTTATTTGCTTTTACAAAAGGATCATAACAGTTTAAATTAAACATATAATATCAAGCATATCCGTCCAACAATACATTATTGCCGTATATTACGCTTAAACTCTGGCGACTTCAGAATCAATTGTCGTTGATGACAATAGTGATATTATTTGGTCGGTATTTGAATTTATATATTCATTATAGATTTTTCAAATTGAATAACCGGATTTTGCTCCATATACGATTTTAAACCTAAAAACGCTGGTCTTCCCCAACTTGTAGATAATGGACGGTTGGTTTCCTTACTTCTTAATGCACACATCTTAGTTGTTAAATGTAATGTTTGCAAAAAGGCAAACATTAAAGCATCTCTTTCAGAGTTGTAATTGTTGCTTATCTCGTTAAAGATAAGAGATAGCAATTCCACATTTCTTTGAGTCCAAAGGTTAGAGATATCATTCCCACCAATTTTGTTAATAAAGGCAGGTGCAATAGATGATAACTGTCTTATATTAAACTTTGGCTTCCACAAATTGAGAGTTGTGTCATACGGAACTGTTTTAATATTGTCAGTGATTGTCTTTTTGCAAAGAGAACATTTATAAGAACGGGCATAACGAATATTATTTTTTACTCTGTAATTATAGATATCAGTTAATTCTCCGCAATGAGAGCATTTGCCTATAAAATTCTTTTTATATATGTCGGTATTTTTAGCTTTTTTTAAAATTCCACGCACATACAATATGATATTATTTGAATTAAAGTTTTTTGAATAGATGTTGATGAGAAATAATGTCAATGGATTTATGTCTGCAACTACTGGTTTTCTATAGGTTTTTATTGCTTCAAAAAATGTCAAACCACTCCCTGCAAAGGGGTCATAAACAATATCATTTTGTCGTGTATACTGTAGTATAAATTCTCTCCAAATATTATGAGGTTTTTTGCCCCAATATCTTAATCCTCTATACAACGTTGGTCTTGAAGTTTCATCTACATTTTTTGAGAGTAGCAAGATATGCTCCTATTGGCGAAATATTATCCTTTGATAGTTATACTATTTTTTGTTAATTGTACTGTATTAATTCAAATTTCAGGTATGATACTTTCTACCTTTTTTGTTTTTTGAATGCTCTTTTTTAAATAACTGCTTGCTTCTAGCAACAATGTCTATATCTTTTTGAATTTTGCTTGAAATTATTGGGATTTCTATATTGTAAATATCAGAGAGTTTTAATTGCATTTTTGGTTTTTTATCACTTGGTTTTTGACGCTATTCTTACCTTGCACTATACTATTTTCTTTATGTCTTAAATAGGCAGTAATATAATTAACATATATATATATTCAATTCGGGGTTTGATCTTATACAGGTTAGGAAACCTGAAGGAGTTGTTTTACATGTATCTTCTTTTTGAAAAATAGCAATCTTAAAAATAGTTCCGCGAGACTATAATAAAATATCATTGTTTTGTAAGCGGTTATTCCTCTATTTCTTTATTTAACTTTTGGTTTATTGCCGAGATATCAAAATGAAAAACTCATCTCGTACAAGAATTTTATCACAATAAGAGACGCATATATCATAATAAGTCTTTATCATTTATTAGAATGTTGCCGGCAGATATATTATCAAAAAGTACTATTAAATTTAAAATTGTCGTCTTATCAACTCCGGCATTCCCAATTAAAACAGTTTTATCATTCGAATTTAATTTTTAAATTCAGATTTTAATATAATTCTGCTATTTTTTTCTACTGAAACATTTTGAAAAACTATACTGTTAATTTTTTTAACATCATTATTTTCACATTTTCTAAGCAATATTCTTTTAATTCTTTTCCAAGGCACATTGGAATTCTTAGTAGAAAAATAAAGACTCCAAAAATCATTAATAACATAAAAAAGATTATCCGATATACTATAAATAAAAATTGCTTGTCCTAAAGTAATTACTTTCTGCTGAACTTGATATCCCAAAAACCCGAGCAAAATTCCAATAATAATATGTTGTAACGACACACCAAATTGTCCGGATGTAAATCCTCAAAAAATTCTCTTTACATTTACCAAAACTAAATCTTTAGCTTTAGAATCAATCTAGTCCGTTTCTTTTTTATATAAATCAAATAATTTTATTTCTTTAACCGAATCTATTACATTTGATAACTTTGAAGAATATAAAGCAACCTTTTCTTGATATTTAGATGTAAAATATCGATTCTTTCCATTAAAAAAAGAAAAAACAAAGATGGT
The DNA here is from genome assembly GCA_031260705.1 of Endomicrobium sp. Lineage (GTDB taxonomy): Bacteria > Elusimicrobiota > Endomicrobiia > Endomicrobiales > Endomicrobiaceae > Endomicrobiellum. The sequence goes on along the minus strand of JAISLA010000012.1, from coordinate 48,023 downwards.
AAAAACAGCACTTAAAATAAGTAACAAAATAATTAGAAAATTAAATTGTAAAAAAATCGGCAATAAACACGCCAAAAAGAATATTAAACTGATACTCTTTGCTATCGGACCTATAAACAAATTATTTATAAGTCCTGTATCATTTAACTCTCTGGGATAAATACGGACCTTTATTTAGATTACTATTGTAGTTGTATCTAGAATTTAAGAATTTTGTTAAAATAATTCTTCTGAAATCAAATAAAACTTTATTTTCTAATAAATATAAAGTAAGTGTTTTAAACAAAGCAGGAATTGAGCTGAAAACTAATACGGTTATTATCCCCATAATCAATTCGTCCATACAATTAATGAAAAGTAATCTGTAAGCAAGCAATGAGCAAATTTAATAAGAATTTATAAAACTTGATGATTTTTATCTGATATTATTTAACGTCGATAAAAGCTATTAAAATTACTATAATGCCAATATTTTAAAAATATTCCAGTTCGCCCTGAAGAGGAGTTGAACCTCCAACCTTATCCTTAGGACGGATCTGCTCTATCCAATTGAGCTATCAGGGCACAATTATAAATTTAGGACAAACAAGACAGGTAATTTACGGCGGCATTCTTAAACAGATATTTAACTATAAAAAACTTCAATTAAAATCGGCAATATATTTTATATGCACTTTTAAAATATCGGGGCGACTGGACTTGAACCAGCGACCTCACGGTCCCGAACCGAGCGCTCTAGCCAACTGAGCCACGCCCCGAATGATTTTAAGCACTGGTTAATCAAGCTATTTTATTTTTACAACTTTATTGTTTTTGTCAACAAAAACAATTTTCGGGTTAATAGGTTTATCTGAAAGCTTAAACCCCATTATTATTATTTCTTCGCCCGCCTTTATAAGATGAGCCGCCGCTCCATTCATACAAATTATTCCGGAGCCGGCACCGCCCGGAATTACATAAGTTTCCAAACGTGCCCCCGTTGTATTTGAAACAACAAGAACTTTCTCCCCTATCCAAAAACCCGCTTTATCACAAAGATCCGTGTCTATTGTTATGCTGCCCTCATATTTCACATTAGCCTGCGTTACCGTAGCTCTAAATATTTTTGAATTTAAAACAAACTTCATTTATATATACCTCCGTACAAGTCCGACTGTTATTATATCAATTTGTATCAATGCTTGTTAAGCGTAACAACCCTTTGAGGGAATGGAATTTCTATTTTTTCTTCATTTAATTTTTTATACAGATTTTTTAACACTTCACTCTGAATAAAATTTCTTACATAGACATCTTTTACTCTGAAAATTAAAGTAAAATTTATCGAGGAATCCTCAAAACCTATAAAATGCACTATTGGAGTATAAGTTTTTACAGAGTCTTCACATTTATATATTATTTCCTGAGCTGCAAGTATCGCAATTTTTTCTACGCATTCCAAATCGCTGCCATACGCCACTCCGCAGTTTACCGAAGCACTAACTTCAGCTTTGCGGAACTGAAAACTTGTCACTATTGCAGATGACAATTTACTATTTGGCACTGAAATAACCGTATTAGAAATTGTCTTCATAAGAGTTATTCTCCAATTAACCTCAATTATCGTCCCTTCCTGCCCCGAATCAAGCTTAATATAATCACCTCTTGAAATTTGTTTGCTTAAAAGAATATTTATCCCTGCAAAAAAATTGGCGAGAGTATCCTGAAGCGCAAGAGCTACCGCCAACGAACCTATACCTAATGCAGTTAAAATAGGCGTCAATTTAATGCCAGCCTGATTTAATATTAATATCAAACCGACAAATATTACGCTAAATTTTATTATATTTACTCCGATTTTTTCAGGAATAGATTTACGAAAAACTTTGGAAATTACTGACGCTACAAAAACAACTATGGAAAAAGCAAATACTCCATAAAACAATTTATGAATAACCGCGCTCATATTATTTACAGGCACTATTAAAAAAGCCACGTACAAAGCTATAAGAAAGAACCAAAAAGAAATGTAGCTACTTGATATTGCAAATGCTTCTCCAAGTAAAACAAACCCGGCTTTCGCAAAAACATTTTGAATAAGTTTCATGAAATATTTTTTAAACAAAAATCCGACACAAAATATTAACGCAAACAAAATTATGCTTTTTAACCATAACATAAAATTTGATGGTATCATTTTTTATTTTTTGGGTTTTCAGCTTCTTTCTGACATTGAATACAGTACTTTGTCCACGGAATTGCTCTCAATCTTTCTAACAGAATATTATTGCTGCAACCCTCGCATTTGCCATAAGTGTTTTTTTCTATTTTCGCAAGAGCATCATTTATAGCATCTAAGGTTATTTTATCGTTTGCAACAAGTTCAAAATACATTTCTTTTTCGCAGTTCTGGCTTGCAGTATCTATTTCATCTCCGACATTAGTATTTGAATCAGTATCTATTTCTCTTTGAGCTTTGCTTGTTTTGTTTAAAAACTCCATTCTCTTTTGTATTAAGATTTTCTTAAAACTCGCCAAATCCTTTTTATTCATTATTTTCTCCGTTAATTTGTAAAAACTTTCACTGTCCTCAACATCTCTGTTTCCTGTCCGCTTACTCTTATATCTTTAGAAGACATATCAATAAGATAATCGCATATTTCTTTTGTAATTCTTTCGCCGGGAATTACAACCGGAATACCAGGAGGATAAGGTGTAAGAGTCTGCGCAGCAACGTGTCCCGCAGCTTTTTTCAAACTCACTTTTTTTGTGCTGTTTGAAAGAAATACGTCTCTGGGTCTCATAACCATTTCTGTCGCAAGAGACGGAATCTTAAGTATCCAGTTTTTTTGTTTGCCGCGATATTTTTCGCTTATATTTTCAAGAGCATTTACAAAAACTTCTACATCCGATTTTTCTGAACCTTCACCCACAATTGCAACTAAATTAAATAAATCGGCATAGTCAAGCTGTATATTGTATTCTTTTGCAAGAATGCTTTCAATCTCATAACCGGAAAGTCCAGTTTTTGTAACGTTTACCGTAAGTTTTGTAACATCCAAATCAAATCCCAACTTCTGCATTTCCTGACGCGTAAAACATTTCATTGAATCAATATTGTCATTTATATATGCGCGTCCCCATTCTGCAATTTTTATAGCTCTGTTAAAATTTTCTTCGCCGCGCAGAAATGCCTGTCTTCTTGCCAAATCAAGAGTTGCAAGAATTAAATAATTGGGGCTTGTAGTCTGAAGCATAGAAACTATTTTCTTTACTCTGTTAAAATCGACAAGTTTTGAATTAAAGTGCAGCACTGATCCCTGAGACATAGCGGACAAAATTTTATGCGTTGATTGAACGCATAAATCAGCTCCCGCTCTAACCGCAGATTCAGGCAGCTGGTCATTAAATAGCAAATGTACGCCATGCGCTTCATCAACCAAAACTATTTTTCCTTTTCTATGGCATAAGTCAACAATTCTGCTTAATTCCGTAACTATGCCATTATAAGTAGGACTCGTAATAAATACGGCTTTAGCTTCTGGATATCTATCCAAAGCATCCTTTATCTGATCATAAGTTGAATTAAAAATTAAATCTAAATTCTGGTCGATTTTAGGCTGAATCCAAATAGGCCACACGCCGGACATAATGATTCCCGCCATAATTGACTTGTGCGAGCTTCTTGAAACTATTACAGAATCGCCGGAATCGCATGCCGCAAGAAACATAGCCATATTCCCGACAGAACTGCCGTTAACCAAAAAGAAAGAATGTTCAACTCCGTACGCCTGAGCCATAAGCTCCTGAGCTTTCTTTATCGGCCCTACCGGATCATGCAAAGAGTCTACTTCGTCAAAAACAGTTACGTCAAATTTATAGACTTCTTCGCCGGTATAATCTTTTAATTCTCTATCTATGCTTCTTCCGTTTTTATGCCCAGGACAGTGGAAAGAAACAACATCTCTCTTTGCATGCGCCAAAAGAGTGTCAAACAGAGGGGCTTTAGATTGTTTGGCTAAAAGCAATTTTGATATTTTTTTCATTATTCTGCTAACCCCTGAAAAAATGCCCGGCAGAAGACTCGAACTTCCGACCCCTTCCATGTCAAGGAAGTACTCTAACCAACTGAGCTAACCGGGCAACATACCAATATGTTAAGAATTAGGTGCGGGCCGGAATTGAACCGGCGAATAACAGTTTTGCAGACTGCTCCCTTACCACTTGGGTACCGCACCATTGAAATAATGTAGGAGTATATAAAAAATAATGACGCATAGTCAAATAATTCTGAACTAATAGTGATGCCAGAATACAACACTGCCGCTTTCGCCTTTATTGGTTCTTTTAATCACTTAATTTTATGAATTTACTGTAAAATACTTTTTTCATAATAATGGTTTTTGTTAGTTCTCTAACGGAAAATTCGTTTCGTTTTTTTTATATTTCTACCACTATTAGTACCCGCGCGACGGTTAAAAGTTCTAAAACATATTTTACCGGCAGCACTCTTCTCCGCCATTTTAAGTCTTTTCCGTCAATTGAAGTGCGACAAAGCAACAATGCTGCAATAAATTTATATAAATCTTTTGGGTTTAAAGAAATAGGCACGAGAAAAAAATATTATAAAAATGAAGATGCTCTCGTGTTAAACCTGATTAACCATAAGGAATCCGTATTATGAAAAGAAAAGCAATAGCCTGACAATGCGGTAGGTTATTTCCAGATAGGAATGATTCAAGAAAAACCTGCTATGAATGACGCGGCTTTAGTTTCTTATAATAGCGTTATAATAAGTTTTTTTTAGATTGCCGCACCTTTGCGGATGCAGCTGCTTAAGAAAATTTTAAAAAAAAGGAAGCAGGAAAATGAAAAAGTTAATTTGTTTAATGTCGATGTTAATTGCACAAAACATACACGCTGGAGTGATATCCGCCATAGCAGGGAAAGTTGTCGGTTATGCTGTTGGAAAGGGAGTAAACGAAATTAGGAAAGCAGTATCGCCAGCCGAAAAGAAAACAAAAGAATACGAAGCAAGCTTGGACTCGATGAAACGTCAGTTAAAAGGAATTGAACTAGAGCTATCAAACTTAAAAATCAAGCTCACAGTAGCTTCTGGACGAGTAAAGTCCATCAATGAAATGAAAGGTATGAGGCAGGTTTTTATAAAGACTACGAACATTACCTGAATTTATACAATGAAGCACACGCTTGTGAGTATAAAGTTGTGTCGGAATATAACAAAAAGATTTCTGAGTATAACTCTGTTTGGGGTAGATACGAAAAGCTCTATGCAGAATACAAAGACTTTACAACAAAAAAAAGGACACGTACATTTAAGGAAGTGAAAGGAAGTGAAATGATAGAAAACATTTTAGATAACGATATATTCTGGACGGTGGTCGGAACGATAATTTTATACCTTGTATTGCTTGTAGCAAGAAACATAATGAAATAACAGGGAGCGGGAAAATGAAAAAGGAAACCAAACCGAAATTTATCAATAAAATCGGCAGGAAATACGTTTTTAGGCATGGGAAAAATGAGAATTGGAAAGATTTGAAAAAATATTTGGAGGCAAAATATGGAATTAACAAAAAAACAGAAAGACAACAAACGTGCGATTTTTGATTTTGCCAAAAATGCTAAATCAAAATACAATGCATTATAAAAGGAACTAGAATGAAAAAAGTAATATGCTTGATGTTAGCAGGAATAATGATGGCAGGAGTGACTGGATGTGCAAAGACCCCGTTTGAAAAATACGAGAAAGCTGTAAATAACTCTCGTGACGGGATTATAAAATTTTGTGAAAACTTCACCGAGAACATCAAAGATTGCAAAACAGCCAATGAGTGTATTCTTTCAATAAAATCGGAGGTTGCGGCGGCGAGAATGGACATTAAAAACGCTGGAGCAGAGTATTTGTATACCACAAGCGGACAATTAGAGATAAAGAAAAAAATGGTTAAAGATATTAACAACAATGTTGACAAAAATTACAGAGAAATAGAAAAGTATCTAATTAAACTTGTTAGACTGGCGGATAAAGAAGACATAGACGGAATTGAACAGATGCATAATCGTTTTATGAATTTTCTGGAGGATAAAGACAGAATTGTCGCCGACGACATTTTTGATAAATACAGACATCAAGTACTCGAAGCCAAATGAAAGGTTTTATTTGGTTTTTAATAATAACATCTAATTGAATTTTATAAAATTTATAAAAAGAGGAGGTGAAAAACAATGGAAGAGTTAACAGAATATCAAAAATTTGCATTGGATAAACTGCTGGATATTAACGATTTAACGCCTGTTTTTTACAGGACAGCCAGGCTTTTTGTCAACGAATTTTGCGCAAGAATGAAGTCTAAATATCCTAAAAAGTGCCTGGTTTTAATTTTATAACCTTACACTTTTTAGGATATTTAGGCTTCATGCAAGAGACGCTTATATTGCAAAAGCCCGCATTTATGAGGCAACCGGTAAACTTAATTCGGCGATAAAAGAATACGAAAAATATATTTCTGTCTTTCCGGACAATATGTTTGCACTTATATATCTGAGAAAATGCTATTATAAAACTCAAAATTATACAAAAGCAGAATAGATTTTTCTAAAAATAAAAAAATATTTCCCGACGATCTTACGATAAGATACTGGCTTGGAATAATATATGAAAAAACCTGATATATAGGAGTTTGAAAAACTTGCTTTAAAAAAAGAAAAAAATGTTACAGTTCTCGCAAGACTCGGATATTATTACTCAGTACTTAAAGATTATCAAAGATCTGAAAAAAATTTCTTACAAGCACTGGATACTAAACATTCAAATAATGAAATGCTTTATTTAACCGCTTTAAATTATATGGATTGAGAAAAATACAATAAAGAAATAGAATATTCAAGACAATAGAATTTACACCTGATTTTGCCGATGCATATTTCTATTAAGGACAACGCCGAACTTACTTTAAATATGGACACACTAATAGAAAGATTTTCACAAAACAATATAACCGTTCATACTTTAAAATATGCTAATCTGCATATCTCAAAGATTCCGTCAAAAATTAAATTTAATTCTTCAGATATGAAAATCAAGGGAATATCATAGGCAGCAAAAATTTTTATTTTGACTGATTCCGAAAAAGAATGAAAATACATCTCAGAGCGCCGGCAAAAATCAATTTTTTTCTTGAAATTAAAAATAAAAGAGCCGACGGATACCATAACTTAGAAACTATTATGCAGACCGTAAGTTTGTATGACGAACTTTCTTTTGAGCTTGCTGAAAATATGATATCTCTTGAATGCAGCGATAAATCTCTGTCTGCTTACAAGACAAACATCGTTTATAAAGCGGCAATGGCAGTCAAAAAGCATTATAATACTGATAAAGGCGTAAAAATATACTTAAAAAAAGAAATTCCTACGGGAGCCGGTCTTGGCGGTGGTTCTTCCGATGCTGCTTCAACACTTGAAGCTTTAGTCAGGCTGTGGAATATAAAAACGACAAAAAATGAATTAGAACAAATTGCGATAAAGCTCGGCGCCGATGTTCCTTTTTTTCTGACAGGAGGAACAGCTCTATGCGAAGGAATAGGAGAAATTATCACGCCCTTAAAAAGCGCCGGGGAATTAAATATAGTTCTTGTAAATCCGGGTTTTGGCGTTCCTACCGCAGACGTATATAAAAAAATCAAATTTCCGTTGACAAATCAAGCAAAAATTCATACAATCAAAGATCTGATTCTCAATAATTCTTTTAATAAAAAAGAAGCTTTTAAAAGCTGTTTTAACAGACTTGAAGGGTTTGTTTTCCCTAATTATCCTGAAATATTAGAAATTAAAAGAGTTTTAAACGAGTTGTGCGGTACAAGTCTTATGTCCGGCTCCGGCGCAACAGTTTTTGGTATTTTAGATTCCAGCGTTAAAACCGAAAAACTTAAATCTAGACTGAATAGATGCGGCTGGAAAATTTGGTTCGTCACTACGATTGACGACTATTTCCATACTCTATTTTCCCCTTTGTAATCACATAGTTCCGGGATTGTGTAATGGTAGCACAAGGGATTTTGGATCCCTTTGTCTAGGTTCGAATCCTAGTCCCGGAGTTTAGTGATATTTTTGTTTCTCAAAGTAAACAAAAGCGTAGTATTTTCTTACGCGGGTTCTAAAAATATATGAATAACAGAAAAAAACTAAATAATAGTACTACTAAAAAATACTTAAACAAAATTTTTTTTAAAGACTCAAGGAAAATGACAGAATTACCCAATGATTCTGCAGATATGATATTAACTAGTCCGCCATATTTCAATATTAAAGACTATTCAAAAAAATGGTTATCAAACAAAGCAAATAGGAATAAGACATAAAGGACAAATTGGCGATATCAAAGAATACACTGATTATATAAATGAAATGCTTATTGTATGGCAAGAATGTGAAAGAGTATTAAAGCCTAATGGGAAATTAATAATAAATACACCGCTTATGCCAATGTTAAAAGCCAGCTTAAATACACACTACAATAGACATATCTTTAATATAAACAGCGATATAGAACATTCAATTTTAAATAATACTAATTTATTCTTATATGATATGTTTATATGGAATAGAACAAATCCAAGTAAAAAGTTAATGTTCGGTAGTTATCCATATCCGCGAAATTTTTACGCACAAAATACAATGTAAAAGACGGTAATCCAATTAATAATTTACCGCCAGAAATTAAAGAAAGCAGCAAATTAACAGAAAAAGAGTGGGTAGAATATACAAAGCAGATTTGGAATATAGCAATACCAAATAAAAATGATTTAGCTTTTGGAAAACATTCGGCAATAATGCCGGCAGAGATAGTTCGCAGATGCATTAAATTATTTACTTTTGAAGGTGATTTAGTACTTGATCCATTTACGGGATCAGGGACAACATTAAAAGTAGCAAAAGAATTAAATAGAAATTATGTCGGTTATGAAATAAGCGAAAGCTTTAAAGAAGTAATAAGTTTAAAATTGCAATAGAAGATACTAATGTTAGAAAATAATAAAATTTATAATTTAGATTGTTTTGTTTTTTTTAATCAAGTTGAAAAAAAAGTATTAACTTGGCAATTATAGACCCTCCTTATAATATGAAAAAAACCAAATGGGATATATTTAAAAGCCATAAAGATTTTTTATATTTTACTTTTAAATGGATTGATGCGTTAATTCCAACTTTAAAAGAAACTGGGAGTTTATATATTTTCAATACTCCCTTTAACTGTGCTTATATTTTACAATTCTTAGTTGATAAGGGACTGATTTTTCAGAACTGGGTAACTTGGGATAAGAGAGATGGATTAGGAACTTCAAAAACTAAATACAGCAATGGGCAAGAAAGCATATTATTTTTTACAAAAAGCGAAAAACATATTTTTAATTATGACGAAATAAGAGTTCCTTATGAGTCAACAGAAAGAATTGAGCATGCAAGCAAAAAGGGTATATTGAAAAATGGTAAGGATGGTTCCCTAATGATAAAGGAAGACTATGCGGCGAAGTCTGGCATATTGTAAGTGAAAGACACAGGAATAAAGTAAATGGTAAAACTATGAAAAATGAACACGTAGCAAGTAAGCCGCTCGAATTAATAGAAAGAATAATAAAAGCAAGCAGTAATGAGGAAAATTTAGTTTTAGATTGTTTTGTTGGAAGCGGAACAACTGCAGTTGCAAGTAAAAAATTAAATAGAAGCTTTATTTGTAGCGATTTTGACAGAAAGTGTGTTAATTTATCACTTAAAAAACTAGAGGATATGTGTGAATAATTTTAATACTTTTTTGAAAAATTTTAATAATAAAGCAACTGACTATTTAATTAAAAGGTTAGAAAGTCCTAACTATAGAGGACACCATTTAGTTCAACACTATAGATATAATTTTGGTATTATATCAGCTATTTTAAGAACTTTAGATAAATATGCATCAAATAAAACTCTATTACAAATAAGAACAAAAGATTTATCAAAACAACCTACAAACTTGTCCGGATGGGAAAATTACAATTTATTTTGCAATGAATTACAAGAGATAAAATAGGAAAAGGAACCCAAGATTCTATCAGGAAAATTTTATTTGTAGATTTAGAAAGAATGGGACTAATTTGCAGATATAATAAAAATAAAAAACCTAATTCCCCTTACATTAAAAATAATAATAATGTTTTTGTTTCTTTGACTGATGATGGTTTAAAAGTAATAAATGAAGAAAATGTAATAAACAGAAAGTTTATAATTTCTAAATTTGTTGACAAATTTTTAAATGGCTGTATAGGGAATCTATTAGAAATTCTAAGAAATCAAGATAATAAAATTGATTATATAAATACTTATGAATACATGTTTTTTATAACCGCAATTGATTTTGAGTCGGATTTTATTTTAACTAAAAGCGAAGCCGTTAGTTATATAAAGGAATATAGAAAATTAAGTAAAATTCAACAAAAAAGTATTACTAAATCTTTAAAAAAGGATATGATACCTGATAAAAAAGATAAAAAGGGGAAAGATAAAAAAGATTTTCATAATTGGAAAAATGAGACTGATAGTTTATTTGATAATTTTTTATCAGAGACTGTTTATTTTAATTTTGCTGGAACAAGGGAATGCAAAATAATTCATTTAAGTAAAAAATGGCTTATTCAACGATGAACAAATAAAATTAAATAGAAGTTTGCAAGAAAGACAAAAATATATGAAAAACCATAATATTAAAAAGAAAGACGGATTTGAATTGCATCATATTATACCATTAGCATGGTCTGTCAATAAAATCCACTTTAAGATGTTGGACAATTGGTTAAACATGATTTATCTTGTAATAAGGAAATATATATAGATTTAAAAAAAGATGAACAGGTTTTATACAATTATAAAAAACAAGAAGAGATGTTAGATAAAAATTGTATAGAATCAACTCTTAAATTTTAACAATTGTATTTTTAACCAAGATAAAAAAATAAAGAATATTTTTATGACAAGATTATTATTGAGATTTTCCGGAAGCAGCTACTAAATCTTTTGCGTGTTCCAATGCTGCTTTTGTTATTTTTTCGCCTGATATCATCCTTGCTATTTCCTCAATATGTTCCGTTTGGGTAAGCATTTTTGCCTTTGTATAAGTTCTTGAATTTTCCGTTTCCTTATAAATTTTTATATGCGTTCCCGCAAATGCGGCAACCTGCGCCAGATGCGTTACAGAAAATACCTGTTTTCTCCCTGCAAGTTCAGAAAGTTTTTCTCCTATCTTCCCGCCTGTTTTACCGCCCGTTCCAGAGTCAATTTCGTCAAATATTACCACCCGGTCATTTTTTAGTTTTGACGACAGTTCTACGGCAAGAAGCACTCTTGAGAGTTCTCCGCCTGAAGCTGAACTTTTTAAAGGAAGAATTTTCTCGCCTTTATTTGCACAAAACATAAATTCTACTAAGTCATAACCGTCTGCAGACGGTTCTTTTCTGTCAAATTTCACTTCAAATACGGCATTTTCTATCTCTAAATCAAAAAGTTTTTCCTGCACGGATTTTGCAAACACCTGCGCGGCTTCTTGTCTTTTTTTACTTATAGTTTCACATAATTCAGACAAGCGTTTCGTCTCCGATTTAAGTTCTTTTTCAAGTTTTTCGGAATCATCTTTACAATTGTTCAAAGAATTCAATTCGCCGTCAATTTTATTTTTATATTCAATAACAGATTCAATACTGTTCCCGTATTTCTTTTTAAGTTTTTTTATAAGTTCTATTCTCTCAAGAGAAGTACTTAATTTTTCCGGATTTAATCTCGTTTTGGACAGAATAATCTCAACTTCCCTGTACGCCTCTTCAGTCTGGTAGTACGCCTGCTCTATTAAAGACACAGCACTAGAAGCATCCGCACCATAAGAATTTATTGCTTCAATATTTTTCTTTGTTTTTAAAATATTGCCCAGAACCGAATTTTCAGAAGAATACAACGCAGAAATAATCTCCTGCGATAAAGCAGAGATTTTTTCTGCATTTTTTAGTTTTGGAATATCCGATTCAAGTTTTTCATCTTCTCCAGTCTCAAGTTCTGCATCCTCAATTTCTCCGACTTGAAAAGAATATAAATCAATTTTTCTTTCTCTTTCGACATCCGATAAATTCAAAGCTTCAAGTTTCGACCTCAAAATTTTTATTTGCGTATATAAAGCCGACGATTCTTTAAGTAACGGACTGATGTCTCCGATTTCATTATCCAAAACTTCAAGCTGCGAATCTAAATCGAGAAGCAAATGTTTTTCATCCTGTCCGTAAAAATCTATAAGCAATTTTCCAAGAGTCGCAAGCGCCGATATACTTACCTGCGAGTCATTTATAAAAGCTTTGCTTTTACCAGTATTTTCAATAGTTCTGCGCATAAAAACTATATTATTTTCTGCAAAAATCGAAAAATTATCCAGAAAATCGGCAACTTTAGAATTCTTGTATTCAAAAGAGGCAGTTACAGCGCATGCAGAACAGTCTGAACGTATAGATGATAAATCCGCTCTTGCACCGGTAAGCAGTTCAATGGATTTTATTAAAATGGACTTCCCGGATCCGGTTTCACCGGTAATAACGGTAAAACCTCCGGTAAAATCAATGACTAAATCTTCAATTAAAGCGTAATTTTTTACGGAAAGCGCAAGCAGCATTAAACGCTCCAGTGCAGCTTAGTCTTTAAAGTTTCAAAGTAAGATTTACTGCGGTTTTTTATAAGCTTGAGCGGTTTTCTATACAGAGAAAATTTTACTTTTGTCCCATTTGGAAGCGTATAATTTTCCTGCCCATCCATTGATATCATAATTTTTCCGTTGCTGTCTTTACTTTTTGCAATAAATGAAATACTACTTTTATCGGACAATATCATAGGTCTCTGGGTCAGCGTGTGCGGAGAAATAGGAGTAAGAATAAAAACCGGAAGATTCGGGTAAACTATAGGTCCGTAAGCCGCAAGAGAATATGCGGTTGAACCCGTAGGCGTTGCAATAATCATTCCGTCGCATTTGTATTCCGCTGTAAAATTTTTATCTATATTGGCGTTAACTGTAATAAGTTTCCCGCCCGATAAAGAACGCACCACACAATCGTTTACCGCTATAGCTTTTATTTTTCTGCCTTTATATTCAAACTCGGCAGAGAGCAAAACTCTTTTTTCAATCCGAAAACCCGAAGAGAAAATATTTTCTAAAAGCATAAATATTTCATTTGTATCGGTATCTGTCAAAAAACCCAGCGAGCCTAGATTTATGCCTTTTACAGGAACTGATAACGGCGAGAATGTTCTTATCACCTTAAGCATCGTGCCATCGCCGCCTATTGATAAAACAAAGTCAACCTTTCTATGCTTTACCAACATAGAATCACTTACAAATACTCTGCATTTATTTTGTTTAAGCCATAATGCAATTTCAAATGCAAGTTTTTTTGCATTTGCTTTCGATTTATTGTAAATAATTCCAGCACTGTATTTCATAGTTTTTCCCAATTGCCACAGTTCGTTATTATATATAAAAAACCAACATTTTTAAAAGGCAAACAGCGAATTTATCAACAATAATAGAGGAAAGTTGTATGACGAGATATCCGAATCGGGACAGCGATGATCGGATCACAAATTCCTCATCATTTTAATATCGCATATTTATATCTACTGCCGCATGCCGTCAAGCCACTGTCATTTTAAAAAGATGAAGCTTTTGATATGTGTATAGAAAAGAATAATAAAAGACTGGATATTTCCAGAGACAAAGTCTCGACAAAACCTACTCAAAGACTGATGTGAAATATGGGAGTTCGGAGCGAAAATATTTAGGGGTATATCGGAAGCTGAATTGTTCTTAAACCCCTAAACTCTATAAAGAAAACAGACATATTTATATTATTTACTTCCAGAAATGTTCATATTTTACTCAGGTCTGTCGACAATCTCGTCAATACATATTAATCCAACCACTATAAGCTTTGTGTCGTATGCGCGCTGGCAGTGCCTCTATAATACCCCAGCCTGTATTCTTGCGTGACGGGTCTACACCCATAATCCTGTTCCCCATTTTTAATTTCATTTACTCTACAATATTCTTTTTAGAGTCAAAGATCAACGAGATAGAACCATCTCGATTATAAGCAGCTCTGTATCCGTTACAAGTAACAGGCTTGCCGTCTTTGTCAAATATGTAAAACGTTTTCATTTTGCCAGAAACCACACATCATACGATAAGCTATATTTAATGTCGTTGTCCGCAAGTGTGTACATACAGCAGCCAATAAGCTTTCCGTACTTGTCAACCTCGATAAAGCAGCTCTCGCACTACCGCAGCACCTGATATTTACTTCCCTCATCGTCAAGTTCAAAACCACCAAAGTATCCGTTCTCTAAGAGATACGTGGAATGCTTTTTCCCCATATCTTTTAGTCCAGCAAGCGTTTTGGCATCTGGTGCAACTCCTTTCACTGCAAACGCTGCATTCGCAAACATTCCTAACATCAATACAACTGCGATTAATTTTTTCATTTTATTTCCTTTCATTCATTATATCTGGATATACAAATTAATTTTCAATCATAAATATATAATCAACTGTCATTTAATTTTAGTCTGCTACAACTCTAACAGCACCACTGTCTCAACGTGATATGTCTGCGGGAACATATCAACAGGCGTAATTTCTTTGATTTTACATTTACCGTTTTCAGTAATTAACTGCAGATCTCTTGCCAGCGTGGACGGATTACAAGAAACATAAATTATTCTTTTTGCTTTTGACTCAAGCAGAAACTTTATAATATCTTTAGTAAGACCGCTGCGCGGAGGATCGACAACCACAGCATCAAAACGACTCTTGTTTTCTTTAATCCACTCTTCTGCATCTGAAGCATAAAACTCCGCATTAAAAACATTATTCGCCAAAGCATTTTCTTTTGCATCGTCAATTGCCTGCCCAATACACTCTACGCCTATAACTCTTTTGACATTATGAGCCATTGAAATACCGATTGCCCCCGTACCGCAGTATAAGTCAAGCAAAACGCTGTATTTTGACGGATTTAACAATCTTAAAATCTCATTGTAGAGAATTTCGGTTGCCTTTGAATTTGTCTGAAAAAATGAAAACGGCGAAATATCAAAAAAATAGTCTTTTCCACCTACATTAAGCCTTTCAGTAATAAACGGCTTTCCGTATAAAAGAGTCAATCTGTCAGCTAAAACCGCATCAGATTTTCTTCCGTTGGACGTCCAATAAACACTGCAAGAAAACTCGGAGAGTTCTTTTATAAGAGGTTCTAAAAATACAGATTCACACTCAACATCATTTGTAATTACGTTGATAAGAAACTGATTATTGTTCCCAGCTTTACGTAAAACCAAATGCCTGAAAAATCCTTCATGAGTCTTATTGTTATACGCCGTAAAATTGTTTTTGTTTACAAATCTTTTTACAGTTTCGGCAGCTTGCAAGAAATCTTTATCTGCTATAAAACAGGGCGGGACCGAAACATATCTACTAAACATTCCCTTACAGTGAAGCCCCAAATCTGCAATACCTTTATTATTAAAAAAACTGAATTCCATTTTATTTCTGTAACACCAAATCTGCGGACTTGTCAATATTTTTGAAATTTTCACTCCGGTAAAACTTAAAAGTTCCGATATATATTCCTGTTTATACTTAATCTGACTTTCATAAGAAGCATTTTGAAAAGAACATCCGCCGCAAAAACCGAAAGACGAACACAAAGGTTCTATCCTTTCAGCAGATTTAGAAGTAATATTTTTAAGCAGAGCTTCCCTGAATGTTTTTTTTCCCTTTATCACAAGAACATCCGCAGCTTCGCCGGGAAGCAGACCTTCGGTAAACAGAGCAATTCCATCAGAACATCTGCAAAGGGAACGACCCGGAAAAACAATTTTTTCCGCCCTGACATTAATAATTTTATTTTTTAAAGACATGAATTTGAATCTTTTTGTAAAGGTTAGATTTCTTCTTTTGCTTTATCCGATATAATCTTTTCATCTATAATTGGTAAATTGTAAAGGCAACGGAAAAGACAGCTGTCTTAAATAAGCTATTACAAGCTGCAAGTCGTCTTTTTTAGAGGAAATTACTTTTATTTTTGTACCGTCTATCTGAGCCTGAACCTTTATTTTTGAATCCCTTATCAGTTTTGAAAGCTCTTTTGCTCTATCCGACGACAGTCCCGAAATAATTTCAGCTGTCTGTCTTATGTATCCTTCAAAAGCATTTTCCTGCGCTTTATAGTCCAAAGACTTTATTGAAACGCCTCTTTTTGCAAAACGTCCTTCTAAAATATCTTTCAAGGCTTTCATCTTATATTCGTTATCTGCAATTAAAGTTATTTTTTTGTCATTTTTATTTAACTCTATTGACGATTTGCTGTTTTTGAAATCAAACCTGTTTGCAAGTTCTTTCCGAGCCTGATTAACGGCATTGTCCACTTCCATCATATTTACTTCCGAAACAATATCAAAAGAAAATTTATCAGCCATACAATCCCTCCGTAAATCACAGATTAATCAGCGTCTTTTTTAGAATTTCCCCTGATAATAATATACGCAAAAAAAATAATAAACACCGCCATAAACAGGTATGCCGGCCAGTCTGATGCGAAATCAATATACATTTTTTCCCTCCAGTACTATTCAGCAGTCTGCCAATAATATACACAATTTTTATATAATTTTTAATGTTCTGCGGCAGACAGTATCTGTTTATACCAACCTGATAAAACTGAAAAAATCACTAAAAAATACCACAGCTTTCCGGGCTTGCATAAATCCACTACGTAATTTTATATTTTACTTATTTTACTCTTTATTTTCAAGCGTTTTTTGCTTCCAAACAGGAGACATTACACGAAGACTGCTTATAACTTTCGGCAGAACTTCAAGCACATAATCAACGTCTTCTTCCGTATTATGATATCCGAAAGAAAATCGAATTGCACCCTGCGACGCAACGAGATTAACGCCCATCGCTGATAAAACGTGCGACGGCTCCGACGACCCCGACGCACATGCCGAACCCGTAGAAACAGCGACGCCTTTCATATCAAGCATAAGAAGCAAAGCCTCGCCTTCTATATAGTTAAAACTCACGTTTAAAATATTAGAAACGGCTCTGCTACCGCTGCCGTTAATAATTACCTCAGGAATTGCATTAAGAATACCTTCTTTAAGTTTTTCCCTTAAAGCAAAAACGCGCTTATTGTATTCCTCAATTTTTGCGTTTGAAATCTCAAGCGCTTTTGCAAGTCCAGAAATATACGGAATATTTTCAGTTCCGGGACGAAGTCCGTTTTCATGATACCCACCGAAAGTCATAGGCGATATATTCGTCCCATTTTTAATATAAAGAGCGCCAACGCCTTTAGGACCGTTGAATTTATGCGCCGATATTGCAAGCAAATCAATTCCAAGTTTTTTAACATCCAAATAAAGCTTGCCTGCAGTCTGTACGGCATCAGTATGAAAATAAATTTTCTTTTTTCTTTTTCTGTTGATTTTTTTCAATTCAGATGCAATCTCTTCTATGGGCTGAATTGAACCGACTTCGTTGTTTGCATGCATTATCGTTACAAGAAGAGTATTATCTTTTACAGACTTTTTAAAATCTTCAACAGAAACAACTCCATCTTCATCAACATCGAGATAAGTTACTTCATATCCGTTTGCTTCAAGATACTTGCATGAATAAAAAACGGCGTGATGTTCGATCCTACTCGTAATTACATGCCCTTTCTCTCTATAAGCATTTAATATGCCAAATATTGCAATATTATCAGACTCGGTGCCGCATCCGGTAAAAAATATTTCTTCAGGGGTTGAATTCAATAACAACGCCGTCTTCTTCCTTGCGTTATCAAGCGCTGTTTTTGCCTGTCTTCCGAAATAGTGAAAACTCGAAGCATTTCCGTAAATGTCAGAAAAATATGGCTGCATTTCTTTTATAACTTCAGAATCAACAACAGTTGTGGCACTGTTATCTAAATAAACTCTTCTCTGTTCCATTAGTGTTTCCTACTTTATCATTTCAGACTTGATTTAAGATTCTGTTGTTTAATAGCAGATTCCCATCAAGCTAAAAATGACGATAAAAATAATTTTATTTTCTATACTGCCCGCTGCTTTTTCTCCACAGTTTGTCTATTTTTTTTATGACCGTTAAAATTTTCTGCAAATAAATGTCTGCCGTTGCCGTCTGAAACAAAAAACAAATTCTTCGTGTCTGCGGGATATAGAGCCGCTTTTATCGACTCTATTCCAGGACTGCATATAGGAGCCGGCGGGAGACCCAAATGTTTATAAGTGTTATAAGGCGAATCAAATTTTATATCTTCAAGAGTCAGTTTTACTTTATTTACACCCATAGCGTACAAAACAGTAGCACACGATTGCAATTTCATCTTTTTCCTAAATCTATTGTAAAAAACCGCAGCTATTACCGATTTTTCCTCCGGTTTAACAGCTTCTCTCTCAATTATTGACGCCATTATAACTATATCTTTAAAAGGAATATTAATTTTTTCCGCCCTCTTGTACATATCAGACGTAACTTTTTTATTAAATTCGCCGTACATCATTTCAATCAACTGTTTTTCGTTCATTTCCAGATTAACAAAATACGTTTCAGGCATAAGATAGCCTTCCAAATTTCTTTCCGCCGCAATTTTAACAAATTTTTTTTTATCAATATTTAGCGTACTTGAAATAATCTCTGCCGTCTGCGCTATATTGTTTCCTTCAGGCACGATAAAGCGCAGAAAGTTTCCAGAACCGTCCCTTAAATTTCTCAATATTTTAAACATACCATCTTTTTCAGAAAAACTGTAAACTCCAGCTTTAAGTTTGTTCTGCGCTTTTGTAAGCTTAACCAGACACAAAAATAATTTTTTAGAGTATATAAGTTTATTTTCTTTTAAACGTATCGCCACCGCCGAAGCGCTGTCACCGCTTCGCACGCTTATTAAAATTTTATCAGAAGATGAAAAAAAACGCATACGGACAGGAATCAAAAAACATATCAGCGCTATCAGCAAAACAGCCGTTACTTTTTCAGACACTGCTTTTTAAACTCCTCTTTTACTTTTCCGCCTGCATATCTAAATACGTCTGCAAAATTAATGCTGCAGCAACTTTGTCTTTAAGACCTTTTCGCTTTTCTCTGGAAATATCAGCTTCTTCAATAAGCATTCTTTCAGCCTGCACCGTCGTAAGCCTCTCGTCAACAGTTGTTACTTCAATATCCGAAAGAAATTTAATTTCTTCAATAAACTTACGGACGGTTTCAGCCATCCCGCCTTCAGTGCCGTTCATATTTAAAGGCAATCCCAAAACAATTACTGAAACACCGTTGTTTTTTGCAATTTCTAAAATTTTTAACGCATTTTTCTTTAAAGACACATTTTTAACAGTTTCAAAAGGGCTTGCGGTAATCCGCAAAAAATCTGTAATCGCAATTCCTATTCGTTTTAAGCCGTAATCAATTCCCATAATCCTGTTCATATTTATTAAATACCCTTTGATAAGTTATCGTAAAGCAAGATTATGAGTAATCAACTATCACAATTCCGTTTACATATTTTTGTCATTTTTTCATCAGTTCTTCCTGTATCGCTTCCTCCGCCGCTTTAGGAGTGCAATACTCAAGCGTCCGGTTTGCAACTTTTACAACCGGTCCTTTAAAACATTTTTCCAAACATATAGAAACTTCTATACCTACTCTGTCCCTATATTTACCGTTCTCGACAAAACTGACAATATGTTTTAAAATTTCCTCCGAACCTCTCTGCATACAGCTATTTCCGAAACACACATTGACTTTAATATTACCTTCTTTTGCAGGTTTATAGATTTCAAATGTTTCATTAAACCTCTTCCTATATTTATATCCTGTATGCAAATACTCATGAGCTGCACAGCTTCCCGGTTTATTGAGATAATCTTTATATACTTTCTGAACATATGGATTATCCTGCGGTCTTCGGAGTTCCATAGTTTTATCGCTTTCATACAAAACTTTGGTCCTTGTTTTTCTTACCGATAAATCCTTATAAACGGGCTGCCCGGCGCCGCCTATACATCCTCCGGGGCATGCCATAACTTCCACAAAATCATATCTCGACCTGTCAACTTTAATATCTTTCAAAATTTTTCTTGCATTTTTCAACCCATAAACAACTACAATATTAAGCTCTCTGCCGGCAAAATTTACTTTTACTTCTCTCAAGCCGTCTTTACCACGTACAAAAACAAACTGCTCAGTTTTATCCGTTCCGCCGGAATTATCATTTACAATATTTCTCAAAACAGCTTCAGTTACGCCGCCGGAATTGCCGAATATTACTCCTCCGCCGGTTTTGAACCCCAAAGGCATATCAAATGCCGACGGTTCAAGTTCGCCAAAAAGCAGTCCCGCCTCTTCAATCATTCTTGTAAGTTCCTGCGTCGTTAAAACATAATCAATATCCGCAACACCGTTTTTTGAAAGTTCAGGTCTTCTCGCCTCGAATTTTTTTGCCGTACACGGCATTATTGAAACTACAATCAAATCTTCTTTCGGAATTTTGAACATTTCAGGCATAATTTTTTTTGCAACAGAGCCATACATTGCCTGAGGAGAACGACAGCTTGAAAGATTCGAAATAAAATCAGGATAATACTGCTCTACAAATTTCACCCATGCAGGACAGCACGACGTAAACAGAGGCATATCTTTATTTTCTTCCAGCCGGTTGAGAAATTCGTCTGCTTCTTCAACTATTGTCATATCCGCGGCAAACGAAACATCAAAAACTTTTGCAAAACCTATAGAACGCAAAGCCGTTACAATTTTTCCAGCAGTTTCAGTTCCATTCCCATCATCAAATCCGAATGCTTCGCCGATTGCTGCGCGCACCGCAGGCGCTATCGCAACCACAACTTTTTTCTTAGGATCGCTTAAAACTTTCCACACATAGCTTATTTCAGATTTAGGCATAATTGCACCGGTAGGACACACTCTTGCGCATTGTCCGCAGTAAACACATTCCGACGATCCCAAATCACCTCCGAAACTCGGACAAATTACAGATTTTGAACCTCGGTTTGCAAAACCTATTGCTCCCACGCTTTGTATTTCATCGCAAAATCTTACGCAGTTGCCGCAAAGAATACACTTACCGGACTCTCTCACTAAAGAGTATGTAGACAAATCTTTAGGTTCTTTATACATAACGTTTTTAAATCTTATTTTATTAATGCCAAGCCTTCTTGCTAACGTCTGAAGCTGACAGGTTTCGCTTTTCCCGCAAGTAGTGCATTCCCTGTCATGATTTGCAAGTAAAAGTTCTATTATAATTTTTCTCACTTCTATTATATGTTCATTGCTTGTCTTAATTTCCATTCCGCTTTCAGGCGGTGTGGAACACGCGGAAAGTATTCCCCTGCCTTCAATTTCCACCATACAAAGCCTGCATGAACCATAGATGCTGAGTTCCGAATTATAACAAAACGACGGCAACTCTATATTTTCTTTTCTTATAATTTCCAAAAGATTTTTCTCGTCGGTAAACGAAACTCTTCTGCCGTTTACCGTCAAATATTTTTCCATCAGCTCAACCGCCTAATTCTGAATAACAACCCAGTTCGATATTTTCATTCCGATGTAAACGCAATACATTTTTACACCATCTCTATTGCATCAAATTCGCATGATTTTATACAAATACCGCATTTTACGCATTTTACAACATCAATTTTATGTTTCTGTCCGCGCTCGCTACTTATCGCTTTCGCAGGACATTTCATTGCACAAACCGTACAGCCAATACATTTATCGGTTATTCTATAACTTATAAGACTTTTGCATTCTCCCGCAGGACATCTCTTATCTTTAACATGAGCATCATATTCATTCCTAAAATATTTTAAAGTTGACAAAACCGGATTAGGAGCAGTTTTACCAAGACCGCACAGAGAACCTATCTGAACCGCTCTGGCAAGTTTTTCCAAAAGCGAAATGGTATCTTCGTCCGCTTTGCCCTCAGTAATATCGCTAAGCATCAAAAGCATCTGTTTTGTTCCTTCGCGGCACAAAACGCATTTTCCGCAAGATTCATTCTGCGTAAACTGCATAAAAAACTTTGCAATGTTTACCATACAGGTACTTTTATTCATTACTACAAGTCCGCCTGAACCCACCATAGCGCCAACTTTTTTTAAAGAATCAAAATCCAACGAAAGATCAAGATGTTCTTCAGTCAAACAGCCGCCTGAAGGTCCACCTATCTGGACAGCTTTAAAATTACCGTCTTTAACATTTCCTTTTCCATCTGTAACTCCGCCCGAAATGTCAAATATTATCTGTCTCAAAGTCGATCCCAAAGAAACTTCAATGAGTCCCGTATTTAAAACATGTCCGGTCAATGCAAATGTTTTTGTTCCGGGAGAAGACACGGTTCCCGTCTCTCTGAAAACGTCTGCACCATAATTTATTATCATAGGAATAGTCGCAAGAGTTTCTACATTATTTATCGTAGTAGGTTTCCCCCATAATCCGCTCTGTGCAGGAAAGGGCGGTTTCGGCAAAGGCATTCCCCTTTTTCCTTCAACCGAAGCTATCAACGCAATCTCCTCGCCGCATACAAAAGCTCCAGCTCCTTCCATAACGTGAAGCGTAAAATTATATCCCGATCCGAAAATATTTTTTCCCAAAACTTTGATATCGTACGCATCTTTCATCGCTTTTTTCATTCTCTTAATAGCAAGAGCGTATTCTGTTCTCACATATACGTATCCTTCATCGGCACCGGTTGCTTTTGCCGCAATTATCAAACCTTCTATAATCCCGTGCGGATTTCCTTCCATAACACTTCTATCCATAAATGCACCCGGATCGCCTTCGTCGCCGTTACAAATAATATATTTCTTTGAAGCCGTCTGATTTCTGGCTAAATTCCACTTTTTACCGACAGGAAACCCACCACCGCCGCGTCCTCTTAAGCCAGCTGCCAAAACTATATCACATATCTCCTTATCAGTCATCTCCGTGCAAGCTTTCTCTGCGGCTTTGTATCCGCCGATAGAAATATATTCTTTAATATTCTCAGGATCTACAACGCCGCATTGTTTAATAACCATCCTGTACTGTTTTTTATAGAAAGGAATTTCATCCTGTCCCTTACATACTTTCCCGTTATCACTATAACAAAGTCTGTCTATAAGACTGTCATTTTTAATGCTTTTTTCCAAAATTTCTTTTACATCATCAACTTTAACTTTTATATAAAGTATCCCGGCAGGTAAAATATTTACAAGAGGTCCTTTCTGACAAAACCCCTGACAACCGCTTCTAGACAATAATATTCCGCTGTTTTCCTCTTTCAATTCGACACATACGCTTATCTCCAATTCTTTTGCAGCAATTACAAAACTTTCAAAAACTTTAATGGAGCCGCTTGCAACACAGCCTGTACCTGCACAGACAATAATTCTTTTAGTTATATTTTTTCCGGCCTTTTTAACTGACCGTGTTATGTTATCTAAATCTATCACTATTTTACCCTCTCTTGTTCCATTATCTTATCAATCAGTTCAACAGCTTTATCGGGAGTCATCTGCCCGTAAATGTCTTCGTCTATAAGAAAAACAGGAGCAAGACCGCATGCGCCAAGACACGAAATCGTTTCAATAGTAAAAAGCATATCTTTTGTAGAATATTCAGCTTCTTTTAATCCAAGTTTATTTTTTAGAGCATTTATAAGATTGTTAGATTTTTTTACATGGCAGGCTATTCCATCACAAATTTTTATAATATGTTTGCCCTTATGTTTTAAAGTAAAATGCGCAAAAAATGTCGCAATCCCGTAAACGCTTGCAGGAAAAATGTTCAGCGACGACGCTATAAAAACTAAAATTTCTTTTGGCAAATATCTATATTCTTCCTGAACAGCCTGAAGAATTGGTATCAGCTTTGACTCATCAAAACTATTTTCTTTGAGAATCCGGCATACTGTTTCAAACTTACTATAATTTGAACCCATTCGCTCTGCTCCTCTGAAAATTTATAACAAACAGTAAGTTCTGTATTATTACTACTTTAAATCCAGTAATCTGTCAATAAACAATACTCGCTAAACAATCCGATGTCTTCTTTAGTTGAAAAGCAAAAAACAGGTCAAGTGTTTTCTCCCAAATATTATCTACTTTTATAAAATAAACGATGATATTAAAATAGAAATATCGCCTGCTGAAAAAGTAAAGAAAAGAGAGACAACAATCAATAATTTAACCTTTTATATTTTGCGTAAAACCGCCGGTTTTTATTATGCTGAATTATCTTTCTGCTTTGATATAAGATATTTTAATATTATCGGAGCAATAAAAGTCGTAAGCATTATAACAGCAATCAAAGCACTGTAATCCCGCGTTTCGAAAATATTATTTTTCAAACCCATTTCTGCAAATATCAATCCCACTTCACCACGCGGCACCATTGAAACGCCTATTAAAAGTTTATTGATTCCTTTTTTTAATACGGCAAAACCAGCCACTATCTTACCCACAAAAGCAACAACAAAAAGTACACTCGTTAAAACTAAAATTTCTCTGTTTGCTGCAATAAAAGGATTAAATGTACTTATATCCACCTCAGTACCCATCAGAACAAAAAACATAGGTACAAAAACCGCATAAATCGGTTTTATATCTTTTTTTATCTCTTCGCTTTGTTTTATCGTTGAAAGAACAAGTCCCGCAACAAACGCTCCTATTATAGGAGCAAGCTCAATTTTAGTTGAGAGCGCCGATACAATAAAACAGAAAACAATCCCCATGATAGATACTATGTAAGATTGTTTCATTTTAGAAATAAATTTAAAAATTGTAGGCACTATAAGTACACCAACGACGACGGACAACACTAAAAACAGTACAGCAGTTCCGCTTATATACGCGACAGTTCCAAAACTGACGGTTTCGCTCGTAATAAGCTTTAAAATAACGGCAAGCATTGTAAGCCCTATAACATCATCAATAACTGTAGCACCAAGCACTATTTTTGCTTCTTCAGTTTTAAGACACTTTAAATCCATAAACACTCTTATTGTGATACCTACGGAAGTTGCCGTAAGAACAGCACCTGCAAAAACTGCCTGCATATTCGTAAGTCCGAAGCGCAAAAACACAAAATATCCCAAAAAGTAAGGAACTATTACCCCGACTAAGGCTACAACCATCGCCCAGCCGCTTGCTTTTAAAAACTCCTTTATATCTGTTGAAAGTCCGACTTCGAAAAGAAGAATTATCGCGCCGAGTTCGGACACATTTGATAAAACAGGCGTTTCGCGTACAATTCCCAAAACGCTAGGTCCTATAAAAATTCCTGCTAAAAGTTCGCCGATTACAGCATTCTGACCGAGATTTAAAGCAATTTCGCCAAAAATTTTTGCAAAGAAAAGAATACTTGCTAAAGATATTAAAAAGTCAAATACCTCATACACTATATCACTCCAGAAAATATATTACTATCTAGATTCGTAGTGCCGAACAAAATTATTTCGGAACTTACTTCAGCATCAGCCCATTTAAAAACAGATTCCGAATCAAGTCAAGAATGATAACAATAAAATTCAATATCCGTTATTTACATTTTTTCCACGGCTTACCGCATGGAAAAACCTCATTACAGCCTTCTCTTACGCAATCAGGTCCTGCATCGGAAAACAACAATGTTGCTTCTTTTCTGACGAGATTTAACATAAGACACGCCATATCTCTTATTTCCCATTGCGATCTATTACAGCATCTCAATGAGAAAAAGTGTCTAAGCTCCCTTGCATTCATCGTAATTACCACTTTTGTCGCTGAAGCATTAGGCAGAATGTATCTGGCATCTTCTACAGGAATACCTGCATCTAAAAATTCTTTATACAACGCCTCAGCATTTTTTAAAAAATCGTCATATTTTTTTAACAATGTTTTATTTTTTTTTATCGTGACGGGAACTACATACTCAACGCCGCTTTCAAATCTTACACACCTCTGACTCTGAACGGAAAAAGAAGCCATTCTGTGTCTTGTAAGCTGCGCAAGCAAAGTACGCGAAACTCCTTCGACTCCGAAAGTAAAAGAAGAATGTTCCAAAACGGAATAATGACCAGACGAAATAATTCTGCCGAGAAGTTCTCTAATCTTTTCTTTCGTAAAGTTCCCGGAAATTTCATCTATATTCTCAGAACTACGACATAACTTTGCAGCTACAGCACATATTTTTTCTGGGTCATCAGTAAACTTTAAAAGCTTTATTTTCATAAAACAGTATTAAAACCACTTTACGCCTTTTCTTACTTCTATAGTTTCTTCTCTTTTTCTTCCAAGGGAAATTAAATCTATCGGAGCATCTACAAGCTGTTCTAAACGTTTAACGTACTTTTGTGCATTGAGAGGAAGCTTTTCAAAATCCGTAATGCCCTTAACTTTTCCCTTAAATCCCGGCATTTCTTCATAAACTGGTTCAGCATATTTTTGAACTGTCCTTGAGGCAGGAAATTCTTTATATAATTTATCTTTATATTTGTATGCAACGCATATCTTAATTTTATCTATATCCTCTACACAATCAAGTTTTGTAAGAATTAAATGTTTTATACCGCTTAATCTCACGCTGTGGCGTACGACGACTGCATCAAACCATCCGCAGCGGCGCGGTCTTCCGGTTGTTGCGCCGTACTCTGCACCTTTTTCTCTTAAAAATTTACCCATTTCATCAAAAAGTTCTACCGTAAAAGGTCCCTCGCCGACTCTTGTGGTATAAGCCTTTACAACTCCTAACACACTATCTATTTTCGTAGGACCAACTCCGGCACCGGAACATACGCCACCGGCTATAGGATTAGACGATGTCACAAAAGGATAAGTTCCAAAATCCAAATCAAGCATCGTACCCTGAGCGCTTTCAAAAAGTATCTTTTTATTTTCCTTTATTGCGTTTTCAATCATAATACTTGTGTCCGTAACAAAAGGTTCAAGGGATTTTGAAAGCTCTTCACGATCTTTTAATATTTCCTCTTTCAAGTTCGCAATGTCTATTCCGCTGTTTTTCAATATAGAAGCTTTTTCTATAAGATTTTTCTCAAATAAATCTTCAAAAATGTCTTTTTCCAAATAATCAACAACTCTTATTCCTATTCTCTTTACTTTATCTGCATAAGCAGGACCTATTCCTCTTCTCGTAGTACCTATTTTAACGTTTTCTTCTTCAAGAATTCCGTCGATAAGTTTATGATAGGGAAGTATAATGTGAGCCTGACTGCTTATAAAAAATCTTTTTTCAACGGAGATATTATTCTTATCTAATATAGCAATTTCCTCTTTTAAAGCTTTAGGATCGACTACAACTCCATTCGTAATCAGACAATATTTATCGGGAAAGAGTATTCCCGACGGTATTAAATGAAGAATAAAAGGTTTGTTCTCATAGATTAAGGTATGACCCGCATTATTACCACCTTGATAACGGACGATATAATCCGCCTGTTTTGCAAGATAATGTACAACTTTTCCTTTTCCTTCATCTCCCCACTGTGTTCCCAAAACAACTAATGTCGACATGATTACCTTCCATAAATAACCGTTTAAACTTTTGAAAAATAAAGTTCAAATGATTTAGCATTAGGCGAGTGCGCCTTAAAAATAAACGCTCCCAACGAGATTTGAACTCGTGTCGCAGGATTGAAAATCCTGTGTCCTAGACCCCTAGACGATGGGAGCAAAAATGAGCCCGGTGCGGTTCGAACGCACGACAACCTCATTAAAAGTGAGGTGCTCTGCCAGCTGAGCTACGGGCCCACCTGCGAAGTAAAAAATAACTGTTAATAACTGTTAAAAATTGACAGAATAGTACAATCTAAATAACTAAATAATTTTAACAACCTGCAAAGAATAACATAAAAACATTTTCTTGTCAAATTGCCGAGTATAAATTTACCATCTCTATTGCGCTCATTGCCGCATCAGATCCTTTATTTCCCGCTTTAGTGCCAGCCCTTTCAACAGCCTGTTCTATTGAATCCGTTGTCAATACGCCAAAAATTACCGGAACATTGCTCTGAAGCGATATGGAAGCGACACCCTTTGAAACTTCAGCAGAGATATAATCAAAATGCGGAGTAGCTCCCCTTATGACACAACCCAGACAAATTATTCCATCGACCTTTCCGTTTTCTGCGATTTTCTTTGCAACCGCAGGAATTTCAAAAGCTCCCGGAACCCAGTAAACGGAAATATCTTCGTCTGCAACCGAATGTCTCTTGAGAATATCCTCTGCACCGCTTATAAGTTTATTTGTTATAAACTCGTTAAATCTCGATACCACTATCGCAAATTTTTTTCCATGTGCATTTAACTGCCCACTGACAATCTTCATTTTTCTTTCTCCGTCTTTTCATTCATATATATTTGTCATTATAAACTTAAAAATCAAACATAATGATTAGTCTTTTTAAAAATACAGATTAACACGCAAATTCAGGGCTGCAATGACAGGCGCGGACCACACCACCTATTTTCCCCGCACTGCCAAAAGACAGCAAGGTTTACTTCGCAAAACATTTTAAACCTCTTCTAATATATGTCCCATTTTTTCTTTTTTAGTCTTCAAATATTTTTCGTTGGACTTGCTAGGACTGATTTCCAGCGGAACTCTTTCTGTAATTTTTAAACCGTAACGCTCAAGTCCATTTATTTTCCCGGGATTATTAGTCATAAGCTTAATACTTTTTATACCGAGTTCAGACAACATCTGAGCACCTATTCCATAATCTCTTAAATCCGGCTCAAATCCGAGTGCTTTATTAGCTTCTACGGTATCCATACCTTTTTCCTGCAAACTATAAGCTTGAAGTTTATTTGCAAGCCCTATTCCTCTTCCTTCCTGATGTATATATAAAACTACGCCCTGCTCCGCTTCTCCAACAGCTTTTAAAGCCCTTTCAAGCTGATCGCCGCAGTCGCATCTTAAAGAGTGAAATATATCGCCCGTTTCGCACGACGAATGAACCCTTACTAAAACGTTCTGCTTGTTTTTTACAACGCCTTTTACAACAGCAATATGAGAATCTTTTGTTATCAAATCCTCGAATAAAACAAGCTTAAAGTATCCATATCTTGTAGGCAAATCAACAGTCACTTTTTCACTGATAAGTTTTTCGGTCCGGCGCCTGTAATTTACAAGTTCCTCTATTGTTATAATATGCAAATCATGCTTCTTTGCAAACTTTACCAAATCAGGCATCCTCGCCATTGTCCCATCATTATTCATTATTTCGCATATAACTCCAGCAGGGTAAAATCCCGCAAGGCTAACCAAATCAACAGCTGCTTCTGTATGACCCGTTCTGACTAAAACGCCTCTTTCTTTACATCTCAAAGGAAATATGTGACCCGGTCTTGCAAAATCTTCGGGTTTTGCAGTTTTATCAATGAGCTTTCTGACGGTAACAGATCTATCGTAAGCCGATATACCCGTCGTAGTACCTATTTTATAGTCAACTGACATCGTAAAAGAACAACCTTTTTTTTCCGTCGAATTTTCAACCATATTTTTTATTTCAAGTTCTTCAAGCCTCTCATGCTTCATCGGAACGCAGATAAGACCTCTCCCATACTTCGTCATAAAATTTATAACTTCAGGAGAAGTCTTTTCAGCAGCACAAATTAAATCTCCTTCATTTTCTCTGCCGGGATCATCAACAACTATAACCATTTTTCCCGCTTTAATATCTTTAACCGCATCTCCCACTGATGTAAAAACTTTATTCTTCATATAAGCTCCATTAACATATAAGAATCACACTAGACAAACCCGTTTTCCTTTAATATTTCAAGGGAAATATTGTTTGTTTTTTTATTTGTAAACTTATCCACGTATTTAGCAATAATATCAGTCTCGATATTTACTTTATCACCTTCTTTTTTAAACTGCATGATTGTATTATTAAAAGTCTCCGGTATAATAAAAATTTCAAACCCCGAAACTAATATAGACGAAAGCGTTAAACTTATGCCATCAACCGCAACAGAACCTCTGCCGACACAGTACGCGGATATATTTTCCCCGCAAGAAAACACAATTCTAAAGAACTGCCTGAGATTTTCTATTTCTTTTATTTCAGCGGTCCCGTCAACATGTCCACTCACTATATGTCCGCCAAGTCTCGAAGACAGTTTTATAGCGCGTTCCAAATTAACTTTTGAATTTTGTTTTAATTTTGAAAGTGTCGTAATCTTATCAGTAACGGGACTGTAATCAGCGGTAAAACAACCTTTATTTACAAAAACGGCAGTCAGACATACTCCGTTAACCGAAATACTGTCACCTTTTGCAATATCGTCAAGTTGTGTTTCAATTTCAATTTTAGAACTCGAAATATTTTTAACCGTACCGATGTCTTCAATTAAACCCGTAAACATTAATTCTTCCTTCAGTTTTGTCGTATTAAGGACCTAAACGACCGAAAAATACTGTCCCTCCGAATTATTTAAAAGTTTCTCGATTCTGACGTTTTGATTTTTCACAACGATATGCGACACCATACGCTATTTGATTTGCCCAGTTATAAGCAAATCCGAACCTATTTTTTCTACTTTCATATTTTTTATACACAATGATTCCGACATTTTTTTTACTCCTGTCCCCCCTACAATGGAAACTGCAGTCCTGCCGCCCGTTATTTTTGGAGCAATAAAAAAATATATGTCATCTACTGCACCTGAAAACAAGGATGATGCAATTATTTCACTCCCGCCTTCTATTAAAATTTTTTTTATTGAAAGAGAGTTCAACTTTTTGATTATCACATTAAAATCTTTTTTTGCAGCGTCAATATTGACAGGAGATAGAATTATTCCTTCTCTATTCAAATGTTTCGGGATACTTGTAATATTTGAATCATAAACAATAACCGTCGGAACGCATGCATCAAATAAATGATGGGATTTTGGGAGTTTTAATTCTGAATCTATGACAACTCTTATCGGATTTTTTAAATTTTTTGAATGTGTTGTAAGAAAAGGATTATCTTTAAGAGCCGTATTCATACCTATAAGAACCGCATCATAGCGTGCTCTCATTTTATGTACGAAATTCCTTGATTTTTCTGATGTTATCCATTTTGAATCATATTCATAAGTCGCAATTTTACCATCTAGTGTCATTGCTGCCTTAATTGAAACTTTAGGCTTATCTTTTAAATGTTTTAAATAATCTTTAATCAGAATTCTGGATTGTTTTTTTAACAGCCCTTCATGGATTTTAATATTGTTTTTTTTCAATATTTCTCTGCCGCCTAAAACATTGCTATCAGGCACTGCATAATAAACTCTCTTTATGCCAGCTTTTATAATTGCAAGAGTGCAAGGAGGCCTTTTGCCGTAACTATTGCATGGTTCAAGCGTAACATACAAGTCCGCACCTCCAGCATTTTTTCCCGCATCTATAAGCGCATTTACTTCAGCGTGGTTACCGCCGAAACACTGATGCCAACCTTTTCCTACAACCTTATTGTCTTTTACAATTACACAACCCACCAAAGGATTGGTATAAACTCTGCCTTTTCCTTTTTTGGCAAGATCTAATGCAAGTTGCATATATTTGTTGTCGTTCATTAAAAAATCCCTAAAAAACATTTTCAGGAAAATTATAGACAAATTGCCTTATCTGAAAAACCTTGTTAATTGTATCTATTTTTCTCAAAACTGTCAACCGATAAATGAAAAAACGACAAAATTTTTGACAGTAGAGGAATTTGGTATAAATACAACTTCTTTTCAAAACTTTAAAATTCTTAAAAATTTCCCAAAATATCCGAAGCAATTTTTTCTCTTTGTATTAACATGCATTAGACAATGACGAGAAATTTCAGACATCACTACTTAGACAAACTATTCGTAGCGACCCACCCCACCCCCGAACACAGAAGACGTATTTGGTAAATATCTGCTATAATCATTATAATTTATCTGATTTATTGTAAAAATAGGCAGTAAAATCATTGATATTTCTGAAAATACAGATACGACTAAACCAGCTGAATGCCGGCAAAGTAAAATAATTAAACATTACAACCGGCAGAATCATAAATATAAATGGCGGAAAGAAAATGACAAACAATGGAATGATTAAAAAACTTAAGTCGGATTTAACGGCTTTATATAAAAGCTAAACGTCATAAGAGGCATACTCAACGAGATAAGCATATGCAATATGAAAAATATTAAAATTAACGATGAAGAAATTATAAAAGAATTCAGAAGCGAAATAAAGAAATGCAGAGAATCCATTGAAAGCTTTAAAAAAGGCGCAAGACAGGTTTTAATAGACAAAGAAAGTAGAGAAATTACAGTAATTGAACAATATCTCCCTCCTGAAATGTCTGGAAGAACTTTTCAATAAAGTTAAAGCAACTGCAGATGCTTCTACGGATAAAAGTTTCGGCGGCGTTGTAAAAGCGTCGATAGCCATCGTAAACGAACAAGCCGAAGCCGATGGAAAACGCATTTTTGTACCTGTCAAAAAAATATTGGGAATAAATAGCCATTAGTTAAAAAACATATTTTTATGGTACATAATTATATTGGGCAATATGACTGCTTACCACTTTCTTGCACATCTAAGTCCCAATAATTACAATAATAATCAATAAGGCTGGTTTTACATTTTGCTTGATTCTTTGTATCGCCCTATATAAATGCACAATCAGCCGTCACGTCTTCCGGACCAATAACGCTTTTCTTTCGGAATATACTTTCCGATAATAAATGTCATAACTGCCAAAAAGACAAAAGTATAGTTTATTTTTCAAAAGTAAATTCAAAATTCCCGATTCTTACGGTGTCGCCCGGTCTTGCGCCCATTTTTTCAAGCTCAATTTCAAAACCCATTTTTTTAAGTATATTCTGATAGCGCCTTAACGCCTCATCTTCGTCAAATTTCGTCATTTCCGTAAGCGTCTCAACTTTAGCACCCGTCGCCACAAAAATACCGTTTTCAATACTAATTTTAAATTCAGGCTCATAAATATATTTTTTTACAGGCAACGACACTATTTCCTCTTCAGTATTAAAAGCAACCGGCTTTTCAAGCATTCTTACCATTTCTTTAAGCAATGCGTCAACGCCATAACCTGTCACCGCGGAAATTTCCAACAATCTTTTAGTTTTTAAATGCTTCTTAAAATTTTTGATTTGCTTTAAGGAATCCGCCGAATCAATTTTGTTTAAAACTATTATAATGTGTTTTTTTGCAAGGTATTTTGAATATTTTTTCAATTCGTTATTAATTATTTTATAATTCTCATAAGGATCCCTACCATCAAAACCATTTATATCTATTATATGTATAAGAACCTTCGTACGCCTTATATGCCTTAAAAACTCAAAGCCAAGTCCTCTTCCTTTATAAGCACCCTCAATTATCCCGGGTATATCGGCAGCTGTAAAATGTTTACCTTTATAGTCAACAACGCCTAAATTAGGAGCTAATGTCGTAAAAGGATAATCTGCAATTTTAGGTCTTGCTGCCGAAATTTGTGATAAAAGAGTAGACTTTCCAGCATTTGGAAAACCTAAAAATCCTATATCTGCAATTAAGCGGAGTTCAAGATTTACTTCTGCGGTTTCTCCCGGAGCACCTTTTTCGGCAATTCTGGGAACTGTGTACTTTCCCGTTTTAAAAGAAGCATTACCTCTGCCACCTCTGCCACCTTTAACAATCAAAATTCTTTCTCCCGCCGTTTTTAAATCCGCAAAAAATTCTCCGTTTTTAAAAATCAGGGTTCCCAAAGGAATTTTTATTATTAAGTCTTCACCGTATCTGCCAGCCTTGTCACCTGACGAACCTTTTTGTCCATTTTCTGCTTTAAATTTAGGTCTGTAAGATAAATCTAAAAGAGTTGTTTTGTGCGGATCGCTTTCAAAACAGATATCGCCACCCTTACCGCCGTTACCGCCGTCCGGTCCGCCATAAGGAACATACTTTTCTCTTCTAAAAGAAATACAGCCATCACCACCGCGTCCGGCTGTAAGATAAGTACTGACTTTATCTATAAACATTTATGAAACCGTATCTTTGGTTTTTAGCATTCAATATTTATATAACATCTATCGCCGGACTTTCTGATAAATTTAACCGTCCCTGCGACTTTTGCAAAAATGGTATTATCTTTTCCCATCCCCACGTTTACCCCGGGATGATACTTTGTTCCTCTTTGACGGACTATAATTGCGCCTGCAGAGGCTTTCTGATCTCCGTATATTTTTACACCCAGCCTTTGACCGTTTGAATCACGCCCGTTGGTAGATGAACCCTGAGCTTTGACATGTGCCATTTTACCGTCTCCTGATAAATTTGCTTAAGTTAAGTATTGATCTCCATAATCTCCAACTCTGTTACGTATTGACGGTGTCCCTGAAGTTTTTTATATCCTTTTTTCGGTTTTCTTTTAAATACCAAAACTTTAGGATCTCTTTTCTGCGAGACAACTTTTGCTACTACGCTTGCGCTTTCAATTACAGGTTTTCCTACTGTCAGTTTTTCGCCGTCGGCAAGTAAAAGAACCTCTTTGAGAATAACTTCTTGACCCGCTTCGACTCCTTTGAGTTTCTCTACTACTAAGCCGACGCCTTTTTCCACTTTGTACTGCTTTCCACCTGTTTTAATAATTGCGTACATTTGACATACTCCTCCATAATCTGTATAACCTATAAAAATCAAAAAGATTTGTCAAATTAAAGCACGGGCAAACAGTGCTTTTTTTACAAATAGCGGAGGAGCAATGCATATTTCAAAAAGAGTACTGTCAATCAAGCCGTCTCCGACACTGGCAATAGACGCAAAAGCAAAAGCACTTAAACAACAGGGAGTCAATGTTATAAATTTCGGCATAGGCGAACCTGACTTTGATACGCCTGTAAATATAAAAGAAGCGGCAATTATCGCAATAAATGCCGGCTTTACAAAATACTGTCCCGTAGCGGGAACACCAGAATTAAAAAACGCAATCATAAACAAATTTAAAAGAGACAACGGACTCACATACACTCCTGAGGAAATTATAGTTTCAAGCGGCGCAAAACATTCTCTTTACAATCTTTTTCAATCGGCAATCGATGACGGCGACGAAGTTATAATCCCCGCTCCTTACTGGGTTTCTTATACTGATATAGTCATTCTTGCAGGCGGAAAACCCGTAATAATTCATACAAGCGATAAAACCAATTTCAAAGCGACTCCGGAAAACATAGAAAAAGCTTTGACATCTAAAACAAAAGCCATTATAGTCAACTCTCCGTCAAATCCTACGGGCGTTACATATACCGCTGAAGAACTTAAAGCAATCGCACAAGTATGCGTAAAAAATAAAATTCTCATAATTTCAGACGACATATATGAAAAACTCATATACGATGATTTCAAATTTACGTCTATTGCAGAAGCCTCTCCGGAAGCAAAAGAATTCAGCGTCGTAGTAAACGGAGTTTCAAAAGCCTATTCAATGACAGGCTGGAGAATAGGTTATGCGGCTGGACCCAAAAACATTATTTCAGCAATGACAAAAGTACAAAGCCAGTCAACTTCAAACGCTTCGTCAATCTCAATCAAAGCTGCTGTGGAAGCACTAAACGGCACGCAGGAATATGTTGAATTTATGAAAAAAGAATTTGAAAAAAGAAGAAATTATATTGTTGAAAAACTCAACGCAATAAAAGACATCGAGTGCAGAAAACCTGAAGGTGCATTTTATGTTTTCCCAAACATCAAAGCCTTTTTAGGAAAAACTTTTAACGGTAAAGTTATAAACACAGATATTGAACTCGCAGATTATTTGCTCGACTGTGCTAAAATTGCAGTCGTTCCGGGTTCAGCTTTTGGAGCGGAAGGATATATAAGGCTTTCTTATGCGACTTCTATTAAAAACATTAAAATCGGTATTGAAAGATTAGAAATAGCTTTAAAAGGATAGCTTTCTTTCACTTAAGACGATAATATCTGCCGCATACAAAATACAATACCGCAAATCCTTGAAATCTTGAAATAAGGAGCGGCGGGAAAGATTGTGTATCGTGCCTTGTGTGGCGTAATGCAGTGATATTTTAAGAATGTACGGCTCAAAGATATAAAAAAAGAAACGGCAGGAGCAGTTTTTTTTACCTATTGCAGTCTTTTATTTTCTAAAATTCGCTTATTAAAACTTTTGTCTGAGTTTTATCTTTCATATTTTTTACCAAAAATTTACCGTCTTCAAATTCAGTTCTGGCAAAAACTATAGTTTTAACGGCTTTTATCTTATCTGCAAACTTAAGCTGGCTTGTCAAACTTTTACCATTTACGGGACCGAAAACAGAAATATTTTTATTGCCTTTCAGTCCGTTTCTCATCGCCTTTAAAGCAAAAGAAAAAGCTTCGCTAAAAAGTTCCTGATCGGCAACTGCTATAAAAATTTTCTCGGATTCCTGAAAACTGTCGAAAAATCCCGTTTTCTGCGCGGCAAGTAAAACTCTCTCTGAACCCAAAGCAAATCCAACCGCTGGAGTGTCCTGTCCTCCAAGTTCTCCGATAAGATTATCATATCTCCCTCCTGCAGCGAGAGCATCCTGTGAACCAACGGCATCCGATCGGATTTCAAAAACAGTTTTTGTATAATAATCCAGTCCTCTCACAAGTCTCTCGTCTACAGTATAATTGCATCCGTCGCTTTTAAGCAGAGACTGTGTTAAATTAAAATTATCTTTACAGCAATCGCATAAATAATCCGACATTCTAGGCACTTCAGTAAACTTATTCGAATCCGTTTTACAGTCAAGAACTCTCAAAGGATTTTTTTCAAGCCTTCTCAAGCAGTCTTCGCACAAGTCCCGCACAGAATCTAAATACTTGACTAACGCTTCTCTAAAAAAAGGTCTGCATTTTTCACAGCCCAAAGAATTTATATATATGTTCATTTTATTTATGCCGACAGAAGAAAGCAAATCCTGTGCAAGTATGATAATTTCAGCATCTGCGGCAGGAGACGAACTGCCGAAAAACTCAGCACCTATCTGATGAAACTGCCTGTACCTTCCCGCCTGCGGTCTTTCATACCGAAACATTTCTCCCATATAAAAAAATCTACCAGCAGGCATTGAAACATCCATTCTGTGCTCGATAAAAGCTCTTACCAGAGAAGCCGTCCCTTCGGGACGCAACGCAAGTTTTCTCTTCTTTCTGTCTTCAAAAATATACATCTCTTTTTCCACAATATCGGTTGTCTGTCCTATTGAGCGCATAAAAAGAGCAGCGTCTTCAAACGCCGGAGTTCTCACCTCTTCAAATCCGTGCCTATTAAAAATCACTTTTGCTTTTTGTTCCAGCCAACTCATACGCGAAGCATTTATTCTAAAAATATCGTGCGTGCCACGCGGAGCTTTATAATTCATTTTTAATTTCCTTTATTTCCTCTATTTCTTTATTAAGTTCTATCTTCTTATTATTTTTCATATTTATTACTCCGACAGAAATGACAAACTGAAACGCTTGTTCCACCGTATAATTGGTATAAATTACTTCTTTTTCTTTAAATAACAGCAAAAAACCCGTCGTAGGATTAGGCGTAGTCGGCATAAAAGCACAGAGATATTTTTCCCCTTTAATCGACTGTTCGCCCGTTAAAAAAGCAATGCTGTAAATTCCTTTACTCGGATAAGGCACAAAAATAATCTTTTTAAATTTTTCCACGTTGTCTTTGCCGAATATAAAATTTATAAATTGTTTTGTCGCGGAATGAACTGTTCCAAAAATAGGCACTTTTTTAATAAGTTTTTCTACTGAACTTAAAGCACTTTTCCCGAAAACCCTGTTTGCAATAAATCCGAGAATAATTATGCTTATAATTGAAATAAAAAAACTCGAAATTCTTGCTATAATATGCACCCAATATGTATCGGTGACAAAATAATTTACAACTGGAAAAGTAAAACTGCTTATCCATTTAAAAAGAATTTTCATCACAAAAAACGTCAGCCATAGCGGAATGACAACGACTAAACCTGTCATTATATACTTTTTAATTAAAATGCTGATTTTTTCTTCTAAAGTTTTTTTATTCTGTTTTTCATTTTCCATAAACAAAATCCTTGCCTATTTTTAAAAGTTTATTGAGTTTTGTCTGTGAATCAGATTCCGCATATATTCTTACCAGAGGTTCCGTCCCCGAGACTCTGAAGCCTATCCACGTACTGTCTTCTAAAATAAATTTATGTCCGTCGACAGTTATGTTTTTTTGAACTTTCATACCGGCAATACTTTCCGGAGGCTTTGTTTCTAAAATATTTCTGAAAATTTCCATAGTCTCCGACGGCAAACAAAAATTAAGCCTTGAAGTTAAAGTTTCGCCAGTCAGCTTTTTAATATCTTTAAGCAAACCCGCTACGGATTTCTTGCTCATCGCAACGGCTTCTGTCATCAAAAGACATGCAAGAATTCCGTCTTTTTCAGGCACATGCCCTCTTATTGTAAGACCTCCGGATTCTTCACCTCCGATTAAAAACTTATCGGGGTTATTCATCATAACTTCTCCGATATATTTAAACCCTACCGGAGTCTCCACAACTTCAACGCCTATTTTTGCGGCAAACTTGTCCAAAAGATGGCTTGTCATAACGCTTCTTACTGCAATTCCAGTCCAGCCTCTTGTTCTATTTAAATGATACAAAAGAATAGGTATGACCTGATTTGGAGTTATAAAAGTTCCATCAGAATCTATGATTCCAAATCTGTCCGCATCGACGTCCGTAGAAAGCCCAAGTCTATACGATTCCTTTTTAACCATATTCAAAAGCTCAGAAAGATTCTTTTCCACCGGTTCCGGAGCGCCACCGCCAAACATTGTATCCCTGTCTTTATTTATCGTCGTATGATTTATTCCCGCGCTATCAAGCAAAACGTTCAGATAATCGCTACCTGTTCCGTGCATAACATCAACCGCAACTCTGATATCTGATTTCTTTAACGCCTTAAAGTTTACGAGTTCTTTTATTCTTTTTATATAGTCCGCTTGAGGATTGTGCAATTCTATAAGTTTACTTTTTATCCCCGACTTCAAAGGAACGGATTTTATATCCTTACTTTGTATTGAAACACAGTATTTTTCTATCTTTTTTGTGGTTTCAGAAAGAGCATGACCACCCCATGCGAGAGAATATTTTAATCCGTTGTATTTGTAAGGATTGTGACTTGCGGTAAAATTAATGCCACCAGAAAGTCCGGAATGTACAACACTATAAGCTATTACGGGCGTCGGAGTATCTTTTTTGCAAAGCAGCGCTTTTATACCGTTCCCAGCCAAAATCTCCGCTGCCGTTTTCGCAAAATCTTCAGACATAAATCTCGTATCATATCCTATAATGACAGAAGCATTTGTATACTCTTCTTTAATAAGATTTGCAATAGCCTGAGTAACAACGGCAACATTGCGGTAAGTAAATTCTTCCGCAATAATTCCTCTCCAGCCGGACGTTCCAAATTTAATCATACTTACCTTCTATAAACCACAATTCTGAACAAACTCATTTTGGAATGCCCGATATTTTTCATTCCGCACAAGAAAAAAAAGGTAAAAAAATGATCCAGTTAACTCAATTTCGTTCTTTCATTTTTTCAGCACTATTTCACCAATTCTGCCACTGCTGATCTGTCTTCAGCTTTAGAACATAATAAAAAAACCAATAATTTACTAGGAAGTCTACTAAATTTGACACTTAAAAGCAAAAAAAATGACAATTCCGGATTGAATTCACAGCGCTGGCAAAATCTAACCGCGGCACATTTTATCAATTCTAGCCTGTTTCAAAACATTATGATTTTGACACAGTTTCCATTTTAAAATATAATTAACAGCTATGAAACATAAGAAGCTAAAAAAAAATTCTTTTTTGAGTTTTCTCACAATTGTGCTTATTGCTGCTGTTTTGATAATTGCAGTCGGCAAAATTACAGCAAATTTTATAGATAATCTGCCATCCATAAAACAGCTTGAAAACTACACTCCCAACTTATCAACCAAAATCTACGACAAAGACAACAATCTTATAGCTGAACTTTTCACCGAAAGACGCACTTTTATACCGATAAATAAAATACCTGTCAATCTCCAAAATGCTTTCATAGCCATTGAAGACAAAGATTTTTTCAAGCACTGGGGAATTTCTATAAAAGGAATTATGCGCGCTTTCTCAAGGATACTGCTGAAAATGAAAATTGCAGAAGGCGGTTCGACAATAACGCAGCAGCTTGCAAAAACTATATTCTTAACCCGCGACAAAACTTTAATCAGAAAAATAAAAGAAGTTCTTCTAACTATACAGCTTGAAAAAAATTATTCAAAAGACGAAATTCTGCAGCTTTATATAAACCAGATATATTTCGGCAGCGGAGCTTATGGAGTTCAGGCAGCGACAAGAATATATTTTAACAAAAACGCCCAGGATTTAAATCTTGCCGAATGCGCAACGCTTGCCGCAATCCCGAAATCTCCCAATTATTATAATCCTTTTAAAAATGCAAAAGCTTCTCTTACAAGAAGAAATCTCGTTTTATTAAGAATGAGAAAGTTAGGTTATATTACAAAAGAGAAAGAAGAAGAAGCTCTCGCGGTTGCGCTGCCGACAAAAGAAACTGCGCTGAAAGAAAATATGGGGCATTACCTTCTGGAATTCTTAAGAATAATGCTTGAACCGAAATACGGGACAACCGTTTTATTGAAAGGAGGGCTTTCAATTTATACAACCATCGATATGAAAGCACAGGCAAGCGCTGAAAAAGCAATTGAAGAAGCGCTTGCAAATTTTGATAAAAACAAATTAAAAGTTTTTGAAAAATCAAAACAAAAACCTGTAAAAGTGCAGGGCGCACTGATAGCTATAGATCCAAAAAACGGTGCAATAAGAGCAATGGTTGGCGGACGCAACTTTAGAGAATCTCAGTTTAACAGAGCAATTCAGGCAAAACGACAGCCCGGCTCTGCTTTTAAACCTTTTGTATATCTTGCAGCAATTGAAACAGGACTTACACCCGCGACACTTCTCAACGACGAACCTATGGTTTTTATATATAAGGGAAATTCGTGGAATTTGGTTTCAAGAGACATAACAGCACTTGAAACTATCGCAGAAACCGTACCCGAAAAAGACTTAATTAATACAAATAAAATCTGGACGCCTACAAACTACGGTAAAAAATACAGAGGTCACGTAATTTTAAAAACGGCGCTCGCTTCATCTATCAACATATGCGCCATTGAAACAATTATGCAGATAACTCCATTAAAAGTTATACAGTCTGCAAAAAATTTAGGCATAACAACGCCACTTGCAAATTCTTTTTCTCTCGCTTTGGGATCAAGCGACACAACGTTACAGGAAATGGTTTCAGCTTTTGCGGTTTTTGCTTCCGGCGGCATTAAAACCACTCCTTATATTATAACAAAAATAACTGACAGAGATGGAAAAATTTTAGAGCAGAATATTCCGCAACAAAAAGAAGTCCTTTCTTCTCAAGACTGTTTTATTATAACCAATATGCTTAAGGCTGTCGTAGAAAAAGGAAGCGGCTGGAATGCAAAAAACTTAGGAAGACCATGCGCTGGAAAAACCGGAACAACAAACGATTCAAGCGACGCATGGTTTATAGGATATACTCCGCAGCTTGCCGCCGGAGTATGGATAGGCTATGATGACCGCTCAATATCGCTAGGCGAAAAAGTTACCGGAGGAATAATCGCATGCCCGGTATGGACACAGTTTATGAAAGAAGCTCTCGACGGGAAACCAGTATTAGACTTTATACAGCCCGAAAATATTGAATGGGCTTTAATCGAGCCTTCCACAGGACTTCTAGCATTAAGCAAAACATCTGGCGCATCTTTAGAAGCGTTTGTAAAAGGAACTGTGCCGACGAAATACTGCAAACAGATTTCAGACTATAA
This sequence comes from Endomicrobium sp., assembly GCA_031260705.1. Taxonomy (GTDB): domain Bacteria; phylum Elusimicrobiota; class Endomicrobiia; order Endomicrobiales; family Endomicrobiaceae; genus Endomicrobiellum. The sequence goes on along the minus strand of JAISLA010000012.1, from coordinate 5,979 downwards.
AAAACAGTACCTAGACACAGAAGAAGAAAAAGAAGGATTTTAGCTATTCAAATATAATTTTATATTCTTCGCGCAATATTTTTGTACTTACTTCTATATCAAATTCAACGCCGAACAATTCTTTAAGTCTTGCTTTTCTCTTCATGAAATATTCAACGACATCAATATTTAATTTTATTTTTATTCTACCGTCATAACCGTCAATTTTCAACTGTTTTATTTCATCACAGATATTAATAAAAATAGACTCTTTTGAAAGAACAAGACCCAGTCCGTGACACACAGGACAGATATCGCCTAAAAGAGAAAACAACGATTTTCTTTTTCTCTCTCTCGTCATCTCTATAAGACCAAGCCTAGTTATAGGCCATATTTCTATTTTAGCTTTATCAGCTTTCGTAGCTTCGCGGACCTTTTCTAAAACTTTCTGCCTGTTCGAAGCTTTTTTCATATCTATAAAATCAATAACAATTATACCGCCTATATTTCTAAGTCTTAACTGTCTTGCAATTTCTTCTGCGGCTTCAAGATTCGTAACAACCGCTGTATCTTCCTGTGTAGATTTCGCTGTAAACTTTCCGCTGTTAACATCTATAGCACACAATGACTCCGCTTCCTGTATTATAAGATAACCGCCAGAATTAAGCCATACTTTGTTAGAACACAGTTTTTTTATTTCCTCTTCGATACCATACTCTTTAAATATCGGAGACCTGCCGTCGTAAAAAACAATCCTGTCAAGGAATTCAGGCGATACTATTTTAACAAAGTCTGTAACATCTTTGAGTTCTTTTTGCGAATCTATGCGCATAAATATGACATCGTCAGAAAAATAATCTCTTACGATCTGAAAAACAAGTCCTAAGTCTTTATGTACGAGATTCATCGGCTTAGCATCGTCAAATCTTTCTGTTATAGATGTCCAGAGGCTTGTTAAATATTTTATTTCATTTTTAATTTCCGTTCTTGTAGCTTTTTCAGCTTCAGTCCTTATTATTATACCGCCGGGCATATTTTTTTTAAGCTCCGCAGTCATATTTTTTAATCTTTTGTATTCATGTTTATCTTTAATATTTTTTGATACACCTATATTATTGCTGAAAGGCATATACACTAAAAGTCTGCCCGGGAGGGAAATATCCATTGTTATTTTAGCACCTTTGTTGTGTATCGGTTCTTTACAAACCTGAACCATAATGTCCTGTCCAGATTTAATCATATTTTTTTCACGGCGACACTCTTTCAATACATCGCTAATATCAAGATAAGCGCCTTTACTAAAACCTATGTCCACAAATATCGAATTAAGCGCAGGCACAATATTTTGCACTCTGCCCTTATAAATATTGTTTAATATTTTTTCAGATTCTCTTCTTTCAATAAACAAATTAAAAAGCCTGCCATTTTCAAGCACGGCAACTCTTGATTCTTCAAACGTTCTGTTAACTATTATTTCTTTCTTCACTGTTTCCTGCGGATTTTTGAGCATATATAATCTTACATTATTTTATTTTTATTCCGGCTTATTATTTTCTTACTATACAACATCCTTATACTTTTCCTTGAGAACTCTATCCTAATACCTGACAACCGCTTCAAAACAACAGAACAGGTAACGCAAAGGACGATTATACCACAATAGAATTCAGCGGGCAGCGTCAAGACAGAAAACTTCTGCCCTCAGCACATATCGGCAGTATGAGAGTAAAAATATTTTGATATTTTTGTTTGAGATGAAAGTATGTCAAAGGATACACCGGAAAACAGAAAAGTAAAAAAGATTTGTTTTTATTTTGAGAACTTTTCCCCAGAAAAGCTTGACAAAATATTAAATAATAGAGTTATATACTATCTTCCTTACCTGCATCTTTTTCTCTCTTTCACATTTTACTCTAAATCTGCTGTAATCCAGTTTAGCTATTTATTTTTCTCATATTTTTTCATTTTAAACAAAAAAAATGGGCGGAGAGGGAATTGAACCCTCACGGCTCTTGCGAGTCTCAGGATTTTAAGTCCTGTGCGTCTGCCAGTTCCGCCATCCACCCGACAATTAAGATTACTCTTTTGAAAAATTGTACTACATTTCCCGGATTCTTTCAAATAAGCGACAGACCGGAAACAAGCCAAAACATTAAAGACATCAGAATACTCATCATCGCCAGAAACTATAAAACGGCAAACTTTTAAGAATTTTTATCAAAAACTTTTTATCTGCACTTCACTTTTGCCGTTAACATAAGCCTAAGAAACACAGCTTGGCAGAAGGCAAAACCTCTTTTAAATCATTTTAAATACTGAAATGTTTATCAGGGAATTTTCGTTATTTTTTTCTTATGTTTTCAGCTTAAAACCTGTTGAAATATACAATATGCGCAGGCATGCGTCAACAGACTTTGCACTTTGCCGCTTCATCGGCATAATTGATTTGTAAATCAGAAATCGCTAAAGTTAACATTTCTTCTTCTTTTTTTGTTAAATTGCCTTTAGTCTTATCACGAAGCATGAGAAGCATATCAATCGTTATCTGCACGCCTTTCAAATCTTTCTTTATTTTACCGTCAACCGGATCCTGAATTTTGCCAAGCTGGCACCACGCTGAAGAAGTAAACATCGTTATAAGATTAAAAAAATACTGATTAACATCTGAAATTTCTTTTTCTGACATTTTTACGCTCCCTCTTGCCAACAAAATCAAGCGGATTGCGGAAAGTAAAGTTTTAACTCCGTAATCTACCCTTCAAATATTAAGACGGCAGTATCATTTTTTTGATATTTCTTTCCGTAAATCTGCTGAGAATTTTTCAAAACACACAACTAAAAAGATCATAAAAATCAGGTTGATTCTTCTCAAACTATTCCAAGATTAATATAATGTTTTTAACGTGGAAAAACTACCGGCTTATCAGCCGCAGACTGACCTCTTTCATCTGCAATATTTCCTAAAATTTCATGTAACAGAAAAGATGCTCCGGTCTCCCTAAGACGTCAAATTTTAACAGGAGGACTTCAAAATATCCTTACTTTCTCTTTCTTCCGGCAAAACATCACCCAAAAAGTCAATTACCTAAGGGTTCACGTTATAAAACAAATCAGGCAGTTAGCATACGCTCTCTCAGCTTTGCAGTCTGCCGCTTCAAAGTATGATACTGCTTTTTCAGTTTTTGCCGGCAGAAGTATCGCGACTTTCGCAAAAACAACTAAAAAAAATAACAAGATGCTTATATTTAAAAACAGAAACATCTCCGACTTTTTAATTAAGAATTCCGTCTGCTTTACGAAACGGCGGTAGAATATCGTCTGGATTTATTCATAAGACATAATATTACATGACTATTTCTGCTCAGTTTTTCCCCCCTGTCTTTACACTATTTCTGAAAAAATTTATTTATCGCGACATTTATTCTTCTAATTACATCTTCTTTTCCCATAACTTCCATCATTTGGAATAACCCCGGTCCCTGCATTCTTCCGGAGATTGCAACTCTTATAGAGTGAAACACCTGCCCGGTTTTAATATTTTTTTCTGCAGCTAAATCTCTTGCATATTGTTCTAAAGATACAGCCGAAAAATTCCGTTGATTCGACAGTCTCGCCACACTTTCGGTTAAAACAAGTTTTGCAATATCTTTTGATTTCTCGGAAAGCAATGTTTTCTTCACCGCTTCTTCTTTGTAGTCCACGTTTTTTGTAAAAAAGAAATCAACAAGAGAGGGAATATCTTTCAACAACTTTATTTTATCGTGTTCTAAAATCAAAGCTTTTTTTAACAACTCAACATCCCAAGTCTCTGTCAATTTTTCATTACCCATATATTTCAGCCAATCAATAAATAATTCATATACCTGCTGCGGTGTTTTTGAGCGGATTTTTTCGCCGTTAAGCCACAACAGTTTTGCTGGATCAAAAATAGACGGACTTATCCCGCATCTTTCTACGGAAAATTTCTGTTTTAACTCCTCCGTCGTAAAAATCTGCTGACTGTCCTCCGTAGACCATCCGAGTAATGCAAGATAATTTATCAATGCTTCCCGCAAATATCCTTCTTTTCTATATTCCAAAACAGATGTATGTCCGTGCCTTTTTGAAAGTCTTGCGCCGTCGGCGCCCAAAATCATAGACATATGCGCAAATTCCGGCACTTTCCAGCCCAAAGCATTATAAATATGCATCTGCCGCGGGGTATTTGAAATGTGATCGTCGCCTCTTAAAACATGAGTTATTTCCATAAGATAATCGTCGACAACGCATGCAAAATTATAAGCAGGCACGCCGCTTGCTTTCATTATCACAAAATCGTCAAGCAGAGAATTATCAAATTCAACTCCGCCCCTTATAATATCGTTTAAAACGGTAGTTCCCGATCTGGACATTTTAAATCTTATAACAGCCTTTCTTCTTTCAATTTCTTTTTGTTTTCTCTGTCCGGGCGTAAGATGCCTGCACCTGCCGTCATATTTTGGAGGAAGTTTGTCAGCTTGTGCTTTTTTCCTCATAACGTCAACTTCTTCGGGAGTACAATAACAGGGATACGCAAGTTCTTTTGCAACAAGTTCATCCGCATATTTCCGGTATATACCTCGCTCTTTACGTTCCATCTGACAGTAGGGAGCATATTTCAGATTTTCGTTCCCCGGTCCCTCATCCCATCCAAGTTCCAGCCATTTCATAGCATCTAAAATAACTTTTGCGGACTCTTCAGTCGAGCGCGTTTTATCAGTATCTTCAATTCTTAAAATAAACTTTCCGCCTTTATTTTTTGCAAAAAGCCAGTTAAACAAAGCCGTACGCACCCCACCTATATGCAAATCACCAGTTGGAGACGGTGCAAATCTTACTCTTATATCACTCATTTATTTTTCCTTTTCAGTGATAACGTCAAAATGAATTTCCACACTGGTCTATACGACAACAAAACTTGAAACACCCGGAAATGACACTCCTCATCACTTCTGTGTCTTTAAAATTTCTTCCCTGACTTTCCGCTTATCTTTTAAATTTTGTTTAAAAACGTTAAGCTCTTCTATAAACTCGTTTAAATATTTTTCAATATTTCTGCTGTTTGCGGCAAAAATCGGCGCCCACATATCCGCACTTGAAACTGCAACTCTCGTCATACTTTTAAAAGATCCCGCTGTAAGCATATCAATCTGCGGATTTTTTTTCCTTGTTTTCTTATAAATTTTATTTAACAAAAAAGCTATAATATGCGGAAAATGGCTTGTAAAAGCGACAAGTTCATCATGCTTTTTTGCAGACATTTTAATTATATTTGCTCCGGCATCTTTCCACATTTGAGATACAAGCGCATTTTCTGCCGATTGTTTTACCGTACTAGTTATAACGACATTCACGTTTTTAAACATATCTGCATCCGACGAAAATATTCCGTTTTTTTCTTTTCCCGCCATGGGATGAGATCCAATAAAAGAAACACCGCCATTTTTTTTAAAAGAATCTCTAATTCTTTTTTCAACAGAGTACTTTACGCTTCCGGCATCGGTAATTATTGTATTTTTACCGACTATCTTTGACAATTGTCCGTATAAAGGCACTATAGTATCAACCGGCGTGCATATAACAACAATATCCGTATCTCTTGCACTCTGCAAAGATAAAGACATTTCATCTACAGCTTTAAGCTTAAGAGCGGCCTCTAAAGTCTCTTTTCTTCTTCCTATACCCGTTATATGGTAACAGTTCTTTAAAGATTTGGAGTTTTTCTTTAAAGCCAAGCCCAAAGAAGCACCCATCTGTCCCAATCCCACAATACACACTTTCAGCATCAATCCAGCAGCTCCCTTCCAACCGCTTTCGCCACCAAGTCAAGTTCTTTCATCAAATTCCTAAACTGTTCCGGCAGCAAACTCTGCGGACCATCGGAAAGCGCTTCCTCCGGATGAGGATGCACCTCTATTATTATCCCGTCTGCCCCTACCGCTATACTCGCCTTCGCCATCGTTCCCACATGCTCTCTTATCC
>JAISLA010000001.1 GCA_031260705.1 Endomicrobium sp. | reverse complement strand
ATCGTAGAGAAAATTCTCTGCGCACATCGGTTTCGTCTATAAGAAAAAAACGAATTTTCTTTATGGAAAGTACAGCGTTTTATATCAAAAATTTCATTAATCCCGGATTTTTTTAATTTGTTACAAATTATTTCCAACAGATTTAATCTGTTGCTGTTAAGTTTAACATTAAACCTGCTTTCCATTTCGCAACCTACTTCATAACAGCACAAGCGCGGATATGATGTCCGATATAAACTTTAATCTCCTCCGGTCTAACGCAGAATTCTCTTTGCAATATTTCAAGAGAATTTTCTATTATTCCCGCCGAAAGACCTTTCCAGTCTATGTGAATCACAGCTTTAAGCTCCTCACATCTGTAAGACATAAGCAAAGGAACGCAGTCCGCTATGAAAATCCCCAGAATTATCTCTTTATCTGCAGTAATCAACCCGTCACAGTCGCCCACAAAAATGTCTTTGTCAGAAGCACCGACAATTTTTACATTACTGCTGTGAATTTGATCTGCACATACCAGCTTTGCCGGATTTAACTTTAAGGAAACCAAAAAAAGATTTTCTTACACCTTCGTCTTTCATATTGCTAGCAGTCTTAGTAGTCGTAAAATGTTTATGCGGAAAACTTTTTTCTGATATAAACTGTTTCATTTTTAATTTATATATCTGCCATAAACGGATTTTCTTTTAAATCATCAGATTTCATATCAGGTTTTAAACCGAGCTTATCTGCACGTTGTAATTTACATTTTAAACAATCCTGAAGCAAAACTCTTTACTGCATTCAAAACAACATTACGCATTAGAATAAGACGTCGGCAAAGAAAGTTCAATAGTCGGCTTCCGAAATATATGAAGCCTTTTTCTGCACAGTTGAAGTTCTCAGCAACGTCGCCTTATGATACCCGCATTGCCCAGCCAGAATTTTCAAACTCCGCTCATTTTAGAAACAAAGACGGATTATAAGCCGAATTCTGTCTTTTAAAAATAAATTTTAAAAGCGCAGTCATTTCTCTGCCGTTAAAATCACTTTTAACAGTCAAGCGACTATACTTCAGTCTTGCTTTCCAGTAAGGATTTAGCCGTTTCACCTTCTGCATTGCTGCAAAGCTTATCCTTTTTTCAGGCTATTTTTCCCGCTTTCTTATTTGCGGGAAGACGTCTCCCTTGATATAAGGATACTTTTTCCGTCTCCGGAAAAGGCGTCTCTGTTCGCACCTCTATCCTTGCGGGCGACAGGTATTACCTGCTACCGTTTTCTGCAATAATGCCTATGCCTTTTTGCAGTTAAAGTTCGGACTTTCCTCTTCACAATAAATGCAAAGCGACTGCATATCCGTCTCTATTTAAATTATTTTATTTTTGCAACAATATCCTTGAACAATTATCACAGAATACAAGTTCATGACATTTGTACACCTGATTTATCAACTGCGGTCTTAACATCATTCCGCAGCCTCCGCAACTTTCATCGTCGATAAGACATATTCCCCGTCCATCACGACCAGCGCGGAGCCTTTCATACTCCATCAATATAGTCTTACTGATTTTTAATTTATATTCTTCCCTTTCTTTTTCTACTGCAGTTACTTCTTTTTCAAGTTTTTTTATAAAATTTTCAAATTCGTTTATCTCATTTTTTACTGTTTTTTCAAATTTTTTTAATTCATTTTCTGCAGACTTGACAATAACAGATTCTTTCTCTATTTTATCCATAAACTCCAAAATCTCATTTTCAATGACGCTCTTATCGCTTTCCGTTTTCTCTATCTTTAAAAGTACCGCTTTATAAACATCGTTTGACTTAACGCTGTTGAGTTCTGCAGAGTGTACGCTTATTGCTTTTTCTTTTGAATCGAACACCGCTTCTTTTTCTTTTTTTAAAGAATTCAATTTGACAAAATTTTTCTTTTTTGTTTCTGTTTCCACTTTTTTATATTCTAAACTTTTCTTTTTCTCTTCCACTAAAGATGGAGCTTTGCCGATTTTTTCCCTTATATCGCTTATTTTAACATCATAGCTCTGCAATTCATATAACAATTTCAGCTCCGGTCTTAAATTATCCATTTATTTTTCCCTATACCCCGCTGTCATACCTTTGGCAACGTAAAACCCGCACTTACCGTATCGCTATTTTTCAATAAAAATGACGACAGCATACGGTCTTGATACTTCGCTACAGTCAACGGCGACACCAGCCGACCCGTCACACCCGCTTATACAAAAACATATAATGGGTAGTGCAGGGCTCGAACCCGCGGCCACTCGCGTGTGAAACGAGTGCTCTTCCCCTGAGCTAACTACCCCTTGACGGTAATTATTATAGCAAATCAACCAAATAAAAAATCCTTGATTTCTCAAGAGTTCGTTATAATTTCCGCTGTAAATGGGCCTGGTAGGACTTGAACCTACGACCATTCGATTATGAGTCGAGTGCTCTAACCAACTGAGCTACAGGCCCGCTTCATATATCAACCATACATTTGGAAATTATACTCAAAAAAATTATATTAAGTCAAACAAAAGAGATTTCTCTATCCGAAAATATATATGTATGCGTGTAAAAAATTATTTTATACTGTCAAGCCACTCTTTTGCGCTACTTTCTGTCGCCATTCTCCAGTCGCCGCGCGGTGAAAGAGATATTGTTCCAATTTTTATCCCGTCGGGAACACAATTGCGCTTAAACTGGCTTGCAAAAAAACGTTCGATAAAAACTCTCAGATATTTTTTTATTTCTTCTATGTCATATTTCCCTTTAAAGGCTTTTAGAGCAAGCATAAGTGTTTTATCCGGTTTCTGCCCAAAACGCACGGTATAATACAAAAAGAAATCGTGAAGTTCGTAAGCTCCTATTATGTCTTCAGTTTTTTGCGAAATTTTACCATTATCCGACGGAAGAAGTTCCGGACTTATTTCCGTATTTAAAATAGAAAGCAGAGCTTTTTTATATTTTACGACCCTTTCGGATTCATAAGAGACAAGATATTTAACAAGGGTCTTAGGAACCGATGAATTCACAGCGTACATGGACATATGGTCGCCATTATAAGTGCACCAGCCGAGCGCATTTTCAGACAAATCGCCCGTACCTATAACCAAACCTTCTTCGGCGTTTGCTATATCCATCAAAATCTGCGTACGTTCCCGAGCTTGTGCATTTTCATACGCGGTATCTTTTTTGCCGCTGTGTTTTATATCCGTAAGATGTCTTCCAACAATATCCGTAATTGGAATTTTTCTAATTTGTATTCCAAGAGCTTCTGCAAGTTCCGATACGTTTTCTACGGTTTTTACGCTTGTGCCGGGTCCCGGCATAGTAACGGCTATAATATCTTTTTTACTTCTGCCTAAAATTTCATAGCTTCTCACTACAGCTAAAAGAGCAAGGCAGGAATCAAGTCCGCCGGAGATCCCCAACACCGCATTAAGCCTCGTAAATTTTAACCTTTCCGCAAGCGCTCTTGACTGCATTTGAAGTATGAGTTCCGCGCGGGAAGATACGGATTTTAAATCGTCCGGAACAAATGGCAGCGGTGAAATGCGACGCATAAGTTCCGTATTTGTTTCATCAAAATTAAATTCCGCCGTGCGGTATCCGCTTGAATTATATGATTCAAAAACGTTAAGCCTGCGGCGTTCGTAAGCAAGTCTCTGTGTATCTATTTCGCATAATGTAAGTCCGCTTTCAAAAAGTCCGCCCTCTGTAAGGATTCCCCCGTTCTCAGCTATAATGCGAAACCCTGAAAAAATTATATCGCTTACCGATTCGCCGCTTCCCGCAGAAGTATAAACATAACCTGCCGATAAACGACCGCTCTGCGACTTTATAAGAGTTTTTCTGTAATCGCTTTTACCGATGAGTTCGTTGGAGGCGGAAAGGTTTACTATAACCGAAGCTCCCGCCTGAGCATGACGGTTAGAAGGCGGCAAAATTATAAACATATCCTCGCATATTTCAGCAGCAATTTTGACAGTGTCGTTATTCTTTGCCGCAAAAATTATGTCCGTTCCGAAAGGTGCGGTCTGTCCGCATAATTTAATTGAGCCTGAAATATCTCTGCCCGAAACAAAATGACGAAGTTCATAGAATTCAGAATACGACGGCAACGCAGTTTTAGGCACAACACCTAAAACTTTTCCGTTCTGGAAAGCAACAGCGCATGAGTAAAGTTTTCCTTCGTTCCATACAGGAGAACCTACAAAAATAAGAGCTTTTTTCCCAATAGTGGCTTTACAAACCATGTTGAGAGCATCGCCCGCAGAATGCATAAGCACATCAGATAAAAACAATTCTCCGCACGTATACCCTGTTACGCATAGTTCTGGAAAAACTAAAAGCTCGACGCCGCAGGTATCCGCTTGCTCTATCAGCTTTATTATCTCCGCGACATTTGCTGAAGGGTTCGCCACATTTATATGCGGCGTCGCCGCTGCCGTTTTAATAAACCCGTATTTCACATTATTTATCCTCTCTGCCGCACCACCGTATTTTATTAAATGCGGACAATAAATCAAGCCTAAAACCGAGTTCGTCCATAACAATATCTCTGAAATCTGGAAACCGCACCAGCTTTTTTATCATATTAAATCCGAAGGCATAACTTCTATGCCTATAAAAGTTCCCGACGACTGCTTGAAAGTCTCAAGCAATCCTGCAAGTTTTAATATATTTTCCCTGCCGCCTTTAATTATTACGTGTTTTCTGTAAACATTGTTAAGTTTTGCAATATATGCCGGTACAGGTCCTAAAAGCTTTAATCCCAGCTTATAACTTTTGATTGAATCTTCAAGGAAAGAAAAAAGTTTTTCGGAATCTTCATCAGCTTTCTTTTCTTTTTTATTTCTTATTGAAATTTTTGCCACATCGCAGTAAGGAGGATAAAATAACTTTTTTCTCTCCTCTATTTCAGTTTTATAAAAAGATACAAAATCATGATTTTTTGCATACTCTATTGCGTAATGCTGCGGATGATTTGTCTGAACTATTACGCTGCCTCTCATATCTCTTCTGCCGCTGCGCCCCGCAACCTGCGTAATAAGCTGAAAAGTTTTTTCAACCGACTTAAAACCAGGAAGATATAAAGATGTATCCGCATCTACGACACATGCCAAACTTACTCTCGGAAAATCAAATCCCTTTGCTATCATCTGCGTCCCTATCAATATATCGTATTCCTCATTTTTTATACCTCTGTAGGCTTTCTCATAATTTTCTTCTGAAGACGCAGTATCTCCATCAAGCCTGAAAATTTTTGCGTTTTTGAAAAGTTTTTTCAACTCGTCTTCAACTTTTTGAGTTCCCGTACCAAAAACAGCTATGTCTCTGCTTTTACACACAGAACATGCCACAGACAGATTTTTTGTTAAGCCGCAGTAATGGCATTTTAACAGATCCGGATTCCTATGAAAAACCATTGAAACGGAACATTGGGAACACTGGTAAACGCTGCCACATTTTCTGCACATAATCGTCGGAGAGTATCCCCTGCGATTTAAAAAAACAATTATCTGCTCTTTTCTCGCCAAAGCTTTTGACATCGCTTCTATTGTCTCCGGAAGAAGCAGTCCCGCTTTAAATATTCTGTCTCTTAACGTTAAAACTTTTACCTCAGGCAATTCTTTTTTATATATCCGTTCGTTTAATTCTATTAAATTCAGTTTGCTTTCCAGTGCGTCTTTATAACTTTCAAGCGAGGGAGTCGCCGAGCCTAAAACCACAACCGCATTGTGATATACGCCGCGCCTTTTTGCAATTTCTCTGGCATCATAAGACGGCTTTTGTTCCTGTTTATACGTATGCTCGTGTTCTTCGTCGACAATTATCAGCCCTAAATTTTTAAATGGAGCAAATACTGCAGATCTTGCGCCTATCATTATTTTTATACTGCCGTTTTTAGCTTTTGAAAACAGGCTGTATTTCTCGATGCTGCTTATGCCGCTGTGCCAGACGCCAATATTTGCGCCGAATCTTTTTGTCATAATATCCACAAATTGAGTCGCAAGAGAAATTTCAGGAATAAGCATTATGGCACTTCTGTTTTGTTTTAAAGCGTATTCTACAGCTTTTATATATACTTCCGTTTTTCCCGAAGCTGTAACCCCGTAAAGAAGAAAAGCATTATAAGCTTTTTTTTCCAAATTTTCATTTATTAAATTAACGGCATTTGACTGCTGAGCGTTTAAGATATGTCTTTCATATATTTTTTCTTCATATGTATTTTTATTTTTCGGAATTCTTTTCGGAGGTTTCATTGAAACAGGAATTATCGACGCAAGTGCTTCGCCCAGAGAACAGACATAATTTTTTGAAATATAGTCCGCAAGCTCCATTGTTTCTCCGGTTATAAGAGAGTCGTCATCAACAACTTTAATAATTCTTTTTAATTCTAAACCGCTGTCGCTTTCAACATTCCGGCAAGAGATTGCGTAAGCGGTTAAAATTCTTTTGCCAAACTGAACTTTAACTCTTTTTCCGACTATGCTTTCGGGACTCATATTCTCAGGCGGCAGGTAGTAAAAGATTTTATTTAAAGGAACAGGCACAACTGACTCTAAAACTATCATATTTCACCTGTATCCAAATAATGCATAACTTTTTTCATATCTTCCCAGACAAACTTTTTTAAGTCTTGGTTCCTGAGAAGAGCGGCAGGATGAAATGTAGGCATAAGTTTTATGCCTTTATATTCTCTTACACTGCCTCTTATTTTGCTGATGGGTTCTATGCTGTTTAAAAGTCCTTTTGTGGAAGATGCGCCTAAAGTCACAATGATTTTAGGCTTAATAATTTCAAGCTGCATATCCAAATAAGGTCTGCACATTTCCATTTCTTCAAGTGTTGGAGGTCTGTCATTTGAGCGTTTTTCAGGATTAGACGGATCAATCATAGGGTGACATTTAGCTATATTTGCAATGTACACGCTTTCTCTTGTCTGACCCATCGCTTCAATGATTTTCGTCAAAAGCTGTCCGGCTCTTCCTACGAAAGGTTTTCCTATATGATCTTCGTCGTATCCGGGACCTTCGCCGACAAACATTAAATCGGCATCCGGCGACCCGTATCCGAAAACAGCATTTAAACGTTTTTCCCCTAAAGAACATTTTTTACAAAAACTAACTTTTTCTTTCAGCTCTCCAAGTTTTTCTCCGGAATCGGAAATTTCTGCAGAAAAAGTATGTTGCCCGGTTTCTGGCAAAACGGCTTTTCCGCATGAAACATCCACAGACAGAGCTTTATAAATCTCATTTTCCCCCCAATTTTTATATTCTTCAAGAGATTTTTTTGCCAGATTCAATATTTTTAAATATTCTGATTGTTTCATCTATGATCTTTTCCGCAATGATTTTTTTATTTTTATTTTTTATCTCCAAAACACCATCCGCATTTATGATATACATCGTAGCACTATCCGAACCAAACGATTCTTTGCCGTTGGCGGTTATCAAATCAAGTTTTTTATTTTTCAGTTTCAGTCTGGCGTTGACTATCAAATTTTCAGTTTCAAGCGCAAATCCTGCAACAACCTGATTTTTTTTATTTTTTCCACAATATCCGATAATATCGGAATTTCGTTTAAGTTTTATCAGCATTCCCGCACTGTTTTTTTTAATTTTACGCTTATAAGTTTTAACCGGACCATAATCCACAACAGCTGCCACGCTTATTATGATATCAGCTTTCTTAAAATTCGATTTTGCTTCTTTAAACATCTCCAAAGCCGTCGTAACTTTTATAAGTTTTACATTCGCCGGAAATATGCTTGACGGACCTGAAATAAAGATAACGTCGCATTCTCTTTTTAAAGCGGCTTGAGCAAGAGCATTTCCCATTTTTCCAGATGATTCGTTGCTTATAAATCTCACGGGATCAATATATTCTTTTGTAGGTCCCGACAAAATGAGAAATGTAAGTTTTTTTGACATCACCGCAAGATTTCCTTTATTATAACTTCAACCGAAGCAAGCCTGCCGTCTCCGCAGTCTCCGCAGGCAAGTTCGCCTTTTTCAGGCATAACAAATCTATAACTGTAACTTTTTAAAGTTTCAATATTTTTTCTCGTAGCCTTGTGGTTAAACATATTGGTATTCATCGCAGGACATATTAAAATATCCGCTTTTGAAGCAAGAACAGTGCACGCAAGCAAATCGTCCGCCCTGCCGCAAGCAAGCCTAGCAATTATATCAGCGGTAGCCGGAACAATTACAATAATATCAGCTTTTTTGGCAAGCGATATGTGGCTTATTTCCCATTTGTCGGGAACTTCAAACATATCTATGTATATTTTATTTTTTGACAACATCTGCAAAGTGATCGGTGTTATAAATTCGGAGCCGCCTCTTGTTAAAATACATTCAACATTTGCTTTAAATTTAACAAGCTGTCTTACAATATCGCAGCTCTTATATGCCGCAATGCCGCCGCAAATGCCCAAAATAACATTTTTATTTTCTAAAGCCATATGTTTTTTTCTGCACAGTATCTTATCTGCTCTATTCTTCTATCGCTCCAGTTTTCGGTTTTGTCTCTTTTTTCATTTTTTTGCGCAGCCCTGCAATTTTTTCACGCGTTGTGACATTCGTCATAACATCGTTTAATACCTTGTCTATAAGTTCCGTCTGCGTAAGTTCTCTGTAACCTTCGTTCTGTTTTATTACTTCAATCCATTCCAATGCAAGTTTTACTATTTCATATCTTCCTAACCGGGACATCGATAGTGCCGATCCTAACTGCGTTTCTGTAAATACCATTTCTTTTATCCCCTGTCAAAAAAATCATTAAAATATTTTTTATTCTTTTGAATTTTATACTTCAAAGACTTTATAATTATTTTTACTGCAACCACAGCTTTATCTAATTTCTCATTTATAACCAGATATTCGTATTTTTGAACAGATTTAACTTCTTCCACCGCATTGCCAAGCCGCATTTTTATTATCTCTTTGTGGTCTTTATTTCTTGAAACCAGCCTTTCCTTAAGCGTTTTTAAATCAGGCGGCATTATAAAAATCATACAGGCGCCGGGATACTGCTTTTTTATGCTTATTCCGCCTTGAACATCAATGTCCATAAGAATATTTTTTTCCATTTTTAACATCTTATCTAAAAATACTTTTGAAGTACCGTAATAATTACCGTGCACTTTTGCCCACTCGGCAAATTTCCCCTCTTCAACCATCTTTTTGAATTCGGTTCTATTTACAAAAAAGTATTCTCCGCCGTTTTTTTCGTCTATCCTCGGACGTCTTGTAGTATAAGATACCGAATACACCACATTTCTGCTGCTTCTGACAACAGCATTGCATATAGCAGTCTTACCTGCTCCAGACGGCGCAGAAATAATTATTATATTACCTAATGATTTGCCAAGATTGTTTAATCTTTTATTCAACTCAAGAATCCAAACAAAAAAAAATATCGGGAAGGCGGGACTTGAACCCACAACCTCCTGCTCCCAAAGCAGGCGCGATAGCCAATTACGCTACTTCCCGGTTAACATCACCGCACATTTATCATGCCGAATAAACTTTATTTTCAGAATTTACAGCTTGTTTTTCAATATTTAGGAGGCTTTATCTGTAAAATATACGATCTTTTCTGGATCTTTCAAAGCTCTATAACCATGTTGTTTCGATTTTTCAGAATGATAATTGCGAATTTGATAAATTTTTTATAATCTTTTTTACTTTTTGCAAAGCTTTTGCTCTGTGGCTGAAAGAATTTTTTACTTCACAACTGAGTTCTGCAAAAGTTTTTCCATATTCCGGAACATAAAAAACCGGATCATATCCAAACCCGTCAGTCCCTACAGTATACTTCTTTATTGTACCAAATATTTTTCCGTCTGCCAAGAACAGTCTACCGGCGGGACTTGCAACTGCAATCACTGTCCTGAAATTTGCCGTCCTTTTTTCTTCAGGAACATCCTTTAACTCTGCGAGTAATTTTTTATTGTTATCGTCATAAGAACAGTTTTCGCCGGCATACCTCGCCGAATAAATTCCTGGTCTACCGTTTAAATAATCAACCTCAAGTCCAGAGTCATCTGCAATAGCCCATTTTTTAAAAAATTCAGCCGCTGTCTTCGCTTTCTTTGAAGCATTTTCTTCAAGCGTTGCCCCATCTTCTATCGTCACAGGGTAGTCTGGAAAAAAAGTCATCGGTATAATTTTAATATCTAAATCTTTCAATACAGATTTGATTTCTTCTCCTTTATGCCGATTTTCCGTAGCAAGAACTATTTCCTTTATCATCGCAAAATTTCTTTCAACACTTTCATCTCATCTGCTCATCCGCAATTTGTTTTATGCTTTCGCAGTGCATACTCAAAAGTTTGTTTAATTCTTATCTAGGCAAAAGTCCACATCAAAATTTGGCACCCGGGTTCCCTAAGTGTTCAATCGGATAACCGTATTATGCATTTAAATATCATCTTAAGCGCATCTGAAAACCGCAACCGGGCAGGGCTATCCCAAAAATTTTAAACTTTCATTTATCTTTTCAATTTTCAGCTTAGCCTCGCTAAGTCTTAATTTAATTTTTTCTATTTCGGATTCACCAGCTCTTTTTATAAAATATTCATTCTGCAATCTTAAAGTTGTCCTGCTAACTTCCTGCTTTGCAAGAGCAATTTCTTTCGCAAGTCTCGCTTTTTCTTTATCAATATCGATAAGCCCTTCCAAAAGCAAAAATATTTCAAAACCACTTGCAACAACAAGCGCAGAATTTTTAGGTCTTGTAATATTTCTTCCAAACCGTATTGAACTTATTTTCGCAAGCTGTTTTATATAGCTCTCGTTTTCCTTTACAACTTTTTCTTTCCTTTCATTTAAAATGTTAAACAACGCTTCAATCCAAACTGCAGGAGAAATGTTCATCTCGCTCCTTAAAATCCTTATCTTCACGATTATATCCTGCAAAACTTTCATTTTTTCAACAGAACCGCTATTTCCATCTTTAATTTCAGTAAAAGAGCTTTCGCTGATTATTCCAACAGATTTTTCACCCTTATTTAATATCTGCCATATCTCTTCGGCTATAAAAGGCATTACGGGAGATACCAACTGCAATGTCAATTTCAGCACATACACAAGTATTGAGAGAACCCGCTTTTTTACATTTAAATCTGCCGACATAATACGTATCTTTGAAAGTTCCACATACCAGTCGCAGTATTTTGTCCAGAAAAAATCATAAATCTCTCTTGCAGCACTGTCAATATTATAAGATTCATAGTCCGCTTTAACTTTTGAAGCGGTCGCGGCAAACTCTACTATAATCCACTCATCGGCAAGCTCAAACGTTTGAATATTTTTGTCAAGTTCACCGATGTCTTGCGAATTTATTATTATAAATCTTGAAGCATTCCATATTTTATTTGCAAAATTTCTTGCCGCCAAAAAAGATTCTTCCGAAATCTGCATATCTCTGCCGGGAGCAGCAGCCTGCGCCAGCGCAAATCTCAATGCGTCCGTGCCGTATTTGTCCATAATATCGCCCGGATTAACAACATTTCCAAGAGATTTTGACATTTTTTTACCATTTTTGTCTTTCACTATGCCATGAATAAACACGTCGCTATAAGGAACGTCTTTCATAAATTCCAAACCGAACTGCACCATTCTTGCAACCCACAGATATATAATTTCATGTCCCGTAGCTAAAACCGACGCAGGATAAAAATATCTTAAATCCTCATTATTTTCATCTTCACCCCAGTCAAAAATACTCATAGGCCATAACGCCGAAGAAAACCAAGTATCCAAAACATCTTCATCTTGAACAAAATTTCTGCCCTTGCAGCAAGAACATACTGAAGGTCTATCAAACGAAGCAACCGGCTTACAGTCCGTCCTTTTTCCTTTTTCGTCAACGCAGTAATAAACCGGTATTTTGTGCCCCCACCATATTTGACGGCTCAGGCACCAGTCCTTCAAATTTTCAAGCCATAAAACATAAGGCTTTTTCCACGACTGCGGATAAAAAGACGTTCTCCCGTCATTTGCCGCCTCAACCGCTTTTTTAGACATTTTCCTTACGTTTAAAAACCACTGTTCCGACATCAAAGACTCTATTTTTGCAGAACATCTATAACATTTTCCAACCGAATGGACATAATCTTCTGTTTTTACCAAAAATCCTGAAGCTTCTAAATCTTTAACAATTTGTTTTCTTGCTTCTTCTATACTCAAACCCAGATATTTCGACGGAACATTTATCATTCTGCCGCCGATATCTATTACTTCTATAGTTTCAAGATTGCTTCTCTTTCCTATTTCATTGTCAACTGCATCGTGAGCCGGCGTAACTTTAACAGCACCAGTCCCGAAAGACTTATCAACAACATAGTCTGAAATTATTTTTATTTCTCTGTCCACTAAAGGAAGTTTTACGATTTTTCCTATAAGCTTTGCATATCTATTATCGTCAGGATTTACGGCAACCGCCGTATCGCCTAATATTGTTTCAGGTCTTGTCGTCGCGACAATAATGTATTTACTGCAATCTCTCAGCGGGTATTTTATATACCATAGATTACTCTTTTCGTCTTCATATTCAACTTCTATATCAGATAATGCAGTTGCGCATCTGGAACACCAGTTTACGAGTCTTTTTCCTCTGTATATGAGACCTTTATCAAACAGCTTTATAAAAGCCTTTTTAACAGCTTTTGAACGACTCTCATCCATAGTAAAAGCCAGTCTGTCCCAATCCAGACCACAGCCGAGTTTCTTAAGCTGATCTAATATTGTGCTACCTGTTTCGGTTTTCCACTGCTGCATCTTTTCTAAAAATTTATCCCGTCCTAAATCATATTTTGTTCTGCCTTCTTTTTTAAGAAGTTTCTCAACAACATTTTGAGTAGCAATACCGCCGTGGTCCGTACCAGGAACCCATAAAGTATTATATCTTTTCAACTTCTTAAATCTTATTATTATATCCTGCAGAGTGACATTCAAAGCATGTCCCATGTGCAAAGATCCAGTTATATTAGCAGGCGGAATAAACATGGTAAACGGTCTCTTGTTTCCGTCCGATTTCGCTGAAAATGTCTTATTTTCTATCCAGTATTTACGCCATTTTTCTTCAATTTCTTTAGAATTATAAACTTTTTCCATTTTAAAACCTTTTTGAATCCAGTTGAAAAATTATACAAAAAAATCACTGTCAATTGTATTTTTTATATAATTTATTATTATTTTCTCCGTTATTCTAAACTAAGCGTATTTTTGTCCGAAACGACGACATCAATTTTAAAGAGGCAGCTATGAAAGCGAAAACAGTATTGATAACAGGAATTTCAAGAGGAATAGGCAAAGAACTTGCATCAGCTTTTTCGAAAAACGGTTGGAATATCTGCGGCTGTTACAAAAATAGCAGGCCGGATTATACAGTTCCAAATTCTAAATTTACAAAAGCGGACATATCAAAGCATGATGAAGTAAAGGAGCTTATAAAAAGTTCAATCGGAGAGTTCGGCAAAATTGACTGCGTTATAAACAATGCATCAGTTACAGAACGCGCAACCATACTTAGAATGACCGACGAAATGTGGGAACGCGTCATTAAAACAAATTTAAACGGAACTTTTTACATAATCAAAGAGGCATTAAGAGCAATGATAAAGCAGAGAAACGGCTCAATAATAAATATCGCATCAATTTCAGCGTTTAAATCTTACGTCGGCGCGGCATGCTATTCAGCTTCAAAATCAGGGGTTATATCTCTAACAAGAACAGCTGCAAGAGAGGCAGGACGTTTCGGAATAACCGTAAATGCGGTTTTGCCGGGTTTTCATTTTACAAGTATGGGCGACAATGCGGGAGATGCATACATTGAAGAGGTTAAACGGAAAAGCGTTTTAAATGTTACGACAGACATCAAAGAGCTTGCCGATTTTATTCTTTTTCTCGCCGGGGTAAAAACAGTATCTGGACAGATTTTTAACTTTGATTCAAGAATAGCATAAACAACAATACAGAAATCTTTCTTGCTGTCACTGCGGATAAATTAAGTTTATCCGGGAAAGGCAGCGGCAAAAATCAGAAAGCGGAAAACTCAGATGAAAAACACAAAAAAATTCGGAATTACGGGAATCGGGATAGTTTCACCTCTGGGTTCAGGCAAAGAAATAAACTGGCGGAGACTTATCAATTCTGAATCTCAAATCCGTTATGACAAACAATACGACACATACACTGCTCCGGTTTACGGTTTTAAAATGCAGGATGATATGCGACAATATGAAATGGCAAAAAGTGCAATTTTTGAAGCTCTGCAGGAAGCTGACATAAGAAATTCGGGATATAAGGAAAAAAGAATCGGATTTTGCATTGGAGAAAGCAAAATAAACCTCTTTAACAAAGTTTTTACTTTTGAAAATACTCTCTTAGAAAGACTCAAAAAAATTTTCAGGTTTCACGGTACTATGCTTGCAATATCTGCGGCATGTGCAACAGGCGCTTTGACAATTACAAAAAGCTGTAACTTTATAGAAAGCGAACTATGCGATGTAGTTATATGCGGGAGCGCCGAAACTTCAATACACCCCCTGTATATTTCGGCGTTTAAGAATATGAGGGTTTTAGCAAAACACAATCCGAGTCCTTTTGACAAAAACAGAGACGGTTTTGCAATAGCGGAAGGCGCCTGTTTTGTTATAGTTGAAGATATAAAAAAAGCATTAAGCCGCGGAGCAAAAGTTTACTGTGAAATTAAGGGTTTTTCAAACGGAATTTATTCAAACGACCCTCTGTCCGTAAATTCGCATAAAAAGATGAAATATATAATAAAAAAAGCCGTAAACTCAGAAACGCCCGATTATATACACATGCACGGAAGCGGCACAAAGTTAAACGATTATTACGAAAGCATGGCTGTTGCAGAAAACTTTGAAAACGCAGATAAAATTTCTTTAAGCTCTACAAAAGCGGCGACAGGACATATACTCGGAGTTTCTGGAATGACAGGAGCGGTTTTCTCAGCACTTGCGATAAAAAACAATATTGTCCCCCCTACTTTAAATTTTAAGCATACCGATATAAATCTGGGACTGGATTATACTCCAAACAAAGCAAAAAGAAAGATTATAAATTCTGCTCTGTCTCTCTCTTTTGGATTCGGAGGGCAAGGCGCCGCTCTTTTTTTTAAAAAGTTACAATCCTGAACTGCAAAATTACTACATAAAAGACTCCGGGTTAAGTCCGAAATGGCATCCTTTCTTTTCAGACATGATGAGAAAAAAATGTATAATAGTAATGGATTCAAAGCAAAAGGAAAGTACAATAATACAACCTCTGATATATAGTTTAAACCCGCTATGTTATAAACGTTTATCATTCTACCGCCAGTACCTATTACTTCTATAGTTTCAAGATTGCTCCTCTTTCCTATTTCATTGTCAACTGCATCACGAACCGGCGGAGACTTAACGTCACCAGTAAGGAATGAAATATCAAAAGTAAAGCAAAGATGTTTATCCTAAGAAGAACAAGATATTGTTTAGAAGCATCGCATTCTGCAGTATATGGTTTTACAGGAATTTAGAAAAATTGTTTAAGCGGACAGCTTGAAACAGTGCAGCAGTTCCAAGATAAACCGCAATATATACAAATAATATCTGATTTGTATACAAGGGGAGGGGGATAATATGAATCTTTCTAAATTTACGATTAAATCACAAGAAGCTCTGGCAGAGGCGCAAAATATAGCGTCGGAATACGGCAATCAGGAAATCACTTCTGAGCATCTTTTATACGCTTTAGTTAAGCAGCAGGACGGGACGGTCGGCAAAATAATAAAAAAATCTGCGACACCAGAGCAGGAAAATATGCTGTCTGCAAATATTTTAAAAGATTTGCTCTCGGAAATTGAAAAAAACCCGAAAGTTTCAGGCGGAAATTTATTTTTGTCTCAGGGATTAAACAAAATTTTAAATAATTCCGAAAAGACGGCAAAAAATCTAAAAGATGAGTTTATTTCTACAGAACACATTTTTATCGCCATATCTGAAGAAAGTTCTGAAAACGCTTCAAAAATATTAAAAAAATACGGACTTACAAAAGACATTATTTTAAAAATACTTGTAAGTATAAGAGGCGATCAGAGAATCACGGATCAGAATCCCGAAGACAAATATCAGGCTTTGGAAAAATATGGAAGAGATTTAACAGACCTGGCAAGACGCGGAAAACTTGATCCCGTTATAGGCAGAGACGAAGAAATCCGCAGATGCGTGCAGGTTTTATCAAGAAGAACGAAAAACAATCCTGTCATTATAGGCGAGCCTGGCGTCGGTAAAACGGCAATAGTAGAAGGACTGGCACAGCGTATAATTTCCGGAGATATTCCCGAAAACTTAAAAGATAAAAAAGTTATGGCTTTAGATTTGGGAGCATTGATAGCAGGCGCAAAATACAGAGGCGAATTTGAAGACAGGCTCAAAGCGGTTCTAAAAGAAATTCAGTTGGCTCAAGGCAGGATAATTCTTTTTATCGACGAGCTGCACACTATAGTCGGAGCTGGTTCCGCCGAAGGGACGGTTGATGCCGCAAATATGCTGAAACCTATGCTTGCACGCGGAGAACTTAAACTTGTCGGAGCGACAACTCTTGACGAATACAGAAAATATATTGAAAAAGACGCCGCTTTGGAAAGACGTTTCCAGCCGGTTTTTGCAGGCGAACCGACTGTTGAAGACACCATTGCGATTTTGAGAGGCATAAAAGAAAAATATGAAGTGCATCATGGCGTTAAAATAAAAGATTCGGCGTTGGTTGCCGCTGCGGTGTTAAGCGCAAGATATATAACGGACAGATATCTGCCGGATAAAGCGATAGATTTGGTTGACGAGTCTGCAAGCAAACTGAGAATAGAAATAGATTCCATGCCGGCGGAACTTGACTCTGTGGAACACAGACTAAGGCAGCTTGAAGTTGAAAGACAGGCTGTAAAAAAAGAGACTGACGCTACATCAAAAGAACGTCTTGCAAACATGGAAAAAGAAATAGATAAATTGAAGCGGGATTCCGCTGAAATGAAAGCTCAGTGGGAAAAAGAGAAATCTTCGATTTCAGAAATCAGACGGCTTAAGGCAGAAATTGAAAATATGAAAATTGAAGAGCAGAAAGCCGAAAGAAACGGCGATTTAAACGCCGTTGCGGAAATTCGTTACGGAAAAATTCCGCAGACACAAAAACAGCTTGAAGAAGAAAATAAAAAACTCCTTAAACAGCAGAAAGAAAAAAAGATGCTAAAAGAAGAAGTTGACGAAGAAGATATTGCCGGAGTCGTAAGCAAGTGGACGGGAATACCTGTTACGCGCATGATGGAAAGCGAGATGCAGAAACTTCTTAAAATGGAAGATAAACTGCATGGGAGAGTCATAGGACAGGACGAAGCGATATCCGCAATAGCAAATGCTGTACGACGTTCCCGTTCGGGACTTTCGGATACCAACAGACCCATAGGTTCATTTCTATTTTTGGGTCCTACGGGCGTCGGCAAAACGGAACTTGCAAAAGCACTTGCGGAGCTGCTATTTGACGATGAAAAAAATATAGTAAGAATCGATATGTCCGAATATATGGAAAAACACAGCGTCTCTCGTCTTATAGGTGCTCCGCCCGGATATGTTGGATTTGAAGAGGGCGGGCAGTTGACGGAAGCCGTAAGAAGAAGGCCTTACTGCATAGTTTTGTTTGACGAGATTGAAAAAGCAAATCGTGAAGTGTTTAACGTTATGCTTCAGCTGTTTGACGACGGTAGACTTACGGACGGACGGGGAAAAACCGTTGATTTTAAAAATACGGTGGTCATAATGACGTCAAATATAGGTTCTCAGCATATTCAGGAATCTGACAACTATGACGAAATGAAAAACAAAGTTACACAGGAACTCCGTAACTATTTCAAACCGGAGTTTTTAAACAGAATAGATGAAATAATAATATTCCGAAATTTGGGTGAGACGGAATTAAATAAAATTATTGACATACAGATTAAATCCTTTGAAAGCCGCCTTGCGGCAAAAAATATTCATGTAAAGCTCACTGATAAAGCGAAAGATTTTATTTCCTCAAAAGGATATGATCCCGCTTTCGGAGCAAGACCTTTAAAAAGAGCTATACAGACATATTTACTTAATCCTCTTTCTTCAAAACTCATTTCAGGAGAATTTAAAGAAGGCGACAATATTTTCGTAAATACGGCAGAGAAAGACGTAGACAGTCTGGAATTTAAAAAGAAATACATAAATTAAAAATACTTTTTCCGAATAGAAACTGTCTGGGAACTTGTTTCAGATAACGCTATATGCAGTTTATCGGCTGCGACAGTTGTCTTTTTCTCCGCTGCGGAGACGTTTTAGACAGGCATTTAATTTGTCTTTCTGTCGTATCCCACCGCTATCCGGTAAATATAATTATTGTTCACTGATATGCACAATTATTTTTATAATAATCGCACTGCGCTAAAAGGTATAAAATGTATAAAGGAATATTTGTAACAGCGACTGACACGGAAGCGGGGAAGACTTATGTATCGTGTAAAATAGCGGAAACTCTTAAAAAATCTGGCATAAATACCGGCGTTTTTAAACCAGTGTCAACCGGCGACAGAAATGATGCAAAAGCCTTAATTAAAGCCGCGAAAATTGACGAAAACACTGAAACGGTCACGCCTATATTTTTTAAAAATCCTATGTCTCCTTACGGAGCGTCTTTACTTGAAAGAAGAGCTTCAGACAGAATTTTTGATTTAAAAAAAATTAACGATGCGTTTGAATATTTTTTAAACAAATACGAGTTCACCGTAGTTGAGGGAGTCGGCGGCATTTTAGTCCCCCTAAAACAAAACTTTTTTGTGAGCGATTTAATAAAAAAGTTTAATCTTCCGGTTATCGTAGTTGCGAGATTCGGTTTAGGCACGCTCAATCATACGCTGCTTACAGTTGAAAAATTAAAAAGAGACAGGCAAAAGATTTTAGGAGTTATATTAAGCGGCAAGAAAAATAACAATGACGTTTCGGTAAAATCCAATGCTTCAATCATAAAAAAAATAACGAAGCTGTCCGTTTTAGAGCTGGAATACAATGAAAAAGTTGATTTGGAGAAAAACAGATGGATAATAAAATAAAGATGGCATTGACAAACTCAGATAAAAACAATATTTGGCATCCTTTTACGCAAATGGCGGACTGGCTGAATGACGATCCGTGCAAACCTTTAATAATAGACAGAGCGAAAGGTTCATATTTGTATGACGTTGATGGGAAAAAGTATCTCGACGGAGTATCTTCTCTGTGGGTAACTCTTTTAGGTCACAGAAATCCCAGAATAGACAAAGCAGTAAAAAAACAGATTGATAAAGTTTCACATACAACTTTTCTTGGACTTACGCACAAACCCGCGATAGATTTATCCGAAAAACTCTTAAAAATACTGCCTGATAATTTAAAAAAAATTTTTTATTCTGATGACGGTTCTACCGCCGTAGAAGTTGCGTTAAAAATGGCTTATCAGTACTGGCAGTTTAAAAATGAAAAACGAAGCTTTTTTCTGTCTTTAAAAAACGCCTACCATGGAGACACTATAGGCGCTGTTTCAGTAGGCGGCACAGATTTGTTCCATTTAAGGTTTAGATCTTTGCTCTTTAAAAGTTATTTTGCAATGTCGCCTTACTGCTATAGATGCGTTTACAGAAAAAAGGAAATAAAGTTTCCCGCAACTGCAGAAAATTTTAAAGATCACAATATGCAGATGAACTGTAGGGGACAGTGCATAAAAGAGGTTGAGTCAATTCTTGCCGAAAATAATAAAAAAATTGCTGCTGCTGTCATCGAGCCTCTGAATCAGGCAGCGTCAGGTATGATAATAATGCCCAAAGGTTATCTTAAAGAATACGCAAATCTTTGCAAGCAGTACGGAATACCTTTAATCTGCGACGAAATCGCTACGGGATTTGGAAGAACCGGAAAAATGTTTGCAGTAGAGCATGAGGATGTTAAACCCGATTTTATATGTCTGTCAAAAGGCATAACAGGCGGATATATGCCTCTGGCTATTACTGCTACCACAAATGAAATTTATAGTGCTTTCTTAGGAAAATATGAAGAATTTAAAACTTTTTTTCACGGACATTCTTATACGGCAAATCCGCTTGCATGCGCTGCTGCAAATGCGGTTCTTGATACGCTAAAACAAAATAAAATTTTACAGAAGCTGCAATCTAAAATCAAACACTTAGAAAAAGAACTCGCATCATTGCTAGAGCATAACAGAGTCGGAAATATCAGGCATTGCGGAGTAATGGCGGGCATAGAAATTGTTGAAGACAAAAAAACAGGAAAACCTTACGACTCTAAACTTAAAATAGGTGCAAAAATTTGTGCGAATTTAAGAAAACACGGGATTATAATCAGAAATCTCAACAATACACTTGTTCTATTTTTACATCTCACAATGACAAATCGGGAAACATCAAAAATAATAAGCGCAATTAAAATCGAATTAGACAATCTCTGAAATCGAATCTGTCAGTTTTTCAATATCCCGGGCAGTATGTCCCGCCGTAAGCGAAATTCTTATCCTTGATTGTTCTTTAGGAACAGTAGGCGGTTTTATCGCCGGAATATAAATTCCTTTCTCTCGAAGATATAACGATATTCTTTCGGTTTTTTCAACGCTTCCGGTTACAACTGGTATTATTTGCGACTGCGTATTTAAAGTATTAAAACCGAGTTTGTTTAATTTCTTTTTTAAATATTCTGCTGTTTTAAGTAAAAATGCTCTTTCAGCGGCGCTTCTTTTTAAGATTTCCAGAGATTTTAAAGCGGCGGCGCATACTGCTGGAGAAATTGCCGTTGTGTATATGAAAGCTCTGCTTTTATTGATTAAAAAATTGATAAGCTGACGGGAACCGCAGACAAAACCGCCCTGCGCGGCAAAAGCTTTTGAAAGCGTACCGACGGTTATATCTATTTTGTTTGAAACGCCGAAAACTTCGGCAAGTCCTTTTCCTTCTTTTCCAAAAACACCTGTCGAATGCGCTTCATCAACCATGCTTACGGCACCATATTTTAGACATAATTCGGCAAAATCTTTTAAAGGCGCAAAATCTCCGTCCATAGAAAAGACTGATTCAGTTATCGTTAATTTAATTTCATGTTTATGCGCTCGCTTAAGCGTTTTTTCAAGCGAGTTCATATCGCAGTGTTCATAGACAAAAATTCTGCTGCCTGAAAGTTTTACCCCATCCCAAAGCGAAGCGTGGTTCAGTTTGTCCATTATTATGCACGAATTTTTCTCGTTTGCCATCAACGCACTTATAATACCGACATTAGTCTGATAACCGCTCGGGAAAACAAGAGAAGTCTCTTTATTTTTAAAGACGGCAAGTTCAGATTCCAGTTCTTCGTGGATTGAAAGATTGCCGCAAACTAAACGCGAAGATGTGCCTGCAAATCCGTATTTTTCTACAGCGTCCGCAACTGCTTTATTTATTTCTTTATTTCCAGCAAGATCCAAATAATTATTTGATGAAAAATTTATGAATTTTCTTCCGTTTATTTCGATCCTTGCCGCTGGATTTGATTGTATCGTATTTAACGTTCTTAGTAAACCGGCATTTTCCGTTTCTGATAATTTTTTCAATAAAAAGTCGTCAAGCATTTAAATCCCTTTGCCGTCATTGCGGAAAAATTAAATTTGGAACTTAGTTCTGAACATTGATATTAAGCGACGCAGGACGAATTATTTTCTCTGCAAATCAGATATTGTCAAATAAAATATGCAGTGATATTACTTTAGAAAACTGCACCTGCTTTCTAAGATTATAGTTTTAAGTCAAAGGCAGAGGCAGAAACCGAGCGTCGGTCCGACATTACAATATTTCCGACGTTTTTAGACTTACAGCTTTTTTGCTTGGTTAAACAGCGACTTTTCGCAGATTAATTACCGCGCGTAAATAGTTACATTGCAGTTTTTTTATCATTTACAAAAGTAAAATTTTGACATTTTTCAGCGTCAAATTCCCTCTAAAGCCCTGTTTAATATAAAAGACTAGATATTTGAAGACAAAGTCTACTTAGGAGAAAATCCTTCAATATGGATATGACAAATAAAGGCTGGATTGTTTTTAAACTTTTAAAGATTACAGAGAAAACAGACATATTGTTTCTCTATTGATATTAATTCCCGGACTGGAAACAAGATTCAGCATCTTAACAGTAAAACAGATAAAAAATGTCTTTGTCGCAATACAATTACTTCTTTAGGACTTTAAAATATCTCTTAGCTCTCAACCCGACATCCCCTTATAGCAGAAAGAAAAAAGAGAGTTTTACCACAAGAGTGGAGGAAAAAGAAAGAACCGGCATCGCCAGAAAAGACAATATTCTGATGAAGCCATTTATGTACCGTCAAAAAACATAGTATTGGAAAAAATAAAAACTATTCTCTACCCAGGAATTAACTCTCTAAAAATATTTACAATAACAACGCTAGATATTTGCCGGCATGCAAAACCGTCGACATGTCAAAGCCGCTGTTTTTATTCACTTTTTCTCAGCATAGCCTTTATCTTTGTCGGCAATCCCCAAAGATTAATAAACCCTTCAGCATCTTTATGATTATAAATTTCGTCCTTTTCAAAAGTCGCAAGTTTTTCTGAATACAAAGAATACTTTGCTTGTCTAGCGACAACTATAATGTTTCCTTTATAAAGTTTCAATTTTATACTACCGGTAACATATTTTTGCGTTTCGTTGATAAAAGCATCAAGAGCTTCTCTGAGAGGCGAAAACCACAAACCATAATATGCAATTTCAGCATATTTATGGGCAAGCAACTGTTTAAAATGCAACGTATCGCGGTCAATGGAAATTGATTCAAGTTCTTCGTGTGCCGCATACAATACTGTGGCTGCAGGAGATTCATAAACTCCCCTTGATTTCATGCCGACAAGCCTGTTTTCAACTATATCGGCTCTTCCTATACTGTTTGCACCTGCAACTTCATTTAATTTCGTAATCAGTTCAACAGGCGCAAATTTATTGCCATCTATAGAAACTGGAATGCCCTGTTCAAATGCTATAGTAAGATACGTTGGTTTATCCGGAGCCTTTTCTGGAGAAACAGTCATTTTAAACATTGACTCGTCGTACTCGTTTTCAAGGTCTTCCAAAACTCCGCCTTCATAAGAAATATGCCATAAATTTGCATCTGAAGAATACGGTTTTGTTTTTGTTACGAGAACGGGAATATTCCTTTTTTTAGCATAATCAATAGCATCTTCCCTTGACTTTATATCCCACTCTCTCCACGGAGCGATAATCTTTACATCAGGGATTAAAGACTTAAAAGCAAGTTCAAACCGAACCTGATCGTTTCCTTTGCCGGTTGCGCCGTGACAGACGGCATCAGCTTTTTCTTTTTTTACAATATCCGCAATTTTCTCAGCAATTATCGGTCTTGCAAGCGATGTTCCCAAATAATATTTATTTTCATATAAAGCATTCACTTTTATCGTCGGGTAAATATAATTTGTAACAAACTCTTTTTTTGCATCAATTATATATGATTTTGAAGCGCCGGTTTTTTTTGCTTTTTCGTCTAATCCTTCAAGTTCTTTTCCCTGTCCTACATCAACACAGCACGCCACAACTTCGCATTCATAATTTTCTTTTACCCATGAGAGAATGACAGACGTATCAAGTCCACCTGAATAAGCTACAACCACTTTTTTAACGCCATCGCTACATGCAGGTTTACTACTCACTTTGTTAATTGCCATTTTAGTGCCTCCTCCAAAATTTTCACAGCAAAATCTACGTCTTTTTTCGTAATTATAAGTGGCGGCAGTAATCTCAATACCGTATCATTAGTACAATTTATAATCAAGCCTTTATCCATACAATAATTTACGATATCTTTGCCACTTATTTTAAGATCCATTCCTATCATTAACCCGAGTCCCCTGACACATTTTATAACTGAATATTTATCTTTTAGATTTTCAAGTTTTATGCGGAGATATTCTGCAGTTTTTAAAGAATTATCTAAAAATTCTGAATTGATAATATCTAATACCGCAAGCGCAGCGGCGCACGATACGGGATTTCCGCCAAAAGTGGAGCCGTGATCGCCATACAAAAAAGTCTCAGCGCATTTCTCTCCGGCAACGGCAGCTCCCAAGGGCAGTCCGTTAGCCAAAGATTTTGCCAAAGTGACAATGTCCGGTTTAATGCCGTAATTTTCAAAGGCATATAATTTTCCGGTGCGACCCATACCGCACTGTATTTCGTCAAAAATCAAAAGAAAGTTATTGTCGTCACAAAATGCTCTTAACTCTTTTAAAAATGTTTTATCTGAGGGAATTATTCCCCCTTCGCCCTGCACAGGTTCTATCATTACGGCAACAGTTCTGTTATTTGCAAGTTTCTTTATGGAATCCATATTATTAATTTCCGCAAAAACAAATTTCTCCTGCAACGGTCTAAAAAGTTTATGAAATTTATCCTGTCCTGTCGCAGAAAGCGTAGCCAGCGTTCTTCCGTGAAACGAGTTGAAAAAACAAATTATCTCATACCTGTTTCCCTCTTTTGAAGGATTTAAAAAACCCCATTTCCTTGCAACTTTTATTGCGCATTCGTTTGCTTCCGCTCCGGAATTTGAAAAAAAAACTCTCCCGCCGGGAAATGTTCTTTTAACAAGTTCCTCGCCTAATTTAATCTGCGGCGGCGCATAATATAAATTCGAAACATGCGAGAAATTGTCTAATTGTTTTTTTGCCGCTTCTATTACGGTTTCATTGCAATGTCCGACATTACATACGCTTATGCCTGCAAAAAAATCAAGATATTTTCTGCCGTCTTCATCCCATATAAACTGGTCTTTAGTCTTTTTCACTATTAAATCACTGCGCTTATATGTGTGCATAAAATATTTGTCTTCAATTTGTTTTATATTCATCTCAACCTCTTTTCTAATAATTCTGACAGCTTTAAATAAATCGGCAATTCTTGATTTTTGAAATAGTTCAAAAGCAATCTCAAAGTTTTACCTTCAGGAAAAAGAGTTAACAATATTTGATTATACATTTCGTCATTTGATAAAAGTTTTCTAAATACAGCAGCGTTTAAATTTTTAATCTCATTGAAAGCAATTTCGGGCGTTAAATCAAAATTCACTTCAGGCAAATCAGGAAGGGCAGTTTTCCAATTTTTCAAGTGTTCAACTATTTCATCCCATATATAATAAGGTACTTTCAAATAGCTAAAAACAGCTTTGCCATAGAACAAATGTGTATTAATTTTATAGTCTTCAGATAAAGAAGTTAATTCTTTTTCATAATAGTTCTTATTTTTTTGTTAAATCAGGATCTACGTAGAATCATGGTCATCTCTAATTTTTTGTTCTATAAAATAAATTTTTTCTTTAATTTTAAAATATTGATCAATAATCAACGATTCATTTATTTTTTCGCCGGAAATTTTCTTTGGAAGAATAGTAAAACCGTTTTCTGTAAGGTATAATTCAATTAATTTTTCAAAAGCATCTCCAAATTTGATTTCTTGTGATTGTAACAAGTTTTGTAAAATTTTCGCCTTGGGCTTTGTCGGTCTAAACAATCCCACATATCTTTCCGATTTATATGATATTTTTTCTAGCAAGTCGGCTTTAGATCTTTCAAATACTTCCCCGTTAAAAGTATTTCTTTAAATTTATTAAAATTCACATTTTTTTCCTTGCCTTCTTACTACTTTCTGCCACATATCCCAACAAAGTATCATTCAGTTCTTCAACACAATTTCCCTTAAATTCAATTTGCACTACCTTGATCAGCTTTACTCTTATTAGAAAAATCTCTCTTATAGGCATATCTTAAACTATCAATCGATATTAGTTCATTATTTCTCAAAACATACCAAAAATCCCAACCATTATTACTTTCTTTATTTAGTATTTTTGCACTGATTTTATGAATGCTACCAATCTCATTTTCGCTTTCTATTGATACATCCGCTTGAACAACAGCTTCTTTATCTTTCTTTTCTGAATATAATTTTTCACCTATTTTTACATATCCCTTTTCTATAAGATTTCCAAAAGCAACTTTCGGCTTGGGATTTTCAATTTTATAAAGTAACAATTCTTTCTTTATCGATACAATTTTCTTTAACATACTATTTGCAACATCTATATAAGTTTTCTCTTTTTCAAAACCTATAAAGTTTCTTCCAAGCCTTTTTGCAACAGCTGCCGTTGTGCCGCTTCCCATAAACGGATCTAAAACCAAATCATCTAAGTTTGAAGTTGATATCATAATTCTGTATAGTAATTCAGCCGGTTTCTGTATAGAATGCGCCTTTTTTCCGTTGATCTTAATTCTCTCCTTACCATGACATATTGGAATAAACCAATCACTACGCATTTGTAAATCATCATTCATCGCTTTCATTGCATGGTAATGAAACGTATAGCAGGACTTAGCGGACTTTGTCGCCCATATTAAGGTTTCATGAGCATTATTGAATCTTGTACCTTTGAAATTAGGCATTGGATTAGTTTTAATCCAGATTATATCATTTAAAATCCAAAAACCTACATTTTGCATAATTGAACCGACTCTAAAAATATTATGATATGTGCCTATAACCCAAAAACTTCCGCTTTTCTTTAAAACTCTATAACATTCTTTAAGCCAGGAATTTGAAAATTCATCATATTTTTCTTTTGACTCAAACTTATCCCACTCGTCCGAAACAGCATCCACTTTTGTTTGATTTGGACGATAGAGTTCTCCATTCAATTGTAAATTATACGGCGGATCTGCAAAAATTAAATCAACAGACTCAGCGGCGATATTTTTCAAAAGCTCAATACAATCGCCCTGATATATATTATTTATCTCAAATTTCCCTGTTATTTTCACTTCTTTATTACTGTTTTATTACTGTTCCCCTTATTTTTTGTATCCCGTTTATCCCCTCTGCTATCCATACTTCTTTTACGCCTTTTTTAACGGATTCGGCACAGCCTTTAATCTTTGGTATCATTCCGCCGGTTATGGTTTTATCCTCTATTAAAGAGTTTATTTCTTTTATTTTAATTTTTTTAATCGTGTTATTATTTTTATCAAGTACTCCAGCAACATCCGTTAAAAATATGAGTTTCTGCGCTTTAAAAGCCGCAGCTATTGAAGCAGCTAAAGTGTCAGCGTTGACATTCATAATGTTGCCTTCAGTGTCAGCGGCAATAGAAGCTATAACGGGCAAAAATCCGGCTTTTATTAAGACGTCTATAAGTTTTCTGTTTACTTTAACTGGTTCGCCGACAAAGCCGAGATGCTCAACCTGTCTGCATATTACGCTTTTTCCGTCTTTACCGGATATTCCGACAGCATTTGCGCCGTTTTTTATAAGACCTGTAGTCAAAACCTTGTTTACTTTACCGCTCAAAGCCATTTCAACAATGCCCAGTGTATCCGCATCGGTAAACCTTAAGCCGTTTACAAATCTGCTCGGTATTGCAAATTTCTCAAGCAGCGCATTTATTTCAGGTCCGCCGCCATGCACCAAAATAATATTTTGTCTTTTTGAAATTAAAGCCAGTTCTTCAAGAAACCTGCTCTGCACCTGTGGATTTTTAGTCAAACTTCCACCAAATTTCACCACCATTAACTCACTCATTTATTCTACCTATTTTAACTACCGCGTTCTCAACAGCAGCTCTGCCGCTAGGGTCCAATTATGCCGGATACAATTCGGCATCCGCTTTTTTATAAGCCGAAAATTTGCATTTTAACTTAAAATCGCACGTCTGGCACTTTGAAACGTCAGGATCAAAATTTTCAGCCGCTACATTCTCTGCAGTTTCTATTGCGACATCTATTGCATCAGATATTTCGCTTCGAGATCTCTTTGTGTAAATCTTTTTATTTTCAGATAAAAAATAAACCGATATTTCATCGGGATCAAAACCAAAA
The DNA here is from genome assembly GCA_031260705.1 of Endomicrobium sp. Taxonomy (GTDB): domain Bacteria; phylum Elusimicrobiota; class Endomicrobiia; order Endomicrobiales; family Endomicrobiaceae; genus Endomicrobiellum. The sequence goes on along the minus strand of JAISLA010000001.1, from coordinate 169,193 downwards.
ACGTTTCTGCACGCATATACGTAAAAACTCAACTGCAAATCTTTATCCACTCTTTTCTGTTCCCATATCTTCGCATGAGTTTTATAATCCACAACTTCATATTTGCCGTCAGGATATCTATCAATTCTGTCAATAATACCTATAAATTTATATTTTCCTATATTTGCGTCAAACGCTTTTTCAACATATAAAACTTCTGTATCTGATACGTTAAAAGATTTATAATAATTTGCAAGCATACGTCTGCCGCATTCATAATATTCAAATATCTGTTGCGGATCGTCAAATCCGTCATTTCTCCACGCATCATCATAACACTCAAATAACATGTCATAAGACTGTTCCCTGCCAGCGTGAAATTTTTCAAGCGCTTTATGAATGATATGTCCGAAAGTGATATCCGCATTAATCGGAATATGAAGATTATCTAAATATATAAGTTTGTATTTATACGGACAAAACAAATACGCATTTACTCTTGAATAACTTATCTTAAAATCCTGTCTCATTTCTTATGTTTTCCAATTTTGCCCGCTTGTAAAAAGAAATAATAGTATCGCTATATTTCTCTGTCCTAAAACATTCAAGTCCTGTAATATTTCCGACAGGTTCTTTTATATGTTTCTGCGCTATTAAAATGGAGTCGTCTTTTAAAATATTGTATCTCACCACATTTTTTAACGCAGGATAAGTAAGCGCAAACGCTTTTTTATTTTCGTCTTTGTAAGGAGGTCCCATAAAAACTATGTCATATTTATCCTGCAAAACGGCAAAATCTTTTATTACGTGGCATTTAATAATTTTCGCTTTGTCATTAAACCCCAGCATATTTACATTGCGTCTAATTAGTGAGAGAGAAATATCGCTTAACTCTGCAAATACCACTTTTTTTGCGCCACGTGAAAGAGCTTCAATTCCAACCGAACCCACTCCTGCAAACAAATCAATAAAAACAGAACAGGGAATCTTAAATTGTATTATATCAAAAATTGACTTTTTCATTCTGCCGAGCATAGGTCGTATGGACAAATTATCATGAGGCAGAGTTTTTATTATTCTTCCGCGAGCTGTACCCGCTATAACCTTCAAACTCACTTAGTTATTCTCCGAAAATTTGAACGAAAACTTTTCTGCTTCGCGGTCTGTTATCAAAATCCACTAAAATCACTTGCTGCCAGGTTCCCGTCATCAGAGATTTTGACGCAATGGGTATGGTCTTTGACGTGCCTATCAATGAAGAGCGTATATGAGAAAAACCGTTGCCGTCATGCCATTTTTCGTCATGGGCATAAAAACCGTCAACAGGAGCAACTATTTCAAGAGATTTGCGAAAATCCACAATAAGTCCTGGTTCAAATTCAAGAGTCGTGATAGCAGACGTAGAACTTGTCACGCCCAAAGTCGCTATACCGTTTGTAATTCCAGAACGGACGACAATTCTTTTAATATCGTCCGTTATATTAATAATATCAGTATACCCTTTAGTTTCGCAGTTAATGTACTCCGAATAAATCATTTTATATTTCTCCTTATTCCAATTTTTAAACCTAAAAAAATATAGACACAGAGAGGATAAATTAAACCCCTGCTTATAGGCTTGCTTGCACCGTCAAACGTATTACTCATTCGCCACACCGCACAGTAATCTTTCAATATACAAGCTTTTGCGTGTTTATATTCTCCGGCACTCTTAAGGATAACCTGCGGCGGAAAGACAAAAAAATCTAAGTGAATAATAAGTATTTAGCGGACAGTTTTTTTCCAACGCATAATCGTCCAACGGATATTCAAGCTTACACTATTTCCTATACAAAAACGTCTATGCGAGTATATTGAAAACAGCGTTTGCTATCGATTTCCTACTGTTACTTCCTAAGACGGCACTCTCATTTTATCCCTCTGTTTAGACAGGTTAACTGTCTCTTTGAATTTATCCATATTAGTTAATTACTTTTCATACCCTAACCTTAAAATAGACGAAAATAACAGTTTGTTTTTGAGAAGACTGTAAAAACTTAGAAACCCGGCATGGCTTTTTTTCTTTTATAAAAATTATCAGCATTCTGCTTCCAAACCATCACTTTCTTGACTGCCACCCCTCTTCTTCTATTCCTTTCTGAAAATCCCGTGTCCTTTTACCGAACAGTCATAAATTATATTTTTTCTACGCTGAAATTCTTCTGTATTCTATAACCTTTATGTGGAGCTAAGGGGGATCGAACCCCTGACCTTTTGCATGCCATGCAAGCGCTCTTCCAGCTGAGCTATAGCCCCATTATAAGAGAATATTATAACGAAAGATTACTATTATTGTCAATCCGATACTTCATAATAATTGACATTTTTATTGAAATTTATTATAAAATGAATGTATTTTTGAAAAAATAAAGTTTATTTTGAGTGGAGGTATTAATTTGATGAAAAAACCTGATGTTGTTAAACAGGTTGCTGACATTTCAGGATTGACACAAGGCGATTCAAACAAAGCGATAAAAGCTTTGGTTAAAGTAATCCAGATTACTTTAAAAAACGGCGGAGTGATTTCTTTATCTGGCCTTGGATCTTTTAGAGCAAAATCCCGCAAAGCCAGACAGGGTAGAAACCCTAAAACTAGAGAAGTGATTCTCATTCCGCCGGGGAAAAAGGTTTCATTTAAGCCTACTACAACTCTCAGAAAAGTAATATAGACTATGAGTTTAAATAAAATATGCTGAGTACAGAACTGTCTAAAAACTTTAGAAAAACTGCCGCCTTATATATATTTATATATTTACAAAAAATATAAGCATCCACGAGCAATACGGATACCTATATTTAGAAAAGCCATAACCGAGCGAGCGACAAAACATTTCGGCGGTAAACACAGCGCGAGAAACAAAGTCTTTTCATCAACGAAGAGCGTAAAACCAAAGTCACAGTGTACAGTCAGACAGGATTTTTTGACTATTTATGAAAGATCCAGAAACTTGCAAAAAAACGAAGTTTTTGTTTTGTACGGCATAAATTCCGACAAATGTGGCAAAAGATATGTAAAAATGTCTCCGGCGGATCATAATAAAATATTCAACAGCATTTTGCTCCGCAGCAAAATTACAAAATGTACGCAAAATAAACAAGACCACCGCAGATAAATAAAAATTGAAAAATATCAAGGATGGGATATGGAAAAAAATTATATTAATATAGGTCTCATAGGATACGGAACAGTAGGCAAAGGTGTAGTAAAAATATTAGAAGAAAACAAAAAAATAGTTCTAAGAAAAGTCGGCAAACCTATACGCATAAAATCGATCTGCGATTTAAACCCCATAGACAAACCTGAACTTTACGTCAAAAATTTTAAAGATATAATAAAAGACCCTGAAATAGATTTGATTGTTGAGCTTATCGGTGGATATGAACCTGCGAGAACAATAATAATAGAATCTTTAAAAGCGGGCAAAAATATTGTCAGCGCAAATAAAGCCGCGCTTGCAAAATACTGGGATCAGATTTTCACAACGGCGCAAATTTGCCAGAAATCAATATATTACGAAGCTTCTGTCGGCGGCGTAATTCCGGTGGTACAAGGTTTAAGCGAGGGGCTTGCTTCCGAAGAAATACTCGAAATTAAAGGCATTTTGAACGGCACTACAAATTTTATTCTAAGCGAAATGAAAAAACGCTGTGTTCCTTATGAAGAAGCACTAAAAAGCGCCCAAAAAGTCGGCTATGCCGAAGCTGATCCGTCTTTTGATGTCAACGGCATTGACACGGCAAACAAACTTGCAATACTCGCTTCTCTTGCTTGGGGCAGCTGGGTAAAAGTTAAAAATATATCGCTCATCAAAGGCATTGCGGATTTAAATATTGAGGACATTTTAATAACGCAGGACTTCGGATATGACGTAAAACTTATAGGTTCTGCACAGAAAACAAAAGACGGAATAGATTTGTCCGTACAGCCATGCCTTGTAAACCACGATCACGCTTTTGCAACAGTTGAAAACGAATATAACGCCATTATGATTACGGGAAAAGATTCAGGCGACGTTTTATTTTACGGAAAAGGTGCGGGACAGCTGCCGGCAGCGAGCGCAGTTATGTCCGATATTATAAATCTTTCAAAATCTATCGTTACAAATACCGCAGGTATTGTTCCAGACGTGGTTTACGACAGTACGAAAAAAATTAAAATTCTTCCTGCAGGTAAGAGTAAAGCGCCTTACTATTTAAAGTTTATGGTCATAGACAAACCCGGCGTTTTATCAAAAATTTCGGGTATTTTGTCCGAATTTAAAGTTTCAATAGCAGGAAGTTCTGCACAATTTAATATAAGCAAAAAGGATTACGGCAGAATTACCATAATTACGCACGAAACATATTCTGAAAACCTTGAAAAAGCTTTAAAGCAGATTAATGCCACAAAATCTATAACAAAATCCAAAACGGTTAAAATTAAAATAGAAGTTTGAGCTGAACTGTAACAGTTATTACAATAAAAAGTTTTTATCTGTTTTCTCTCAGTTTTTAAAAAGTTTAAGAAAATAACGGCTGTTGTTTGTTATTTTGAATAGACTTTTTCTCCCTGAATTATCTGCCGGCTTTAATAACTTTACTTTGCCGTATATTGTCTGTCCTATTGAGCAGACTTTATTCCCTAAACATCCAGCTTTTTATTGTTTTTTTTTAGACTCATCAAAAGATTCAATTTTTTAAAATGACAGACGGATTAATTTTAGACTCTTAATAGAAAATTGATGATGACTTTAACGATTTTCATTTCAAGAGTGGGGGACGCGGTATAAACGAACGACAATATTAAAGTATTTAAGCGGGAGGATAAAAGAAAAAATAAGACAGCTACTTTCACAGAGTTATCTTTTCTCCTCTTTTAAAGTGAGAGGATAAAAGAATCGTGAAAATATATCTGGCAATGTTTGTCAAGGGTTTAATCTTTCCCATTTAAGGACGCGGATAAATAAAGATCTCTCTCGGTAAAATCTTGCTGCCTTAACTTTTCTCTTTCAAAATATGAAAACAGGCAATGAAACCGCAAAGAACAAACTTTTGAGAGGAATCATAAAATTTTACAGCAGTACGAATATAATTGTTATAGATTAACAGAATTAAAAATATGCTGAATTCGGCTGCCTCTGAAATATTTATCTTTGAAGTTTTTTAACAACGACATTGTGTTATTTCTTTTACAAATTTCTCAAAAGTTCCGCCCGTTAAAATGTACTAGCGTGTGCCGGCGGCACATAGAGTTTAGCAATCTGCATATAATAATCTTACGATAAAACACAATCTATACGTTTATCTATTCCACACGAACTCCAGCCTTTAACTCATCAAACAACATTGATAAATATTTCAGAGGCAGCTGATCCTCGCAACCACCGCCAAGCTTAAAGAGCGCAGTTACAGCAAATAGCGTATATCAATTTACCTGCCTCTGCCTTTACGCTCATTTTCATTGGTAATCCTTCTGCGTTAAATAAATATGTATTAAATTAAAGTTTTCCTTTAGTTCTGGGATTGTTCCGAAGGCTTTTCATTTTCTGGGGACTTATCTTTGATTTCCTCTTCCTCATTACTTGCTACGGACTTCATCCATCTCTAGATGTCGATCCTGGTAATTCTGGTGGTTGTGATGCTTGTAGTAAAGTAAGAACACTTTGTCCCTTAAGAAAGCCAATACTGTTGATAACATTTATTAAATCATTGCTAATCCTGCTCATCTTTTCTTTTAGAATTCCAATTTTATTATTAAAAAAGTCTTTTATCTCTTGAAGTTTTGCATCTATACCATCAGAAACCCTGAAATAAATTTTTCCATTATATATTCCTATACTTCTTTTAAATCTACCGCTAGCTTAAACTGATCAATGTTTTCTATCAACTCAGGTAAATAGTCTAACAAAGCAACTTCATTGACGCAAAATTTGAAAATGATCTGAATTCATTTAAACATAACCGGCAAAGAATAATATAGTTAATAGAAACCAATAGAAAATAGCTTTTCCATAAAACAGATAAAATATGGAGTGAAAAAGAGCGAGAGTCTTTTATAAAATAAAAAGAGATATCTCTTTTTATTTTAGCAGTCATTTGACGTTACTTTTCAGACTGCTCATATTTAAGCGTTCTCGTCGTCATATCCATTACATCCGCAGGTCCAAAATACTGTATTGGTCCCGGGAAAATATAACTTTCGCTTAGAGCCCATTTATCTCTGTTTTTGACAAATTCCTTAAACGGTCTGCCGTTTAAATCAACTAAAGCTTTTTGTATGACGGGCTTTTCTTTACCGTGTCTTCTTTCAATATTCATCATCATTGTAAGAGGAATCCCGCCACATTCCCACTGTTTCGGGGATCTTGCAAGATTTCTTACAGACGACAAATAACCCGTAAGTCCGTTCAGCACAAGAACAGCTGCATTATAGCCCAAAGCATAAGTATAATTTGCATCAAAATTTGACGGAATTCCGCAACGTCCTTCATATCCGAAAAAGTGCGTAATAGTCGAGAATTTACCTCTATATTTATTTTCTTTTTTCAGTTCGGAAAGCTTTTTGTGCACCATTTCAATTAAAAGTTTTTCCGTTTCAATCAACGATACCTGAACGTTGCCGTGAGGATCTCTGTCCAACATAAGCTGTGAAGCAATGCCTGAAGGAAGCGACTTCATTAAATCGGAAAGTTCCGACGGAAGCTTAGTGCAGATAAATTCTTTTTTACCTGCCACTGAATTAACCTCTGCGACAGTACTTGCATTTTCAGCCAAAGCATCATTAAGAGCCGAAATAAGCTTTTTCATTTCAGGTATAAACTCTATAAGCCCTTCGGGTACTAAAACAACTCCGAAATTCTTACCAGCCTGCGAACGTTTGATTATAACATCAACGATATTTTCAACAACTTTGACAATTCTCATCTTCTTTTCTAAAATCTCTTCGCCGATTAAAATAATGTTAGGCTGCGTTTTAAACCCGACTTCCAACGCAATATGAGAAGCGCTTCTGCCCATAAGACGGATAAAATGCCAGTATTTCTGAGCGGAATTTACATCTCTACAGATATTTCCAACAAGTTCCGAATAAATTTTTGTCGCCGTATCAAAACCAAACGAAGTTTCAATATATTTATTTTTTAAATCGCCGTCAATAGTTTTGGGAACACCTACAACACATTTATCCAATTTTTCTTTTTTTAAGTATTCTGCTATCATAGCGGCATTAGTATTTGAGTCGTCTCCGCCGACAACTACCAGCGCATCTACATTAGACATTAAAAGATTGTCTTTCGTCAAGCAAAATTGTTCAGGTGTTTCAATTTTTGTTCTCCCCGACTGTATAAAATCAAAACCGCCAGTATTCCTGTATTCGCATAATAGTTCTTCGGAAATCACTTTATATTTATTTTCCAAAATTCCCGAAGGACCTCCGAGATAGCCTATTAAAGTGTTTTTACTATTTGCTATTTTTAATCCGTCAAAAAGACCTGCTATTACGTTATGTCCTCCCGGAGCCTGCCCTCCCGAAAGAACTACAGCAACTTTTACGGCTTTCTCTGCAACAACTTTGTTTATGCCTTTTTTAAATGTAATTTCAGGCAAACCATAGATATTTTTAAAAATCCCTTTTATTTTAGACTGATCCGCTACAGACTGCGTAATCTTTCCCTCAACAGGTTTTACAGAAACCGCTCCGTTTTTTAATATATCCGGAAGAACCGGCTCAAATTTCCTTCTTTCAATCTGAAGTTCTGAAACACCTACTGATTTCCATACCATCTTTTGCATCCTCCGATTTTTATCACAGGGTAGCTACCGTCCATACACAATACAAAAATGCACTGCTTGTGTTCAACAGACTCCGTACTGCGCTATAATTTTTGAAACAATATCTTCCGGCATAACTTGCGAAATATCGTCTTTCTTTATTATCACATGTCTTTCTAAAGGCGCAGGTCCTATTTGAAGCGGATCCGTATAACCAAATACACCTACACACTTCGTCCCTACGGCAGCAGCCAAATGCATAGCGCCGGAATCCGTACCTACAAACAAACCGCATACTTTTAAAAAAGCGCCGCTGTCTAAAACGCCATTTTCCGCGGTAAATAATTTCGGCATCGTTTTACATTTTTCAGCAATTTCAATCAAAAATTTTCTTTCCCAGCAAGCGCCTGAAAGGACACAGTCAAAGCCTCTGTCCGACAAGATATCTATTACTTCAATCCATTTATTTTCTTCCAAACATTTATCCTGCCTTTTTCTGCTTGCACCGACCGAAATGGCAACCGTTCTCAAAACATCAAGATTATTTTCTTCAAACCATTTTTTGACGCTGTTTAAATTGCCGTCCGGAATACTCAATATGCCCGTATAATCCGATTGAATAGTTTTCAAACCGATTGCAAGCCCAAGCGCTGCATTGTTAAACAACGATGGAACGCCCGATCTCCACACTTTTCTAGTAAGCAGAAAACTTAAAGATGCTGTCTCAAAACCCGTCCTTTCTTTTATTCCCGAAAAATAAGCCGAAATCAGCGAACTCGGCGATTCCGAAAAAAGAACGGCTTTATCAAATTTTTCTTTTCTTATATTTCTTATAAAATTTCCCCCTTTAGGTATTATACCATCAACCAAACCCGAAGATATCAAAATCGGCGATAAAGCAGGGTTAACGACACAATATATTTTTGCGTTCAATTCCTGTTTTGCAGATTTAATAACCGGAAGCGAAAAAAGCAGATCCCCCAGCTGGTTCATATGAAAAAAAACTATTTTATCCACTTTTTTATCTCTGCAAAAACATTTTCCAGCTTAACGCCGCTTATATTTTCAGGATTGTTTTCATTTGAAAGCAACGAAAACCTTCCTATATGAGGAAACGCTTTATTTGCATCCGAAATCCTCAATATAAAAACAGACGGAGTCCCTAAAACCGACGACAAATGCATAGGTCCGGTATCTGCGCCGACGGCAACTTCACTTTTTAACAAAATACCCGCAACTTCTTTTATTTTCGTTTTACCGCATAAATCTACAACTTTATCAGAGCGTAATTTTCCGAAATTCTCAGCTGAGCCCAAAACAACAATCTGCACATCAAAATATTCTTTTTTTATAAAATCAATAAGTTTACGGTAATTTGACACGTCCCAGTCTTTTCCTTTTCCCCTTGCAAAAGGAATCAGGGAAATAAAATTCCCAGAAACTCCGTTATCCCGTAAAATCTTATCTGCATCTGAATCTATTTTTATGTTTACTTCGGGCTTAAAAGTTTTGCCGGTCAAAAAACGAACAGGTTCAAGATTGCGAAACATGGCACTCAATACTGCATTTTCAGGATATACTTCCTTTATTAAAAGATTGCCGAACTCCTTCATTCCCGGCACGCCGAGTTTTAGTTCTGCTTTGGAAAATTTTGCAAGCAAAGCACTTCTAAAAAGCCCCTGCAAATCTATAACTAAATCATACTCCGTTTCATTAATCTTCTTTAACGTTTCAAAAAAACCTCTCAACCCTCTTTTTCTGTCCCACGTTATAATTTTATCGACGTCAGGACAAACCCTAAGAACCGAAGCCCAGCAGCTGAAAACAACCCAGCTTATTTCACATAAATGATATATCCGTTTTAAAGCATTTGCACAAGGCAGAGCATGCACAATATCGCCGAATGAACTCGGTTTAATAATCAAAATTTTCATATTTTTTCTTTACTTCTTCAAAAACTTCCGAAACGGTTATACTGCGCATGCACACGGCATTTTTACAATCTCTGTTTCTACACGGCTGGCAGTTCACTCGATACTGTATAATTTTTGTACTGCCTTTGTACGGTCCCGTGCGTTTTGCGTCCGTAGGACCCAAGATCGCCACTGCCTGAGTATTCAATGCCGTTGCAATATGCATAGGTCCCGCTTCGTTTCCTATGAAAACTCTGCATATTTTAAAAAAAGCACATAATTCTTTTAATGTAAATTTTCCGGTCATATCGGTTATTTTAACGCCGGTAGCGGAAATTATTTCTTCGTTCAAACCTTTTTCGTCCGCTCCGCCTTCTTTTCCTCCGACAAGGATAATATCCGCACCTAGTTCGGTTTTTAATTTTTCGGCAAGAACGGCAAACCTATGAATATCCCATCTTCTTGAAATCCAGCCGCCTCCGGGATGAATACCGATCATTTTTTTCAAATTTACATTTTCTTTTAACAGCTTTTCTCTAACGTTTTTAAAACTTCTTTCAGGTATTACAATAGCATAATTTATTTCGCTGGGACAGTCCAAATATTTTGCAACTTCAAAGTGGCGCTCGACACAATGAGCTTCCCGTCGAGATTTTATTTCTTTTGAAAACAGCCATGAAAACTCTCTCATTCCATTTGTAGAAGACGACGCTATCTTAAATTTTGCACCGGCAAGTTTGACAAGCATCGCCGATTTAGCAAGCCCGTGCAAATCTATGCTTAAATCAAATTTCTGTCCTCTCAGCCGCTGTCTCAGATTTTTATAATACTTAAAAGAAGTTTGTCTTTTGTCCCAGATAAAAATATTTTCGAGAAAAGGACTGCCGTCTAAAATTTCAACGCATCTATCATCAACAATCCAGCTTAATCTCGCATTCGGATACCTTTTTTTTATTGCCGAAAGAACCGGCATAGAAAATACTATATCACCTATTCTGCTGAGCTGAACAATTAAAATTTTCGGAGCTGGATGATATTCCAAATATTTTAAAATATTTTTATTCCAGTAATGTTTATCCGTAAACTCAAACAGTTTGTTTAACCTTTCTTCCACTAAAGCCGTTTTCTCTTTAATACTGTCTTTACCGTTGATATAAATCGGTTCGCCGTAAATCTGCACCATTTTAGAAAAAGGCAGCGGGATTTCCGTTTTATCCCACAATTTATTAATTACGATTTTATTTTTCGGCGAGCAGCTTATGGGTAGCAACGGCATACCTGTTTTCTGCGCAGCATATATAACTCCGGATTTAAGTATATGATAAAGTCCTCTTGGACCATCTGCCGCAAAAGCAAGACTGTATCCCCTGCGGGCATATCTTATAATTTCTATCAGCGCTCTTCCCCCACCTTTGCTTGACGATCCTCTGACAGTCAAATAACCGAATCTTCGTAAAATCCGAGACAAAATCTCTCCATCTTTTGAGCGGCTTACCATAATAACTATATTACTTTTTTGGTTAGACAACATCATCGGAAACTGATTTCCGTGCCAGAAAGAATAAACTGAAGATTTTGGATAATAAAAAGTATCGTTTAAAGATGTTTTTCTCAAAGTTTTATCTATAATGCGGCATATAAACACAATAATTTTTATCAAATTTTTGCTACGCATCTAAATTTTCTTTTATTTTTTTCACCGTAAAAGATACGACGCCGTTCTGCGACTTAACAGCTTCTAAAGCGTTGCGGCCGATACTTTCAAGAAACTTTTTATCAGACATAAATTTTCTTATCTTATCAGCCAAATCATAGGCATTTTCAACAATTAAAGCCCCGCCGTACTTTATAAGAATTTCAGATTCGGTCTTAAAGTTATCCATATTTTTGCCGAATAAAACAGGTTTAGCATACGCCGCAGGCTCTATGGGATTCTGTCCGCCCTTGTTTACAATGGAACCTCCCACATAACATACGTCTGAACACGAATATATGCTCTGAAGTTTTCCAAAAACATCGACTAAAATAAATTTATTCCTGAAATCGCCGCTGGAAAACAATGAATATTTAATACATCTATCTTCAAGAACTTTCATTATGTCTTTTATTCTTGAAAGATGTCTGGGGGCAAGAAAGAATTTAATCCTGCCGAAATCGGACTTTATTTTATTATACACGTCCGAAATAATTTCTTCTTCCCCTTCTCTTGTACTGCCGGCAGTAAAAACAAAATCTTCTCCGACTAAAGAAAAATCTTCTCTTTTTGAATTCAACGTAAAATCTCTGTCGTATTTTATATTTCCCGAAACGACAATTTTACTTTTCCCATCCGTTAAAAACGCAAATTTGTCGGCATCGTCGTTACTTCTTGCAATAACAACATCAATTAATCCTGCAAATTCAGTCCAGAAAAATTTTAATTTCTTATAACCTTCAAACGATTTGTCGGACATTCTTCCGTTAATTGTAACAACTTTTACATTTTTGCACGCCGCAGTATAAAGCATAGTTGCCCAAAATTCAGTTTCGACAAGCACCAGCATATCCGGCTTGATAATATCAAACGCTCTACACATAAAAGGATAGATGTCTAAAGGAAGCAAAGCGGCAAAATCCACTTTCTGCAATTTTTGCGCATACTCTCTGCCACTTTTTGTAGTTGACGTTAAAACAATATAATATTTACCTTCAAGTCCGCCCAAAATAGGCTCTACGGCTCGTATTTCTCCAAGAGAAGCACAGTGTATCCAAAGAGTTGTTTTTGATTTTTTATTCAAAGGTTTATAAACAGTAAAACGTTCGGACAGTCTATAAAAAAATTCTTTTCTGTATTTATTGCTGAAAAGAACAATAGTTACAATTAAAGGTAAAGCCAGAACAAAAAGAACATTATATATTACAAATAAAAAATTTTTCATTTTTTTTATTATCGTATCTTAAAATAAAGATACTTGTGCAACTGCATCGTCATAACCCAATTTTTTTGCTTTCCGAAGCACTTGCATTCTCATTTTCAACTTCTACTTTTTTGCCTTTTTCTTAGAAGGTATCCAATAAAATAATCCGCATTCCGAATATTGTGGGTTCAGCTTTCCGTCTTCTGCGCTTATGCCTATTTTGTCGGTCGGAATACATCCTGCAGCCGTTTTATATAAATGCGACGGAATGTCAACGCTTCTTGAAATTTTACAGTTTTCTTCCTGCGCTTCATTTGAAATGAGTCTTTGTATAAAATTTTTTGACTGTTCTAAAGCGTCAACAGCTACTGCAGAAATGATTTTTCCGGTATGCGCGACAAAAGTTCCTTTATCTTTCTTATATTCTTCATAAAGATCGCATCCTATAGTTACAAAAAAAACACTTTCGGCAATCCATTTTGAAGGTAGGTCTTTTTCGAAGACAAAAGGAAGTGTTTCTTTTGAAAAAGTTTCATAAACCGCAGACGGAATCAGAAATCTGGAATAAAAATGACAACTCCGCCGAACTGATTCTTCAAGTTCTACAGACAGCTCAACAGTATTTACAAGTTTCTTAAGTATGCGCAAAATTTCTTTTATGCGCAAATTTATTCTAAAATTTTTTATTTTTCGCATTACTTTGAACGAACATCGCCCTGTTTTACAGCGGCTTTCAAACGTTTATTCCTTCTTATTCCCCATTCGCAAACAAGCGGAGCGCAGACAAATATTGTAGAAAACACTCCAAGCACCGTACCTATTATCATTATGTATGCAAAAGTATGCATGACTTCGCCGCCGAAGAAAAAGAGCGAACATGCCACGATAAACACAGTCAGCGAAGTAACAACGGTTCTGACAAGAACCTCATTTATGCTCTTATTGATTACCACTAAAAAATCTTCTTTTACAAGAAGTTTTAAATTTTCTTTTATCCTGTCAAATAAAACTATAGTATCGTTAATTGAATAGCCGGCAACCGTAAGAAGAGCGGCAACGACCGTTATATTGATTTCTTTGTTGGCAAGAATCACAAAACCAAGAGAGATGACAATATCATGAATAATCCCCACAGCAGACACAATACCCCATAAACTGGATTTAAATCTGAATGCGACGTAGATAATCATAGCCAAAAACGCAAACAAAAACGCGGATACAACCTGCTTTGAAAGATATTCGCCGACAGTAGGACCTACGTATTCAATCCCTTCAATTTTAACCGGATTATCCGGAAATCTCAACAGCATCGAATTTTTAACCAAACTCTCAAATTCTTCTTGAGATTCAAGATCTTTCTTTGCCCTTATCATAATAAGATTGCCGGAACTCTGAAGTTCAAAAGAATTTATTCCGCTTTCTTCCACAGCTCTGCGCACATCCTGCAATTCAACTTCGTTCTGGAAAGAAATCCGCATAAGAATACCGCCGGTAAAATCAATGCCATAATTCAGTCCGCCCCTGTAAATAAAAGCTCCTACAGTCAATAACAGCAATAATCCAGAAATCGCAAAAAATTTGTAACGGTTTCCGATAAAATCTATATCTGTAGACTTAAAAAACCGCACTCTGACCTCCGATTATATTTTTATTTTTAATAATAGATTTCTCTTGAACAAAAACTCATATATAAGTTTTGTGACCGTTACAGCAGTAAACATACTTACGATAAGACCTATTGAAAGAGTGACGGCAAAACCTTTTACATAACCCGTCCCAAACTGAAACAGAAAAACCGCGGCTATAAGAGTCGTAAAATTTGCATCAAAAATAGTCCAAAAGACTTTCTGATAACCTGCATCTACTGCCGTTCTTACAGTTTTTCCAGTGGCAAGTTCTTCTCTTATTCTTTCTAATATAAGCACATTTGCATCAACGGACATAGCAAGAGTAAGTGCTATACCCGCCACGCCCGGAAGCGTGAAAGTAAACTTTAAATATACCATCACAGCCATAAGTATTATTAAATTTAAAGCGAGCGCCGCATCCGCAATCAATCCCGAAGAACGATAATATATAAACATAAAAAGAAAAACTAATACAATGCCGATAAGAGACGATATAAAACCTTTCTTTATCGAATCATCTCCAAGTGACGGTCCGACCGTCCTCTCTTCTATTAATCTAACCGGAGACGGAAGAGCGCCTGCTCTTAATACGGCTGCAAGAACTTTTGCCTCTTCAGAGTTAAAACCACCCTCAATACTCGCTCTTTCTCCCCTAGAAATTCTTGTTCGGATCACAGGAGCAGACTGTACGATGCCGTCAAGAACTATAGCAAGGCTTTTTCCTATATTTCTTTCAGTGATATATTCAAATATTTTTCCGCCGTCTCTATTGAACTCTATTGAAACCATCATTTGTCCGTACTCTCCGCCAAATTCAACTTTTGCGTTTGCAAGAGCAGCACCCGTCAAAAGAGCTTTATCCAAAACGTAATAGTCCATACTACCTTTACTCTCAAAAACCGATGCGCCTTCCGGCATAACAGCTTTGATATCTGGATATGTCGACGGATTTTCTCTGTATTGCGCAGGCGTAATTCCTTTCTCATAAATCAAATCAAGAACTCGTCTTGCTTCTTTGTCTGTATTTGCTATTCTAAACTCAAGCAATGCGGTTTTACCTATTAAATCCCTTGCGGCTTTAGGATCTTCAATGCCCGGAAGCTGTATTACTATCCACTTATCTCCCTGTTTTGCAATCACAGGTTCCGCTACGCCGAATTGATCAATCCTATTTCTGATAATTTCTATCGCTCTGTTAACAGCATCTTTTACTTTTACATCTCCCTCCAAATGCGACGTATCAGTTTCCAAAAGAAGATGCGTTCCGCCTTTTAAATCCAAACCTAATTTTAAAATCCTACCCAAAATAGGATCTCTCTCTTTCTCCGCCTGTTCTTTTTTCTCATCAGACATTACTGCCCACTTAAGCGACGGCCACAAAGCCCAGACCGAAAAAGCCAATAATGCAACAGTTATCAATAGTTTCCAGTTAATTTTCATTCAGAGTAATTTCCTCTCGTTTATTATTAACTCAAACGCACAATCTAAAAAATCAGCAGCTCTCCTGCACATAAGCATTCTTGACATAAAAATCTCAAAGTACTCCATAACTTTTGATATCTGCGTATCAATGGTAAGCTGAAGCGATATAATCTTTTTATCTTTAAGAACTTTCAAAAAAGATCTTTCTACGGCAGAATTCACTCTATCGTGTATATCGTATTTTGAAATATCGAGATTTCTAACTCTTGTTTTATGCACGTCAGATTTATCAGCTAAAATTAAAGCAGCCGCCACAGGATTTACAGGATCTCCTGTTTCTTCTTCGTGGTTTCCTACCGCTGAAATTATCAATGCTGTTTCTTCAGGTGTCATACCCATATCTTTGAGCAATCTCATAGATACAAGAGCGGCAGACTGCCCGTGATCTTTCCTGTTTACAACATTACCTATATCATGCATATAACCTGCTATTCCCGCAAGTTCCTGAAGTCTTTTCGGATAATCGAGATATAACAAAACGTTTTCAGCTATAGAAGCAACCAGCTTTACGTGCCTGACGCCATGTTCGGTATAGCCAATCGTTCCCAAATAATCGTTAGCGGATTTAATAAACGCATTGACTATCGGGTTTTTCTTTATGTCTTTAAGAACTATATTTGAATACTTATTTTTATCATCCATTATTTTAACCATCGGGCGCAGTATTCATCTTCCGAGTCCGACTAAAATCTTACTTTATTTCTTAACTATCTCAGGTATTTTCGCAGCTTCTTCATCTTCCTTTGTTATAACACCAGAAATCAATTGTTTCACAATTTGAACATAAACTCCGTCTGAAATTCTTGCTTCAACAATGTTTCCTTTTACAGCACTTATCGTGGCATATAAACCGCCTTCGGTAATAATCCTGTCGTCTTTTTTTAAAGAATTTAATAAATCACGGTGCTTTTTAGCTTTTTTATGCTGCGGCCTTAACAAAAACAGATAGAAAAAAATAAATATAAGAATCAGCGGCATCAATCCGCCCAAAGAAGACAATCCCCCGGAAAGCGGCTGCGCAAACGATAACGATGGCATTGAAATGATCGCCAGCAAAAATATAAATAAATTAATAAAATTTCTCATTTTTAACCTCATTTTTCCGAATATAAGTTTCTTGAAAATTTGTTTCTTGAATAGTATTTCTCAAAAAATTCTTTTTTTGATTTAAAAAAAGTATCATTTTCCAATGACTTTCTTATTTTTAACATTGAGTTTACCATAAAATAAATATTATGTAAAGACAAAAGACTTAAATACAAAGTCTCCCGGGATATTATCAGATGATTTAAATACGCTTTTGAATATCCAGTGCATGCAGGGCAGGCACAAGCCGGGTCCAGCGGACTGAAATCTTTTTTAAATTCCGCATTCCTTAAGTTAATTTTTCCAAGACTTGTAAAAACCTGCCCGTTTCGTCCGTTGCGCGTAGGGATAACGCAGTCAAACATATCAATTCCGCGTTCAACGCATTCCCACAAATCTTCAGGCATTCCCACACCCATGAGATATCTGGCTTTATTTTCAGGAATTACAGGCAAAACATTTTCTAAAACCGAATGCATGTCCTTTTTCGGTTCGCCTACAGAAAGTCCGCCGATTGCATAGCCCGCAAAATCTACATTCAACATTTCCCGCGTGCTTTTTATTCTTAAATCATTATACACAGATCCCTGTATAATGCCAAATAAAGACTGAGTTTTATAAGAATCATCTTTATAAAATTCTTCTTTGCACCTCTTAGCCCATTTAAGACTTAATTCCATAGAATTTTTTGCATACCCGTAATCTGAGCGGTAAGGCGCACACTCGTCAAAACACATTATAATATCTGCGCCTATGTCTTTCTGAACCTGCATGGATTTTTCCGGCGAAAAAAAATGTTTTGACCCGTCTATATGAGATTGAAATTCGGCGCCGTCTTCAGTAATTTTTCTGATATCGCTCAAACTAAGCATCTGAAACCCGCCAGAATCCGTAAGCATAGGACTGTTCCAAGAATTAAATTTCTGTATTCCGCCCGCTTTTTTTATTACCTCAGTTCCGGGACGAAGATATAAATGATATGAATTTGCAAGTATTATCTGCGCACCGGAACTTTTCAAAAATTCGACGGCGACGCCTTTTACCGAACCTTGCGTTCCCACAGGCATAAAAACCGGAGTGTCAATAACGCCTCTTGCAGTATAAACTCTTCCGCGTCTTGCTCTGCATTCAGACGATTTTTTTATAAGTTGGTAAGAACCGCATTCCATTACAGAAACTTATCCTCATTAATATACAATTCAAAATTGCAGTTTAAAACGCTGCTTGCCCTTCTGCAGAAATTTGTCCTTGACATAAATATTTCAAAATAGTCCATAACCGAACATATTGTAGTGTCGATTTTTATCAGCAATCCGATAGTCATCTCTTCTTTATTTATAACAACATCAACTTTTTGACAGGCGGCAATGATACGAGAATGTTTATAGACATAATACAAATCTTCAGCCCTTATTCTCTCGCGGCGTACATCTGTTTTATCTCCAAGAACAAGAGCGGCAGCAATCGCCGACACCGGATCCACAGTCTTATCTTCATGACAGCCTACAGCGCTTGCTATAGCAAAAATATCTTCATTGTATCTGTTATCTCCGATAATATTTAAAAACATTACTGCGCTGCTTTGATCGTGTCCATATTTTGAAACCAAATTGCCTATATCGTGAATATAAGCAGCAATTTTAGCAAGTTCCTGTTCTCTTTTACTGTAAGCTAAATATTTCAAAATCCGCTCGGCAATTTCAGCGGCGTACAAAGCATGACCTCTACCATGCTCTTTATATCCCATAAGAGCAAATGTTTTGTCCATAAATTCAAAATATGTCTGTATCTCAGGGTTATTTTTTATTTCTTCAAAAGTTAATATCTCATCCATTTAAATATTATATCAAATTCTAATATGCATTATCTTTAATTAATGCAGCCCGCTAAAAGGCAAAAACGAGAAAAAAAACCGTCTCTTAAAGTCTTTCAGCTTAAGACCTCAATATTACGGACAAACATCTAATTTAATTCGACGCAATAAATAACTAATATGCAAAATATTCCATTTTTATTAAAATGTTAAGATTAATTAAACCTATTTCTATTTATTTTTTTTAGGAATTCCAAAAATATGAAAAAAGAAAGAGTTCTGCTTACTTTAGGCACTGCGGATATAGGTAAACTGTTAATAGAATATGCAATTCCCGCGATTATCGCTATGCTAGCCGTATCGCTATACAACATAACCGACAGTATTTTTATAGGTCACGGCATCGGAGTTATGGCTTTATCCGGCCTTGCGATCACTTTTCCTATTATGAACTTAGCGGCGGCGGTCGGTTCTCTGATAGGCATCGGAGCGGCTACTCTTATGTCGCTTAGGCTTGCACAAAAAGATTATGTTGCGGCAAATTATATTCTCGGAAATGTATATGTACTCAACTTAATAACGGGAATACTGTTTTCCGTAACAGCTCTCATTTTTCTAAATCCTATCCTCATATTTTTCGGCGCAAGCAGCCAAGTGCTTCCGTATGCGCGCGATTTTATGATTATCATTTTAGCGGGCAACGTAGTCACACATACATATATAGGTCTTAACACCTTGCTGCGCTCCGCTGGTCATCCCCAAAAAGCGATGTATGCAACAATTATAACCATCTTTATGAATCTGATACTCAATCCTCTGTTCATTTTTAAGTTCGGCTGGGGAATACGCGGAAGCGCCGCCGCTACGATTATATCGCAATTTTTGGTTTTAGCATGGCAGGTATGGTTTTTCAGCAACAGCAAAAGTTTTATATATTTAAAAAAGGAATTTTTCCGCTTAAGAAAAGAAATCGTAAAGGGAATATTTTCCATAGGCATAGCGCCGTTTCTTCTTAACGCCGCGGGGTGCGTGGTAATCGTTCTCATGAATAAGAACTTGTCTTATTACGGCGGAAATCTTGCAGTAGGAGCTTACGGAATAGTAAACCGCATAGCATATCTTTCCGTTATGATAGTTTTCGGACTTAATCAGGGCATGCAGCCTATAGTCGGGTACAATTACGGCGCAGCTCTTTACGAACGCGTAACAGAAGTTTTAAAAAAAACAATTATTATCGCGGTTGCTACAATGACTTTTGGATCTGTACTCATAGAATTGTTCCCGTATTTGGTGGCATCTATTTTTACCGATGAAAAAAATCTCATTGATATGACGACGACCGGACTGCGTTACGCATTTATGTTTTCCCCCCTTATAGGTTTTCAGATGGTGGTGTCAACTTTTTTCCAAAGTATCGGCAAAGCACAAAAGACTATTTTCCTCTCGCTTACGCGTCAGGTGATTTTCCTTATACCACTTCTTATTATTCTGCCCAAATATATGAATATTTCTGGAGTATGGATTAGCATGCCTATCTCCGATCTGGCGTCTTCTATCGTGACGATCTGTCTGTTTACAACACAGTACCGCAAATTACAGAGCAAAAAGACAGGATAAATAGACGCTGAAGAGATAATACCGTAAAATTTTCAACGCAACAACAAAAAAATAAGCAGTAGACGAAAACAGCTTCTGCCGACTATTACGCTTTCCACTCTCATAGACATGGAGGTAGTGTTGTGAACAAAAAATTTGCAATAACAATAGCGCGGCAATACGGCAGCGGCGGATTTCTGATAGGTAAAAAACTGTCCAAAGATTTAAATACAGCATTTTACGATAAAGAACTTATAAAAATAGCTTCAGAAAAAAGTGGGCAAGGAGCTTTTTGAAGCGTCGGACGAAAAAAAAACATTTCTGGCTTTTGGGAGGACTGCACGAACTGTTTGCAAATATTTTCGGTTTAGAGCAAAGCAACAACAATATTATTTTAAACGATTCTTTGTTTAAAATCCAAAGCTACATAATAAAACAGCTTGCAGAGAAAGAATCGTCAATTTTTATCGGACGCTGCGCCAATTACGTCCTGCGAAATCATCCAAAATGCATCAATGTATTTGTGTACGCCGATATAAAAGACAGAATAAAACGCATAAGTCTGCATAAAAATATCACGGACAATAAAGCTCTTGAAGAGATAGATCGCGCCGAAAGAGAACGTTCGAAATATTATAATTACTATACGGGAAAAGTCTGGGGAGCAGTAGATTCGTACCATTTATGCATTAATTCCTCCGCTCTCGGCATAGACAAAACGGCAGCACTCATACGTTTTTTTATAGGAAAAAAACTCAAATAAAAGTATAATAGGGCTTATGACTGCAATTTCTATAAAGCAGGCTAATCACGCTAATATAGAGATACTAATGTGGATAAAATTTACGAAGTTTTAGAAAGAGTAAGAAAAATCTCTCCTTTAGTCATCATATCACAAACTGGGTTACAATTTCAGACTGTGCAAATATCGTCAAGCTTTTCGGCAGTTCTCCGGTAATGGCGCACGCGCCCGAATAAAAAGAGCTTCTACAGTATAAAGTTGCCGTAATAAAAGGCAATGCTTCCGAAATAGCAAAGACTGCGGGAATAGACATTACCACAAAAGGCGTTGACAGCGGAAACGTTCTGGGAAATATGGTAAAAATCGCAAAAACACTTGCTTATGAAAAAAAGAGCGTCGTTGCAGCAACTGGAAAAGAAGATATCTGCACTGACAGAACGAAAGTTTTTATAGTCAAAAAATGGGTCTCCTATGATGTCGCAGGTTATAGGAACGGGATGTATGGCGAGTTCTGTCATAGGGACGTTCTACGCCGTTGAAAAAGATTATCTTTTTGCCACAATCGCGGGTCTAGTATGTTTTGAAATCGCAGCGGAAAGCGCCGATAAAACCTCTGAATGCCCCGGAACGTTTAAAACAAAATTGTTTGACAAAATAACTACATTAAGCGATACATCAATAAATAAAATGAAAAAATTTGAAGAAAGAAAGTGATGAAAGAAACAATAAAAAAATTAAATAAATTAAAAAAAGAAAAAAATGCCGTAGTTTTGGCTCATATATATCAGTTGCCTGAAATTCACAATATAGCAGATTTTGTGAGCGATTCTCTGGATTTAAGCAGAAAAGCCGTGCAGACGAACGCAGATGTAATTGTTTTCTGCGGCGTACATTTTATGGCGGAGACCGCATCGATACTAAACCCAAAGAAAAAAGTTTTAATTCCCGACTTAAATGCGGGCTGCCCTATGGCGGATATGATAACTGCCGAAAAATTAAAAGAATTTAAATCGCAATATAAAAATCCGGTGGTCGTAGCTTACGTAAACACTTCTGCCGCGGTAAAAGCTGAAAGCGATATATGCTGCACGTCTTCAAATGCAGTAAACGTCGTAAAAAGCATCGCCGGAGACACAGACGCGGAAAACAGTGACATAATTTTTGTTCCCGACAGAAATTTAGGCAGCTACGTTCAAAAACTGACAGACATAAAAATGAATATCTGGAACGGTTTTTGTCCTACGCACAACAATTTGATTCTGCCGGAATATTTACTAAAAGCAAAAGAAGAACACCCGCATGCTGAAATTTTAGTCCATCCCGAGTGCCGTCCGGAAGTTGCATCTGCGGCAGACCATATAATGTCAACCGGCGTTATGTGCAGATACGTTGAAAAAAGCACCGCAAAAGAATTTATTATAGGTACAGAGATGGGAATTTTATATAAACTTAAAAAAGATAATCCAGGCAAAAACTTTTATCCCGTGTCATCTCTTACGATATGCCCCAATATGAAAAAAATTACGCTTGCAAAAGTTTTAGATGTTCTCACAAATATGAAAAATGCGATTCGCGTCTCCGAAGATATAAGACAGAAAGCTTACCGTCCGATTTTAAAGATGCTGGAAATAAACGCACAAGGCTGAGAAAATATTCATTTACCAATACCAAAATTTTTAATAGGTGCGGTAAGTAAGCGGCGTTTATGCCTGTATAACAGGCTCTATAAAATTTCTTTGAAGTCATCAAGCATTAACAGGATATATTGTCATACTGCTAGCAATGTGTGCTGAGGAAATTCCGTAAAAGTCAGAATATTTCAGATGTTCCAAAATAAATTGTAAAATTACCGACTTAAAACGGAAAAATACTGCAAGAATATTAGATTTCTAAATCATAAAACTATAATAACTTTAAATTGTATGGACAGAATTTAAATTTTATAATTTACTAAGTTCGCAAAACTGCCACGCAGTGTTGTTATTATATATATACAATAAACAAGAGGAAAAAATGGAAAATGAAGGACTTTTCAGTTCAATTGTGAAAAGAAACGGCACCAAAGAAGCGTTTAACCCCAAAAAAATCTCTGCAGCCATAGCAAAAGCTGGCGAAGCCACAGGAGAATTCGGACAAGATACAGCAGACAAACTTGCCATAAAAGCTCTATTTCTTTTACGCGATATGATTGAAGACAGAAAACCCACTGTTGAAAAGGTTCAGGACGCGGTTGAAGAAGTCTTGCTTTATTCAACATATAAAAAGACGGCAAAAGCGTATATTCTCTATCGTGATCAGCACAGTAAAATAAGAGAAGTATCCTCTGCTTTCAATATTGATTTAGTTGACCAGTACCTAGAAAAAACAGATTGGCGGGTAAATGAAAACAGCAATATGTCTTATTCTCTACAGGGTCTTAACAATTATATTTCTTCGGAAATCAGCAAAATTTATTGGCTGAATAAAATCTATCCGGAAAACGTAAGAAAGGCGCACAGCGAAGGAGATTTGCATTTGCATGATTTAGGACTGCTTGGCGCTTACTGCGTAGGCTGGGATTTACAGGATCTTCTGCTCAACGGATTTAAAGGCGCTTATGGAAAGTCTGAAGCAAAACCGGCAAAACACTTCAGGACAGTGCTTGGACAACTTGTAAATTTTTTCTATACTCTTCAGGGCGAAAGCGCCGGAGCGCAGGCTTTTTCAAACTTTGATACTCTGCTTGCTCCTTTCATTTACTACGATAAATTAAACTATGAAGAAGTAAAGCAGGCTTTACAGGAATTTTTATTTAACATAAACGTTCCCACAAGGGTCGGTTTCCAGACTCCTTTTACAAATTTAACTATGGATTTGACAGTTGCTCCGTATTATAAAAACGAGCCTGTTATAATCGGAGGGAAACATCGAGATAAAAAATACGGCGAATTTCAAAAAGAAATGGACACGTTAAACCAAGCATTTTTAGAGCTTATGCTTGCAGGAGACGCTAAAGGAAGAGTTTTTACATTTCCCATACCTACGTATAACATAACGAAAGATTTTGACTGGAACAATAAAAATATAAGCGCTTTATGGGATATAACGGCAAAATATGGAGTGCCTTATTTTGCAAATTTTATTAATTCCGATATGAAACCAGAAGATGCAAGAAGTATGTGCTGTCGTCTTAGAATAGACAACCGCGAACTTCAAAAACGCGGCGGCGGACTTTTCGGGGCGTCTCCGCTCACAGGTTCTATAGGAGTCGTTACAATCAATCTGCCAAGAATAGGTTATCTTGCAAAAAACGAATCTGACTTTATAGACAGACTTAAAGCAAATATGGATATTGCAAAGCAAAGTCTGGAAATAAAAAGAAATGTCTTGGAAAAATTTACGTCCGACAATTTATATCCTTATATGAGTTTTTATCTGAGAACAGTTAAAGAACGTTTTAACAAATACTGGAAAAATCACTTTTCAACAATAGGAATTATAGGGCTAAATGAAGCCTGTATAAACTTGTTCGGCGAAGGAGTCGGGAGCATAAAAGGCAAATTTTTCGGCGAAAAAATGCTGGATTTTATGAGAGAAATTCTTATTAAGTATCAGAAAGAAACAGGAAACAACTATAACCTCGAAGCTACGCCCGCGGAAGGAGCTTCTTATAGACTTGCAAGACTTGACATGCAGAAATATCCGGATATAATTTCGGCAAGCAAAACAATAGGTACGCCGTTTTACACAAATTCGAGCCAGCTGCCGGTAGATTGCACCAAAGATATTTTTGAAAATTTGGATTTCCAGGATTCAATGCAGGCAAAGTATACCGGCGGCACGGTTCTGCACATGTTTGTGGGAGAGCGCATTAAAGATACGGAAAGTCTAAAAAATTTTATAAAAACCGTATGCGAAAATTACAGTCTGCCGTATTTTTCAATAACACCTACTTTCAGCGTATGCCCGCAGTGCGGTTATATTGAAGGCGAACATGCCGAATGTCCGAAATGCAAACAGAAAAAACTTGACGACATAGACAGACAAATAAAAGTCCTCGAAAATATGCTGTAACAGACATTCTTCTTTATGCACAGTAAAGAGAGCGGAACCTGCCAAACTAAAAGTTTATCTGCCGCAAAATAAATTCACAATAAAGGAACTGAAATGACCATAAACGAAATTCAGAAAAAAATTCAGGAATTAAAGCTGCAAAAAGACTCAGTTGAAGGCACAAAATGTGAAGTTTATTCTAGAGTGGTAGGATATTTAAGACCTGTTGCTTCGTGGAATGAAGGTAAAAGGGAAGAATTTAAAATACGCAAAAATTATTGTTTTTGCAAATAATATTCTCTCTTCTTTTTAGGATTATTACATTAAAGGAGGCGGTTGTACTATGCAAATTGGCGGACTTCAAAAATTATCGCTTATAGATTATCCCGGAACTCCCGCAGCTGTTATTTTTACGCAGGGCTGTAATATGTTTTGCCCTTACTGTCATAATCCTCAATTAGTTTACCCCTCTCTATTTGAGAAAGCACTTAATGAAAATGAAATCTTACATTTCTTAAAAAAGAGACAGGGTCTCTTAAAAGGAGTGGTTCTGACAGGCGGCGAACCGACGCTGCAAAACGATTTGTGCAATTTCATAAAAAAAATCAAAAATTTAAAGTTCCTCGTCAAGCTTGATACAAACGGCACAAGTCCCGAAATACTGCAAGAATTAATACGCGAAAAACTTATAGATTTCGTAGCTATGGATATAAAATCGTCCGATGAAAAATACAAACTATTTTTCAAAGGAAATTTAAACTTAATTATGCAGTCGCTGTATGTAATTAAATCTTCAGATACAGCGCATATTTTCAGAACCACGTATGATACAGATATTTTAAATAAAAGAGATTTAGATGAAATAAAAGCAACAACGGAAAACTCAGAGTATATCGTTCAGAAATGCAGAAAACAATTTAATAACCCAAGAGGCAGAGCTGACGTCCGCCAAAAAATACTATCTGCGGACGTTTCTTATACATAAAAGCTGCCTCTTTTACACTCTTGGAATTCCATAGTTTAAGATATCTTTAAGCTGTGCGGTTGTGTGTTGATATTTAGTGTCTAATTTTTTTGCAAAGTTTTCATATATCCGGCAGCTTCCATAGCGTCTCTGGCATAAGCGTCTGCACCGATCTCTTTCGCAAACTTTTCTGTAACTGCCGCGCCACCTATAATGATTTTTGCGGGAACACGAGCCGCATTTTTTAATCTTACAACCATTTCCATTTCAGGCATTGTGGTCGTCATAAGAGCGGAAAGTCCTATTGCAATCGGATTAATCTTATAGGCTTCATCTATTATCGCCTGAGAATCGACGTTTATACCCATATCTATGACGTCAAAACCATAGCTTTCAAGCACGGCACCGACTATATTTTTACCTATGTCATGCATATCGCCTTTAACCGTAGCCATTATAATTTTGCCGGCAGAAGACGTTTCGTCTTTTTTCAGAGTAGCCTTTACTATAGCAAAAGCCGCCTGAGCGGCTTGAGCAGACATAATTATCTGCGGTAAAAAATATTCTTTTGAGGCAAATTTTTCACCGACAACATTTAACGCTTTCAAAACATTATCGTTTACTGTCCGAAAAGGACTGCTGTCGCCGGAAGCAATAATCTGATTTAAAATATCATCTATAGATTCCCGGTTCCCGTTTAAAACCGCAAAATAAAGTCGTTTATCTGCAGTAAGTTTTTCTGTCTCGGTTTCCGGTATTTGCTTTTTAAAGGAGGCAAAAATCTCCATGTATTTAACCGCTCCCTTATCTTTATTTTCAAGTAAATTTTTGGCAAAAGGGTCATCTATATCCCAATTTTCGTGGGGATTGGCAATTGCAAAATCAAGTCCTGCATCTACAGCCATTTTTAAGAAAGTTGAATTGATTGTCTGTCTTGAAGGAAGTCCGAAAGAAACATTTGACACACCTAAAACAAGTTTGCATTCGGGGTATATTCTCTTTGATTCCCTCATTGCTTTTAACGTTTCCCCTATCTGATCGGGTGAAGAACTTGCAGAAAGGACAAGATAATCAAAAACAATATTTTTTCTTTCAAGTCCGCAGCGATCAGCAGAATTTAAAATCTTTGCAGCTATTTTTAATCTATCCGCTGCCGTTGCAGGTATTCCGTTATCATCTGTCGTCAATGCGATAAGCGCCGCGCCGTAGCGTTTTGCAATAGGCAATATTACGTCAAGCTTTGCCTGCTCGCCGTTTACGGAATTTATGACAGGTCTGCCGGCACAGTTTTTAACAGCCTGTTCTAAAGCGCCGGGATTACTTGAATCTATGCATAAAGGAACAGAAACCGTCTCCTGTATCTGGTTTACAGCATTTATAAGAAGCTTTACTTCGTCTGTTCCCGGAATTCCCATATTTACGTCTAGAAGATTTGCACCGGACCCAACCTGTGAGCGAGCCTCGTCTTTTACAATTGACAAATTGCCTTTAAGCAGCTCATCCTGAAGCTTTTTTCTGTTCGTCGGGTTTATTCTTTCGCCGATCATAACAGGCTTTTTAGCCTCATTTATATCGATGGTTTTTGTTCTTGTTGAAAGGAAATATTTGCTTTTTACACCGCGTATTTTCGGCGCTTTATTTTTCAGTTCTCCAGACAGAATCTTTATAAATTCAGGATTCGTTCCACAGCAACCGCCGAACATATTAACACCGTAAGAATACGCTTTTAAGCTTGCTTCAATAAATTCTTCTTTTGTTTCCGGAAAGCAGGTCTCACGGTTAATTAACACAGGAATTCCCGCATTAGGTTTAAAAGATATAGGCAGATTCGTGTTGGCGCAAAGAACCTTTGCAAGTTCTGCTAAATCTTGAGAGCCTATAGAACAGTTTAATCCCAGTGCATCAACGCCTAAACTTTCCGCCATTGCAATAAAACTTTTCAGATCAGTTCCCGTAACCGTGATTCCATCTTTTGAAAAAGTCATTTGAACAATAATCGCTCCGTCAAAATTTTCTCTTGCCGCAAGAATTGCCGCTTTAGTTTCTTTTATCTCGGTCATTGTTTCAATAACTATGACATCTGCGCCGTGTTTTTGCAGCAAAGACGCCTGAAATGTAAAAGCGTTATAAGCTTCATCAAAAGTTAAAGAGCCGAGCGGTTCGATATACTCTCCTATTGACGAAATATCACCCGCAACAATTGTATCGGAAGAAATTTCCCTTATCAAATCAATTCCTGATTTTATTATGTCGTCAGCTTTGTCCAAAAGTCCGTGCTGTTCTAATCTTATGGGACTTGCACCGAACGTATTTGCAAGAACTATATCAGAACCTGCATTTATATAAGAAGAATAAATATCCGCTATTCTTTCCGGAAATTTAATATTAATTTCTTCCGGAATTTCAACGCCGTCAAGATACTTCTTTTTCTGCAGTTCAGTTCCCGTAGCTCCATCCATTATTAATACGCGGCTTTTTAAAATATCTAAAAATTTTTGTTTATTCATATAAAGAAAGATCCTTATTATCTGCTCAAACTTTCAAAACCGTCTTTTGCAGTTTTCGCTGCCGCCGATAATACTTTTCTCAAAATATTCTCACAGCCAGCTTTGCAACATCAAACTCAAGCCCGCCCAAAAATTGCTTTTTGTAAAGCAGACATCCTGATATTTTATTTCTGCATATTTACATTCTACATCTCCGCCATACCTAAAGACCTGTTCCAATAGAATAAATTCTTTTTTAATAAAGAAGCCGTTTGTACAAATGTATCGCCTTAATTATAAATTCTTCCTTTTGGTTTTAATAATATTTTCTTTAAACCCTTTATCTTTCACTCCGTCTCTTAGCAACTCCTATCAAAGCCGAAACAGATTTCTCAGGTTTCATCTGACAGAACTCGTTTAATTTAATACCTATATGTTCCGCACCTATCCAATTCAAAAATTGTCTGTTGTCTTCAAGTATCCAGTCTCCGTATCCCGGCGAATATCTCCTCGTCAACATATTACCGTTTCTTTCTTCGTAAGCCTTAATCTGCGCATTTGCAAGATTTATTGTTTCTTCCGCGGCGACAGAACCTGCCGCATCTGAGATCAAAGCATTAAAAGTTTCTTTTTTTTTCAAAAACTCATCTATTCTCAGCTCTAACGCTCCGCCTACCGTTATGCCGATCCCGTAAACTTTAAAACAGTTTTTTAAAAGCTCCGATATATTCCCGCTTTTAATTTTATATCCGTTTTCAAATGAAATCTCGTTCGAGGTTTTATCTCCGCTTATCGCCATTATATTTTCAAAAGCAACCACCGCTTTAGGTTTAATAAGTTTCTGCGCCAGACTTAAAATCTCTTTTATCATGCCGGCAGTTTTTTCATCAAGTTTGGTTTTAGTCTGCAGATATCCCAATCTCGCAAGCAGTTTATTATAGGGGATTTCTACGGTTGAAATTTTCAGCATGATTGATATTTTACCAAAAAAAATTTAACTCAATTAATACCGTTTCAGCGAACGTACTGTAACAAAAGATATCACCTAATAACACAACAAAATATTTTTTTCATTGATACCAAAAAACTGATAAAATATATAGTTATATATTTTCCCTTAACACTTTATTTTACTATTATTACAATTAAAACACAAATTAAAAAATAGAATATAAAATTATTCTTTTATGCTTCAGACAAGCGATAGACAAATTCAATATGAAACCAACTCACCTGCCAACTTTCTACGCTGGGCGGCGTATCTCTAAATATTGATTTATCAAAAGCAAATTTATTATAATAAAGTAAATTTAACCCGGGAGTAGATTATGAATGTACTGCATTTGAGGATAGCTTACGCTGATACCGATCAGATGGGAATGGTTTATTACGGCAATTATCTGACTTTTTTTGAAAGAGGAAGAGCTGAATTACTCAGAGATATAGGTTTTGAATATAAAACAATTGAAAAACGTGGGTTTTATTTTCCAGTAATTTATGCCGAATGCAAATATCTGGCACCAGCAAAATACGATGATTTAATAACAATAGAAACAAGACTCACCGAAGTTACGGCGGCAAGTACTACATGTTCTTATAAAGTAAAATGTGATGGAAAACTTTTGGTTACTGGAAAGACAAAACATCCATTTGTAAACAAAATGATGAGACCTGTGCGTTTTCCGGAAGACATAAAAGAATTAATAGAAAAGCACCTTGAAAAATAAACAAGTTAAAGACAATGCTTATTTTATGTTTCAAGCTTTAAAAGAAGCCTTTAAAGCGCGAGAATCGCAGGAAGTGCCTGTAGGAGCTATTATAGTTAAAGACGGCAAAATAATTGCAAGAGGATTTAATAAATGTATTGCATTGTCAGATCCTACGGCTCACGCCGAAATTGTTGCATTGAGAAAAGCCGCAAAAAAATTCAAGAATTACCGTTTAAACGATTGTTATGTATATGCTACAATTGAACCGTGCGCAATGTGTACCAGCGCTTTAGCAAATGCGAGAATAAAAAAAATTATTTTCGGCGCTTTTGACAAAAAAGCGGGTTGTTATAAAAGTATGCTTAAAACAGCAGATATTAAAAAACTCAGCCGACGGATAGTAATTTCCGGAAAAAAAGAAAAATACTTAAGCGAAGAATGCGCAAATATTATAAAAGACTTTTTCAAAAAAATAAGACAGCAAAAAGTATAGACTTGTGTAAAGAACACATAAAGTTTTTTTCACGTTGCAAAATAAAATAAAGCAAGGTTAAAGCAGAAAGTATATATTTACAAAGAAAAATGGGGGGGTGAACAGGGTTCGACGGGAGTGATAGACGTAATGACAGCAGGCCGGAGTTAGTCGATGGCTCCGTAAAAATCGACTGAACAATAAACAACAAAATAAGCAACAGCATTAGTACTGGAGCGATGGCTGCTTAATGCGGCTTCGTTTTACTTCAGACACCTGTTATGGGGATAAAACGACAAATGCAGGTTAGTTTTAAGCGGTTTGTGCCGTCAGCTTAAAATGAAATTAAAACGGCACTGGTTTTGTAACGCAATCTTGTCCGGAGACAGCGTTATAAACGAAATAAACTTTCCGGACTAAGCCTGTAGCGGTCATGCCGAAACATTTTCGGACGCGGGTTCAATTCCCGCCACCTCCACACAATATCA
Organism: Endomicrobium sp.; assembly: GCA_031260705.1. Classification (GTDB taxonomy): domain Bacteria; phylum Elusimicrobiota; class Endomicrobiia; order Endomicrobiales; family Endomicrobiaceae; genus Endomicrobiellum. The sequence continues at coordinate 138,118 of JAISLA010000001.1, read as the reverse complement.
TACGCTGCATGATTTGGGAAATTTGGTTATAATAAACTAAATCCGCCGAAAAATAATTAGGCGCTGATATTGTTTATCGGACATTTGTTCTGTTTTTACAGCAGTTAAAGCTTAAAATATTATCCTTTAAAATATTATTTAAGAGTTCAAAAACAACTCAGACATTGTATGTCATTTAGTCTGCTTGCGTTTTAACAAAATTCTTTATTTTTCATTGCAGCCGCATTTTGACGGGCATAGATTGATTTGTTGGTTTGCCAGATATCCTCTTTATCCGCAAAGTCGTATCTCTGCCTTTTAAGTAATTTTTAAATTGTCGTTCTGCAATTTCATTCCTTTCGTTTTTTTAACCTCGCTATGTTCAGACTTTTGGAACTTTTATGTCTGCTTTTAACCGCTTCTTTTTTTTATTAAACCCTTGTAATTCTAAAAATGGGAAGTTTTAACGGATATGAAGAATATTTCATAAATAAAATCTCCTCAATATAACAGACAACCGCCTTATCTGAGTCTGTGAAAAAAATTAAAATATTGCTATAATATGCTCGTTATAATAATGATTTTTCCGTCTTATTCGGGGGGGCCATAGTTAAACGGGAGAATATATCGTTCGCAACGATAAGATGCGGGTTCAATTCCCGCTGGCTCCATAACATTAGTTTTATTTACAGCTGTAAACATTTTTTATTTTTTTAGACGACAGCAGCCAATCCGACAATTTGAACTTTTTTTACCCTTATTGCAGCAATTACAACCACCTTTTATTAAATGCTTTACCACAAGTACGGTAGCAACTGCCACAACCATAATTATTATTATATTCTGCAACATTCTTAAAACCTCTTTTTTAAAATCAACGACAAAAAAAACAACAGCATTTCATTGTTATTTTAGCCTTTTCGAATTAAAACCCACTTTGTTTTTTCTTTACACGCCTATATTCAACAGTGTCCCGAGCTGGAAAATAATAAACGAAACTATCCACGCAAAAACCGTATTTCCTATAACAAGAAGCGCAAGCCACTTATAACTTGAACCAGTCTCTTTAAAAAAAACTATGACAGATACGATACAGGGCGCATATATCAGACAAAAAATAAGAAAAGCTATACCTTTAAGCGACGACCAGTCATCGTCAGTCGCAATTTTTTCTCTCAAAGTCCGGGTATCTCCTGAGCTAACTTCACCAATAGAGTAAACCGTACTCAAAGTGCTTACAATCACTTCTTTTGCGGCAAATCCGGCTATTAAAGCAACAGCCCTGCTGCCGTCCATACCGATAGGTTTAAACAAAGGTTCGAGGATTTTTCCCGCTCTTCCGGCAATGCTGTATTCCAATTGAAGCGACGATTTTTCAGCTTCGGTAAGGTTTTCATTTAAAGGAGCTTTGGGGTAAGCAAATACCGCCCATATCAAAATTGATATTAAAACGACTACAGTTCCGGCTTTGCGCACATAGAGCCAGCTTCTTTCCCACATTTTTAACAATAAACCTTTAATTGTGGGAAGATGATAAGAAGGAAGCTCCATAACAAAATGAGCCGACTCCCCTTTTAATAAGATTGTTGCGTTCAAGAATTTTGCGATGCCTAAAGCAATAACAATACTCAAAAAATACATAAAAAACATCACAGCCGCCTGATATTTCGCCGAAAAGAAAGCTCCTATAATCAGAGCAAATACCGGAAGTTTAGCGCCGCATATCATAAACGACACTACAAACATAGTTATAAGCCTGTCGCGTTTTGAATCTAAAGTCCTCGTCGCAAGAATACCCGTCACCGCACATCCGTTGGTTGAAAGCATTAAAGGCAGAAATGATTTTCCATGAAGTCCAAATCTGCTCATAATTTTATCCATTACAAAAGCGGCTCTCGCCATGTATCCGGAATCTTCAAAAAACGCAATTGCAAAAAACATAAACAGTACTAGCGGAAAAAATCCAAGCACGCCGCCGACTCCGCCGATTATCCCATCAACAATCAAAGACCGCACCGGACCATCCGGGATAATTCCCGCAACAGCGCCGCCAAACCAGCGAAAAAATAAACCGAAGAGTTTTACCACAGGCTCTGAAAGAGTAAAAGTAAACTTGAAAATTATATACATCACTGCAGCAAAAATGGGAATCCCCAGATACCTGTTGAGCGTAAAACTATCTATAATTTCGGTCATATCAATTTTTTCCTGCCCAGTTTTTTTTACAACCATTTTTACGACAGCGTTTGCAAAACCGTAACGTCTGTCGGCTATTTCAATTTCCGCTTTCCTGCCGAAATGTTCTTTAATATGATTTCTGCTTTTTTCAATCTGCTCTGATATTTCAGTTTCGTCACCTGCTTTGCAGATAAGTTTTAAGGTTAAAGGATCATTGTCCAAGAATTTTATCGTAAGCCAGCTTTTTGGAAATTCTGATAATACGGAATCTTTTGATATAAGCTTTTCAAGTTTTTCGGTTTCACCTTTAATATCATCGCCATAATCAACCTTGACTCTTGTCTGATTTTTAAGCTCTCCATTCTCACAAATGTTTACAATACAATCCAAAATATCGACAATTCCCACCCCTTTGCTTGCAACTGTAGCAAATACCGGAACTCCCAAAATGTCCGACATAACTTTTTTATCGACAGTTTTCCCATGTGATTTTAGAATGTCAACCATATTCAAAACCATTATGATGGGCATATCAAGTTCCACTATCTGAGTAAACAAATAGAGATTGCGCTCCATGTTGGCAGAGTCAATTATATTAACTACAACATCAGGCTTCTCTTTAAGTAAAAAATCCCTTGCCACCACTTCGTCATCGGAATATGCAGAAAGACTATAAGTGCCGGGCAAATCAATAAAGTTTATATTGTATCCTTTGTACTTTTTTAAACCCTCTTTTTTTTCCACCGTTATTCCGGGGTAATTACCGACATGCTGGTTAGACCCCGTCAAACTGTTAAAAATTGTTGATTTACCGCTGTTTGGATTGCCCACAAGAGCAACCGTAATATTTTTATCTGTATTCATACGTTATTTCCTCAATAAAATTTTATCGGCAATTTTATTGCTTAAAGCAATTTTTGAATCTTTTATTTTAATCATTATGCTGCCTTTTGGACCAGTGTTTTCAATAACAGTTAAATATTCGCCCGGAACAAAACCCATTTCAAGAAGCCTGTGAACCAATTTTCCATCGCAATAAGCCGCAACAAATCTATAAACACCGGGGGCAGCGTCGCTTAATTTAGCCATACCATTATATTTAAGACAGTCGTTAAACGATTTATACTTTTGAAAACGAGCCTTAACCCAGCGCTCACGCCAGTATCCATAAAGATAGTGATGGTGGTGGTGGTTAAACGATTTATATGTTTGAAAACGAGCCTTAACCCAGCGCTCATGCAAATATCTACAAATAAGTTTTATAATTTTTTTCAGATATTTCATATCAGCCTCATTTTTAGTTATATATAATTATTTTAGTTTTAACTAACTAGCCGCAAACATAAAAGCGAAACGGCAATATACAACTTTCAATTTATTAATAATTTTTCCATTTTTCTAAATATTCTTTTAAATTAATCATATCTTCATATTCTGTAAGAAAATATTTTTTTAAAAGAATATACAATCTTTCAAGCTTGTGTATAGTTTCCACACCGACTAAATGCTCTATTTCACAGGCTTCTCTTTCAGCAACTTTACTATCTATAAAAAGCAGAGTATTCAAAAATTTATACAATATTTTATGTTTTCTTTGAACTTCCCAAGCTATCTTCTCTCCCTTGTCGGTTAAATCAACATATCCGTATTTCTCATGTACTACAAGTTCGTTTTCGATTAAGAAATTAATTGCGACGTTAACGCTTGAACTTTTAACATTTAAATATTTGGCAATATCGCCGATTCTTGCATATGCTTTTTTTCTTTTCAGCACTGCAATAGTCTCAAGATAGTCCTCAAGCGAGGCACTTAAATTGTTAAGAGATTCGCTTCTTCTAAACTTTACCATTAAAACCCCAAAAAACATAAATGTTAGATTAATATAAAATTTTTTGGCATTTTTGTCAATCAAATACGACAGTGCCCATCCCGATTTCACTTAAAAGATTAAATGCAGCCGAAAAAAATAGAAAGGGTTTATACAAAAAGAAATACAAAAGATAAGTAAAGAAAAAAAGCAGAAATAAAATACAACAAGGAGAGAATTTTACGCTAAGTATGACACAGAAAGAAGTAAGCATTGACTTGCGGGGGCAGGATTTGAACCTGCGACCTTCAGGTTATGAGCCTGACGAGCTACCAGACTGCTCCACCCCGCGTCTACTATTTTTATCTTCTTTTTAACAATTACATTATTATATCAACGATTGAATACATTTGTCAAACCTTTTTATTATGCAAACCGTTTTTTTGACGAGTGTTCCACCTGCGATGGAACCAAAACCATTGTTCGGGATTTTGGCGGATTACTTCTTCAAGTCTCTTATTATATATGGAGTTGATTATCTCAATATCTTTTTCTTTATCGCCAGTATCCGGCATGGGAAGCTCTTCAATTTTCATTTTCATACTTCCGTCTTTCTGGCAAACTCCAAAAGCAGTGATAATAGGACTTCCTGCACGTACAGCAAAAAATGCAGGACCTTTAGGAGTTGAAGCCAGCCGTCCGAAAAACGGCAGAAAAACGCCGTGTTCTCCTGCATCCTGATCTCCGAGGATAGCAAACACCTGATTTTTCCTTAACACTTTCACAATATTCCTAAACGACATTTTATCATCTCTTTGAAAACTAATTACATTAAAACCTTCTTTCATTCTAAGATTATTTATCATTGTGTTGACAAAATTATTAGACTGCCTCGACACAAAAAGCGCAACAGGATATTTTTGCGCAAACGCAAGAGCCGATAATTCCCAATTTCCAAAATGCGCAGACATTAAAACCAATCCCCTGCCTTTATCAAGCACTCTTTTTATCATATCTTCATCATATATCAATAATTTTTCTATCTCAGCATCCGGCATCTTCAAGATAAAAAACATATCTATAAGCACCCTTGTAAATGTTTTATAGACGTTTTTAGCTATAAAACCGACTTCTTTTTTACTCTTTTCAGGAAAAGACAAAGCGATATTTTTGAGCACATCTTTTTTTCTTATGGGAATAAAATAATACAACGTCAATGCCGCTGCGCGTCCCAAAAATTGAGCAAGAGTTCTACGCAATAAACGGACTGCAAAAATCAGGATTTTTAACACGCAATATTCTGCATAATTCTGCAGCCCGGTTCTTTTCATACGAACGTTCTCTTAATTTTCTTTTATAAAAATCTTTGCAAGCATGCTCTTTTTAAATTTGACAGCTTTATGCGGACACATCTCGTGACAACAAAAGCAGCTTATACATTTCTCTGCGTCAATATGCGGATACTGATTACCTGCTGCCGCCCGTATTGCACCCGCAGGACATGCTCTGGCGCAAAGCATGCACTTTACGCATATTTTTTCATTTATATCCGCTTTTACCCACAAAAATTTCCCAAAAATACGTATTAAGGATTTCGGAAACAAATCCAGCTTTCTTACGGACGGGAATTTAAATTTTTTTAAATTAAAACTTTCAGGTTTTTCACCTGAAACTTCAACCGTTTTGAGAATGTCTTTTGTTATTTTTAAATTTTTTAATATGCCGCTGTTTGATATATCGTAATTCAACTCGTTCAACAGATATGCGTCAAGAACGGCAGTATCGCGGGAAGCAGCAATTAAATCCGTTTTTCTAACTTCACCGGCGCTCGGACCGTTTCCTTCCATAGAAAGAATGCCGTCGATAAGAGTAAATCTTATTTTATCTTTGAAAAACAAATAAATATTCGTAAGCAGATCCGCAAAATCTTTGTTTTTAGATGCATATTTATGATATTCCACTTTCATAAGACCCGGAACTAATCCGTAAAGATTTTTTATACCTGCAGAAAAACTCATCAACGCATGCGTTTTTAACTTCGGCAGATTAATTATTCCGTCGCAGTCCAGAGCAGCATTTGAGAAATTAACTTTTTTTATATTTTTATCGTTAATGTCAAATTCTTTTGAACTGGAAGCTTCAAAATTTATAAGTTCAACATTTTCTTCCCTGCAAATTCTTTCCATCTGCGTCGTTTCCCATAAATTTTTTATGTTTCTTATGGCACCGCCCGGACTGTCGCCGACTGCAGGCACAGCTCCCGCTTCTTTTACAAGTTTTATAACAGCTCTTACAATCTCAGGGTGCGTTGTTATCGCTTTGGAGGGATCTTTTGGACTTAAAAGATTGGGTTTGATAAGAATTTTCTCCGACGGACTTATAAAAGCAGATATGCAGCCCAACAGTCTGACCGCTTCTCTGACGGCATTATCCGCTTTACCGTAATCATCGCATTTTATAAAACTTATCTTTGTCACCGGCATAAAACTCCTGATATATAATTATCATACTCTTTTTTTCTGTCATGCTGAAAAAAAACAAAGCAACCTGCAAATTACTGAAGTACCCGGAAAAACCAGATCTTTTCAAAAATTTACAACTCTAGCGTACCCAATTACAATAAAGAAATAAAATAATAAGCGTTTACAGCAAAAAAATAACAGATTCACTGCGCAACTGTATCGTTTTGTTTATTCATTTTTACAGATATTATTTTTGAAATACCGTGTTCTTCCATTGTAACGCCGTAAAGAATATCCGCCATCTCCATCGTGCGTCTATTATGAGTTACAATCAAAAACTGCGTTTTTGCGGCAAACTCTTTAACCATAGCGTTATATCTGCCTACGTTTGCATCGTCTAATGGAGCGTCAACTTCGTCTAAAATACAAAAAGGCGAAGGCTTAGCGACAAAAAAAGCAAAAAGCAGAGCTACGGCAGTTAAAGCTTTCTCGCCGCCGGAGCAAAGCGAGATGTTCTGCAATTTCTTTCCGGGAGGCTGAGCATAGATGTCAACACCGCTTCCAAGCAAATCATTTTCATCAGTAAGCATTAAATCCGCTTCTCCGCCGCCGAAAAGTTTTCTATAAATCCCTTTAAAATTTCCCTTTACAATGTCAAAAGTCACCTTAAAGTTTTCTACGGTAGCACTATTAATTTTTTTTATAACTTCATACAAATCGTCTTTAGCTTTCAGCAAATCCTGCTGCTGCATTAAAAGGAAATTATATTTTTTTTCTAAAGCGTCGTATTCTTCCTGCGCAGCAAGATTTACGGCGCCTAAAAATTCCATTTTTCTCTTTATTTCCGTAATTTCTTCGCTGTTTACTTCATCAACACCATCAAAATCGTTTTTAATATCTTCATAGTTTTTACCGTACGCTTCGGCAAGTCTTTTTTCCAAATCATTTTTCTGATATTCAAAATTCTTTATATCGGACTGCATATTGTTTATTTCGTTGTTTAAACCATCAACTTTACCGCATAAACCGCGCCATTCTTTTATTTTTGCGTCTAGAGCGTCCTGCAGTGTCTGCTTATCCGTCAAAGAAATCCTTATTTCGGCTTCTTTCTGCGCCTGCCGCTCGTATAACTGCTGCATTTTTACTGTCTCCGCTTCCTGCAAAGCAAGCAATTCTGAAAGTTTCTTACTATTTTCCCTGATTCTGTTTTCAGCATACACTATCTGCTGCTTAATGTTGGAAATATTGTCAAGAATATACTGCTGCCCTTTACGCATATTTTCCAATTCAGCAGCTTTTTTATCCCAACTGCTTCTAGCACTCATCATAAGGGGAGCAATAAGTTCTTCTTCTTTTCTCGTCGAAAATATGCCGTTGTCAGAAATTTTTAATTCTTCGTAAAGCTTATTCTCTTCATTTTCATAATCTGCGAGTTTTGTTTCAAAAACAGATATTTTCCCGCTAAAAGACGCAAGTTCCGTTTTTTTAGAATTTATTTCTTCTTTGTGTCTGTTTATTTCCCTGACAATACTTTTTAATCCGTTTTTTTTCTCTTCAATCCGGGAATGTTTTTCCTCGATCTGCGTTTTTATTTTTATCGTATCAAAACCTAATCTCTCTTTTTCAAGACGGGAATTTATCTGATATTCTCTCATTTGCTCTATTTCAGACTGCACGGAAGAAATAGTCTGCCTGATTTCATCAGATTTTTTCTGAAGTTTTTTTATCTGCTCTTCAATCAACACCGGTTTCTCAAAAGACATCTTTCCACCGCCTTGAACTATGACATTCCCGTAAATTTTATTCCCGCAGACAAGAGTATCGGAACATAAAAAGCGGATTATTTTTTCATCTGCCGGATTATATCTAAAATATTTTATAAGTTCAGCATATCCCAGAGGAAGTCCTACATCGGACTTCCTATAAGAATCGGAAATCTTCTCAGCAACTATAAAAGAAAGCCTGCTCAAACCATTGTCTTCCAAAAATTCAACAGCCCGTTCGGCTCTTTCTGAAGTTTCACAAACAAGGTAATTTAATTTTTCGCCTAAAGCCGACGCTATAAGTCCGATTTTATCGTCATCAGCATCAATTAAACTGCTTATGGGACCTCTTGCAACATTTCCCAAACTCAGCACCGCTCTTATAGACGATCTTACGGGATCCTGCTGATCAAACTCCTTTAAAGTAGCTATGCGGGCTTCACATGAAGCAAGAGTTTCTTTGCACTGCGACAAACTGTTTTCCAGAGTTTTTATTTTCTCTTCATTTTCCGAAACAGTTTTATTTATTTTTTCTTTTTCGGATTCAAATAAATGCCGCGACTTGTCTGCGTCGGCAAGTTCAGCTTCAATCTCTGCAATTTCCCGATTTGCGGGTTCAACATCATTTTCAAGCATTGTTATCATTCTCTCCAAAGAAATGGTATCCGTATCAAGACGTGTTTTTATTTCCGCAAGCTCTGTTTTTAATTTAAGCTGCTGCTCTTTTTCCGACTTAAGCTTTGAAATCTTTGAACGAACTTCGTTTTCTTTTGATTCAAACTCCAAAAGTCCGGCTTTTATCGAATTATACTGCAGTTCTTTTTCTTTGAAAACGTTTTCAAGACGAACAGCTTCAGCAGACAAAGAGTCGTCGTCGGCATTTAAAGTTTTAAGCTGTTTTTCCATTTGAGCAACTTTATCGCGGTTTGTCGCAAGCTCACACTCAAGTCTCTCCTGCTCGGCTTTTATCTCGATTTCGCGCCCCATAGCATGCTGTATCATCTGGTCGGCAACACCTATTTGCGTTTTTATTTCGCTTAAATCTCTGTTTATATTCACATACTGTTCATTTCTGCCGTCTAAGACAAGACGCATTTCCTGAATTTCCGCATCAAGCTGCACTATAAAGACATTGTCTGATTCAAATTCCTTTATTTTAGGGTCCAAAGCTTTTTTGATTCTTTCTATTTCGCCGATGCCGCTGGTTATGCGCCGCACTAAAGAGACAATTTCATATTTTGCAAGATTTTCTCTGTACTCTTTATACTGTTTTGCCTTTTTTGCTGCAGAGTTCAAAGCCGCTATCTGCCGTTTATGAATAACAAGAGCATCTGACAGACGGGACATATCAGTGTCGATTTTTTCAAGTTTTCTTAAAGTTTCTTCTCTTCTCACTTTATACTTTGCTATTCCGGCAGCTTCTTCAAACAGCTCTCTTCTGTCTTCAGGTTTTGCAGTAGTCAGAAAGTCAACTTTTCCCTGCTCGATAATTGAATAACCGTCATAGCCTATGCCGGTATCCAAAAACATATCTCTTATATCTTTAAGTCTGCACTGGATTTTGTTTATAAAATATTCGCTTTCCCCGCTTCTGAATAATCGCCTTGTTATGGTAACTTCGGAATAATCTACAGGCAAAACATTCTGCGAGTTGTCAAAAGTAAGAGAAACTTCGGCCATTCCGGTAGTAGTTCTTGTCTGTGTGCCGCCAAATATTACTTCCTGCATATTAGAGCTTCTCATTGATTTTGCTTTCTGCTCTCCGAGACACCAGCGTATGGAATCCGATATATTAGATTTGCCACAGCCGTTAGGACCCACAATGCCAGAAATGCCAGGTTCAAAATCCAATACTGTCCTGTCGGCAAACGATTTAAAACCGCATACTTCCACTTTCTTTAAGTACATTATATTATTTCTCCGCAGGTTTCTTATCGCTGTTATCAATCAAAATTTTTACTTCCCGGATCCAATACCCTTATGTCTACATTCTTTTATAACGCCCATAATCATCAGCTTTAAACTATCTATTTTCTTTCTGTGATATAAAAATTTAAAAACTCCGAACGGAAAAAGTCTGCCGTTAAGTTTTTTCAATACATAATTGTAATCCGGCACAGATATAAGCATTCCTACAGGCGAACCCGACACTTCCGCTATTATTGCCATCTGCGGAATTATAAGTATTTTTAACTTCGAGGCAAGATCGACAAATTCTTCATCGCTCCAAGGCACAAAACCCCAGTTTTTTTCCCATGCGCGGTTATATATTGATTTTACAGACTTTAAATCTTTTTCAAACGAACTTTCCTGCATAGTTCTTATTTTTAACGTCGGAAGTTTCTTTTTTGCCGCGACAACAATTCTTTCAAGCCTGCCAACTCTTGAATCTTCGCTGACATCCATATCATAAGCGTAAAGTTATTTTACTTTTTTAAGACCGTATTCAACAAGACGCAGATAATATTGCGGAGTATAAACCATCATAAGACTAGGCGGTATATCAAATCCCTCCGACAAAAATCCGCACTTATCGTCTTGAAAAGTTATATGATTGTAATCTATTATCGCCGCGATTCTGCCGATGACATTGCCACTATCATTGTAAGCTAAAAAAGCTGCTTTTTTGCGTGCATCCAGAAAGGATTTTTATTTTCTGAAAGTATTCCTTCGGCATCTGAAATCAGAGCCGGCACCTACGGACTATTTTTTGAATAAATTTTCCAAGGGAATCGTACAAACCGCTTGAATTGCTCTCGGGTATCTGCTTTAATTATCTTCATTTTATTTTAATACAGCCGTATAATTTCCGATACAATTAAATTATTATGCTCCGACAGATTGCGTTCCGTCTTTTTTACAAATCTTGAAACTTACGGGAAATTTACAAAGCCGTTTTCCATATAAAAATGCCGCTAATTACAAGCAATATGTTTTTTTCGTAATATTTCTGTTTAAGGTTCGCTATGTCATTGTTATTCTGTTATTCTTTCAAAATATAAGCAACAGCTAACAATCAAATGTATTATATAATTTGTCTGTAATCAAAACTTCATTTTTGCACGCCGGATTTGAAAGAGATTCCAAAATTGAATGATACCCGACAGTATGTAAAAATATGAATAGAAACCTATTTTTCCTAACTTTTTTGCGGCATAAAACCTAAAACATTTTTCAAAATATCGGTGTTCTTTAAAATAGTATAGTTTAGAAAAATTTATTGCTCAAATACCAATTATATGTTATTTCAGAAGCAACTCAAGCGAGGTAAACTCAATATTTAAATCGTTTTCGGCAGGTTCGGCATCGGCGGTCCAATATTGCTAAAGCATTTCAACAATTTTCTGTCTGTTTAACACCGCAGGCTTCTTTGTTATATAGGATAAAGATCCCGCCGCCATTGCCGCAAATTTAAAAACAAAATCCGCAACAGGCAGAGAATTGTCTTTACGCCGGCAGAAGAGGATATAATTCTGCCTATTTTCAGACCATGTACATACAGCAGAGTTTGCAAGATAATAAGTATTATTATCGGTTTTTTTATTTTCCAGACATGATGTTACAGCATTTGCAACATCTTTTACGTAGATAAGCTGTAAAAATCTTTTTGTCATTGATGCAAGTCTCAAATGTTTATATACCAAATTAAAAAATATCTTTATCTCTCGGACCGTAAACAGCGGCAGGGCTTAAAATTGTATATGGAACTTTTCCGCAAAGAATTTTTTTAACCTCTGATTCCGCCGACAGCTTGCTTAACCCGTAATCCGAAACGGGATTATTTTTATCCGTAACTTTTTTAACACCACCGGCAACCGACGGACCCATAGCCACCTGCGAAGAAATAAATATAAACTTTTTTAGTCACGGACTTACTTTTAGAACCGCCTCGCACAGATTTTTAGTGTTTTCAGCGTTTGCTTTAAAGTATTCATTCATGCTCATAGCGCGCACAATGCCAGCACAGTGGACAACAGCGTCAACGTCTTTAACGGCTGTCTCAGAAAATTTTTTATCGTTTAAATCGCCGTATTTGTATTCTACAGATAAATTTTCTACCCATCTTAAATTTGACGTTTTTCTTACGGCACATATAACACTGTGTTTTGCCTCAAGCAATGTTTCAACAATATGTCTCCCGACAAAACCGTTTGCGCCCGTAACTAAAACTCTCAATATCTACCCCCCCCTCCCGAATAACTGCTTATAACATACCAATTTCTGCAAGGTTAACAATCAGTCATAAGTTTTGTTAACGAAATATCCGCTCTTTCAAAGCGGATTTTTATTTTTCAGTTATATCTTTACTTTGTTCCGATAAAGCTTTTACCGCTTTTATGGAAACTTTTGGCATGCAGACTGTTGCATTGCCGCCGATGCAGCCTCCTTCGCAGCACATCACCTCAATCAGATTTCCTTCTGCACATTTTTGATCCTTAACAATTTTTTTCAACTGTCTGATTGTTTCTTTGTTCAAACCGTTGATTACATGCGGCTTTACTAAATCCTTTGTTTCAAGAACTTTTGATACGGCAGCCACAACCCCACCTGTAATACAAAAACCGCGTCCCTGTCTTGAACTTTCAATATCAAATTTTTCTTCTTTGCAATCCTGAACTTTAATATCTTTTGCGTTAAATAACGCCGCAAGTTCCTTGTAATTTATTACATAATCAACATTGCTGTTTTCCTTCACCTCGTTCTTTTTTGCAATACAGGGACCTATAAAAACAGTCAGAGCATCCTTATGTTTAGCCTTCACTTTCCCAGCAATATAGTAAAGAGGCGTTTCAGTATCCGACACAAACGTTCTTATTTCGGGCAGATGTTTTTTTATAAACTGATTATAACTCGCGCAGCAGGAAGTTGTCATAATAGATCCGGCAGATTTCATTCTTTTTTCAAATTCTTCTGCTTCATTTATTGCGGCTGTGTCCGCTCCCTGCGCAACCTCATACACATCTGAAAAGCCTGCTTTTATTATAGCGGATTTCAACTGATAAACGTTTCCAGAAAACTGTCCGACAATTGAAGGTGCTATCAAAGCAATAACTTTTTTACAGGAAACTATATTTTTTAAAATGTCAATTATCTGACTTTTTTCGTGAACAGCGCCAAACGGACAACTCATAATACACTTACCGCAATATATACAGGTTTTGTAATCTATCTGCGCGGTGCTGTTTACATTTTTTTTAATTGCGTCAACCGGACAAGAATCCTCACAGGGAACGGCTATTTTCACTACAGCATTATACGGACAAGCCTCTATACACATTTTGCAGTTCTTACATTTATTGCTGTCAATTACCGATTTTCCGCCGATTATGGATATTGCATCAAACTTACATACCTTCCGACAAAGATTTGCCACACATCCCTGACATAAGTTCGTTACACAAATTCTATTAGGAACGCAACCTTTACAGGCAGCCTTAACGATCGTGAGGGGATTTTCCTCAGGTTTCCTGCGCTCAAGAGATCTTTCTGCATATTTTGACAAGTCAACCGTTTCACAGTCATCTTCTATTGCAAAACCCAGTCCCGCTATAACGCGGTCCTTAAGGATAGCGCGCTCTTTATATATACAACACCTGTACAAAACTTCAGCGCCTTTCGGGCGCATATCAAACGGTATAAGCCGCGCTCTTTCTTTAAAATCATGAGAAAAGAATGCTCTTATAATCCTTTCCAAAACCTCTGTTTTTAAATCTATTTCCTGATTATTGTTATGCATTTTATAGTTTTCTTCAATAGTTTGAGACTTTGTTGAAATTATCCGGATACAAAATCACAATTGTGTGTTCCACATCAGTCTGCCGCGGCCGGTTATTTTTTTTACGATAATTCCAAATCAAGTTCTGAAGCAGTCTCTTTCACTCCTTTTATATTTATTTTAACATTTTTTTACTTTCTATTGCCGCAAAAAAATACTAACATTTTCAAATATAAAGAAAAGAATCTTCATCTCAGGCAGAGAGAAAATATCAGCAACCATTATTCTCTCCTTTTCACTTGACGGGCATTAGGCTTTATATTGGTATGACGTTTTAAAGTCCTAAAAAGCTGAACTGTATTTATCCCAAAAGTCCGAGCATATTGAAGTTAAAAAAGCGAAGGGAGAGAAATTGCAGAACGACAGTCTAAAAATTACTTAAAACGCAGATGATGGGCGGGCGCATTATGAGGAACTGTATAATTAAAGTTTCAGACTTATGGATGCAGCACATTTTTCCCGCTGTAAAAAAACACTCCCAATTAACCTAAAAAAGATATAACTGTTTTTTTCTTTTCGGATTTTTTAAAAGCTCGGTATGGCGACAGGTAAGAGAAAATTCCATGTTTAGAAACAGAAATGATAATTTTCGGACACAGAAATATAACGGTTAAAAAAATAGTATATAGCTACGTTATTTATTACCTTATGTTTTGAGTTAAGTCTTAGCGGTTGTGCTGACAGGAATCGGCAGTAAATCATAACGCTGATGATTGACGATATATAAAAAATGCTTACCCCCTCCCCCAAATTATTTAAATTTCTCCGTTGTAAGCCTTAATAAAAATATTTTTAATATCAACAATCAACGGATAAACAGGATTTGCGCCGGTACACTGATCGTCAAATGCCTGCTCCGCAAGTTTATCCAACTTATCATAAAAATCTTTTTCTGATACACCCGCATCTTTTATTGAAAGCGGAATTTGAATATCCTTTTTAAGCTGCGTTATTGCGTTAATTAACAAATCAACTTTTTCGTCGTCATTACCGCCGCCAAGATTTAACTCATCTGCAATCTGTCCGTATTTTGCCTTAGCATTAGGGAATTTATACTGCGGGAATACAGCCTGTTTTCCGGGATGTTCTGTCGCATTATAGCGTATTACCTGATTGATAACTAAAGCATTCGCAATTCCGTGAGACAGATTGAATGCCGCTCCAAGCTTGTGAGCCGCCGAGTGACACAAACCTAGAAATGCATTTGCAAAAGCCATACCCGCAAGAGTCGATGCATAATGAACTTTTTCTTTTGCAACCGGGTCATCCTTTTCTGCCGCATAAGAACGTGGAAGATATTTGAATATCAATTTTGTTGCTTCTAACGCAGGCGAATTTGTAAAGTTTGTAGCAAGCACAGACACATAAGCTTCAATAGCATGAGTTAAAGCATCAATACCAGATGCCGCACACAAACTCTTTGGCATAGAATTGACAAAATCAGGGTCAATAATTGCCATATTAGGAGTCAGCGCATAATCTGCAATAGGATATTTGATATGAGTTTCATCATTGGTAATTACAGCAAACGGCGTTACCTCCGAGCCGGTGCCAGAAGTTGTGGGAATTGCAACCATCTGTACTTTCTTGCCCAATTCAGGGATTTTACAGATTCTTTTTCTGATATCCATAAACCGCATCGCAATATCTTTAAAATTAGCTTCGGGATGCTCATACATCAACCATATAATTTTCGCCGCATCAATAGGAGAACCCCCGCCAAAGGCAATAATCACATCAGGTTCATAAGTTCTAATCAGCGACAACGCCTCATTTACTGTAGAAACAGTAGGATCCGGCTTAACGTCAAAGAATATCTGATACTCAATATTAATTTCTTCCAATACTTTCGTAATGTTATAAATCACGCCGGAATTAAATAGAAATCTGTCTGTAACTATAAACGCGCGTTTTTTGCCCTGCAATTCACGCAATGCCAGGTTCGTAACACCTCTTTTAAAATAAATCTTCGGAGGTGTTCTAAACCACAACATATTTTCACGTCTCTCAGCGACTGTTTTATAATTTAATAAATGTTTTACGCCTACGTTTTCGCTCACGGCATTTCCTCCCCACGAACCACAGCCGAGCGTCAACGACGGCTCCAGTTTAAAGTTGTATAAATCGCCAATTGCGCCCTGCGAAGACGGCGTGTTAATCAAAATGCGACCGGTACGCAGCTTGTCTGCAAACGCATTAATTCTGTTCTGTTTTCTCTCATCAGTATAAAGCACAGACGTATGTCCCGCTCCGCATAACTCTACAAGACGGTAAGCCTTCTTAACCGCATCTTCAAAGTTTTCAGCCCTGTAAACCGCAATTACCGGTGATAATTTTTCCTGCGCAAATTCTTCTTCCAAACTGATTTCAGAGACTTCACCCACAAGAATTTTCGCATCCGAAGGAACTTTAACTCCCGACATATCAGCAATTTTACAGGCAGACTGACCGACAATCGCAGGATTTAACTTGCCCTTGACAATTATCGTTTTTGCTATTTTTTCTTTTTCCCGTTCGTTCAAAATATACGCGCCGCGAAGTCTTAATTCCTTAATAACTTCATCATAAGCATCTTTTACTATTATAATTGACTGCTCGGACGAGCAAATCATACCGTTATCAAAAGTTTTTGATATAAGAATTGAAGAAACCGCCATTTTAATATCAGCTGTCTCATCTATAACCGCAGGAGTATTGCCCGCACCTACACCAAGAGCCGGTTTTCCAGAGGAATAAGCGGCTTTAACCATTCCCTGTCCACCTGTGGCAAGAATAGTAGCTATATCTTTGTGTGTCATAAGCAAATTTGTCAATTCCAGAGACGGAACATCAATCCACCCGATTATATCTGACGGCGCACCAGCTTTAACTGCCGCATCAAGTATGATTTCGGCAGCTGCTATAGTAGATCTTTTAGCCCTGGGATGAGGCGAAAAAATTATAGCGTTTCTTGTCTTTAGAGAAATCAGAGATTTAAAAATTACCGTGGATGTAGGATTTGTAGTCGGAATAATGCCGGCGATAACACCGACAGGCTCGGCTAAAATTTTAATTCCGTTCGGTTTATCTTCGCTGATAATCCCGCAGGTTTTAGCATCCTTGTGTTTGTTATAAATATATTCGCAAGCAAAATGGTTTTTAGTAACTTTATCTTCAACGATTCCCATACCTGTTTCTTCAACGGCTATTTTGGCAAGAGGAATCCTAGCGCGATTAGCCGCAATCGCCACCGCCTTAAAGATTACGTCAACCTGTTCCTGACTGAAACTCGAATAAACTTCCTGCGCTTTTTTTACGCGCTGAATAAGCGTCCTCAGAGATTCGGGACTGTCGATTACAGATGCCACGCTGACATCCCTTTCTGAAAGTTCAACATCTTTTCCCTTTGTTTCCGTCATTTAACATCTCCTTTCCCAGCATATAAAACACAATTTTGCCGTCTTGCGTAAATTATTAAACTGGGAACTCTTTTTCAATGTCAAACCGCATAAAACACAATTTTTTCATTGCAGATACAATCAACCGCATCTGAAAGATTTTATCTCTTTTATTATGCACGGAATAATTTCGTATAAATCGCCTTCTAAAGCATAAGTCGCAGCCTGCATCATAGGACACGTTGCATCCTTATTTATTGCAATAATAATATTGGACGAACCCATACCCACTATATGCTGGATTTGCCCTGAAATTCCGCAGGCAATATAAACCTTCGGAGCGACCGTCTTTCCGGTCTGTCCTATCTGATGCGAATAAGGTATCCAATCCGAATCAACCGCAGTTCTTGAAGCGCCTATCGCCGCACCGAGGAGTTCCGCAAGTTCTTCAATGAGTTTAAAACCCTCCCGACTACCAACTCCTCTTCCGCCGGATACAATAATATCTGCAACGTCGAAATTGACGGTGTCGCTCGTATCTTTTATAAAACCCAAGAACTTCGTTCTATTCAGCAAAGTCTGCACATCGATTTTATATTCAATGATTTCGCCTTTTCTTCCCTCTTCTATCTTTGCTTCCTTAAAAACTTTATGTCTTACAGTGGACATCTGCGGACGATGCCCCGGCGTTAAAATAGTCGCCATAATATTTCCGCCGAAAGCGGGCCTTGTCTGCTGGAGATTTCTTGTTTCAGTATCCACTTCCAGGGAAACACAATCCGCCGTAAGTCCCGTACGAATTCTAGCCGCAACTCTCGGAGCAAATGAGCGACCTATATTTGTAGCACCTATCAGAATGATTTCAGGCTTTTCTTTTTCTATAAGCTGCGTTAAAACGCCACTGTAAGGATCATCTTGAAACTCAGTAAAAATAGGATCTTCGCAAACATAAACTTTATCCGCGCCTCTGTTAATCAGCTCACGGGCTTTTGATTTAATATTACTGCCTATTAAAACCGCACTCAAAGCCGTCCCGAGTTTTTCTGCAAGTCTTTTTCCTTCATTTAAAAGCTCATAGGTAATGCCCGATACTTCGCCGTGTCTCTGTTCGGCATAAACCCATACACCCCTATATAAATTTTTATCAACTTCAGCCTGCGGCACATCCTTTTTAAGTTCTATAGCATTAAATTTACAAGTCTGGACGCAAAAACCGCAGTACGTACATTTGTCTAAACCAATAACCGCAAGTTTAAATTTTTTAGGATGTTCTAATCTTTCAACTACTGAAATTGCATTGAAAGGACATGCATTTTCACACATTTTGCAGCCGACACATTTATCAGTAAACACTTTTATGCTGTTTGCCATTAAAGTAACTCTCCAAATGAAGTTTGACATAGAAATGTCAGAACAACTCTAATAATAAAAGACAGATTCAGGATCTTCTCAAGCAATAACTTCTTATAAAACCAAAGGTTCAGCACCTTTATCCCAAACCCACAAAAAGCTCCGCTGTCCAGCATTAAAAAATAAGCAACAAAAGACAAAACCCAGCAACACACAAATAATATACGGTAAAGAAATATTTGCCGTCAGTTCTGTTTTTTCACTTTTTATTTCAACTCTGTTATATGATCCTGATTTCAGACAATCTTTTAACCAAAGCAGTGGCAACTTCTTTTGCCGCACCGCTGAATTTTTCACCACTGCCGTTTTTCTGAAGCGGCGCAAATATTTTCATAACCTGCGTGGGAGATCCATTAAGTCCCGTTTTTTTAGTGTCAGCGTCTACATCTGTAGCGTTAAGAACTTTAATAACCGCTTTTTTCGCAACCATTTTACCTTTAAG
The DNA here is from genome assembly GCA_031260705.1 of Endomicrobium sp. Lineage (GTDB taxonomy): Bacteria > Elusimicrobiota > Endomicrobiia > Endomicrobiales > Endomicrobiaceae > Endomicrobiellum. The sequence continues at coordinate 118,924 of JAISLA010000001.1, read as the reverse complement.
AGACACAATTCTGGGAGTATTTATTTCTTTGACAACTGTTAAAAGAACCGGAACCGGACTTTCTATCAGGTCGCATCCATATTCCATCATTCTTTCAATTTTTATTGATTTGTCATCAATTAATTCTATTTTTTTAACGTACGCTATATGCGGTATATTAAGTGTTTCCGCAATTTCGGGTCCGACCTGCGCTGTATCGCCGTCAGATGCCTGTTTTCCACAGAGAATAATATCATAACTGCCGATAAATTTTATCGCCGAAGACAAAGCATAAGATGTCGCCAAAGTATCCGCTCCGCCAAAAGCTCTGTCGCTTACCAAAACAGCTTCATCTGCACCTTTTGAAACAGCTTCTCTTAAAGCAGATTCGGCTTGCGGAGGTCCCATCGTGATAACTATAACTTTCCCGCCGGTTTTCTCTTTAATCCTCACGCCTTCTTCTATAGCATATTCGTCAAAAGAATTAATTATTGATTCTACACCCTCTCTTTTGAGTCGTCCCGTTTCGGGATCGATCTGCACGTCTGCTGTCTTAGGTACCTGTTTGATGCAAACAATTATATTCATTTTCTTCTTCTCCTGCGATTTCATCTTTACAAAAAAATAAGGAAAGCAGAATCGACGGCAAAAACCAACAGTTTTTCACTTCTTACTTTTTTATAGTTATCGGGATTTTACGAAATACTTTTAAGTTTTTTGCCGAATAAAATCGGGAGAACCTTGATAAAAATACAAATGAGAGTGGCCATTGCAACGCAAAAACTCAAAAGACAAAACAAAACTATTTAGATTTTGCTGCCGATTCCTTAATAAGGTTAAGCGCAATTTCATTTTTCTGAATCTGGCTTGTTCCTTCATAAAGCGTCGTGATTTTTGCGTCTCTCATCATTTTCTCTACGGGATATTCTCTCGTATATCCGTATCCGCCGAATATCTGCACCGCATTTGTGGTAACTCTCATCGCCACTTCTGAACAAAAAAGTTTAGCCATCGCCGATTCTTTGCTTGTGCGTTTTACGGTTCCAGAATCAATCATTCTCGCAGAAGCATAAAGCAACGCCCTTGCAGCTTCAACTTCAGTCGCCATTTCCGCAAGTAGATGCTGTATTGCCTGAAAAGAAGCTATAGGCTGTCCGAACTGAACTCTCTTTCTTGCGTACTCGACGGCTTCATCTAAAGCTCCCGACGCAATACCAAGCGCCTGCGCCGCAACGCCCGGACGAGAATTATCCAACGTCGCCTGCGCCGTAATCAAACCGTGTCCTTCTTTTCCAATCAGCTGATCTTTATGCACTCTGCAGTTATCAAATATAAGCTCTCTTGTTGAAGACGCCCTAATACCCATCTTTTTTTCTTTTTTGCCGAACGCAAAACCCGGCGTGCCTTTTTCCACGATAAAGCACGAAATTCCCCTCGCGCCTCTGGCTGGATTTGTCTTTGCAAAAATGGTATATACTTCAGCATCTCCGCCGTTAGTTATAAAACATTTTGTTCCGTTTAATATGTAATAATCGTCGTCTTTAACGGCAGTCGTAGCCATTCCGGTTGCATCCGAACCTGCTCCCGCTTCCGTTAAACCAAAAGCCGCAAGTTTTTTGCCTGACGCAATGTCCGGCAAATATTTTTTCTTTTGTTCTTCATTTCCGGATATAAGAATAGGAAGAGTTCCCAGCGCCGTTGCGGCAAGCGACAATGCGATTGCTCCGTCAACTTTGCACAGTTCTTCTACAACAAGCACAAGTCCCATAATGCCTTTGCCAAAGCCACCGTACTCTTCCGGAATGTACGCTCCGCACAAATCGGATTGGGCAAATTCTTTTACAATCTCCCATGGAAATTCTTCTTTCTCATCATAATGTTCTCTTATCGGTTTCATTTTTTCAACTGCAATCGCTCTTGCGGTTTCAATCATCATCTGCTCTTCTTCAGACAACATATAATCCATTACCATATTAAAACTCCTCTTATCTTTTATCACCCGAATTTATCATTTAAGTTATTCTATATTTTCCCAAATCTCTTTCTGTGTCTATCTTATCAATTTGAATTTATTATTTATTTAAGAGTCTGTTTCTGCTGTTTATTTCTACTATTTCAATTTTCACATCTCACTCTGTCTTTACGTTTTTCATTGCCTGCTCGGCGGCGGATTGCTGGGCTTTTTTTCGGGTATTTCCCACGCCTTTGCCTAAGAACTTACTCTTTATATATACAGCAACTTCAAATTTCTTATTATGATCGGGGCCGAATTCTTTTATTATTTTATACTTGGGAAGCTCTTTATATATCGACTGCAAGATTTCCTGCAACCTGCTTTTATAATCTGTAATCTCTATCTCTCTGCAATCGTTCAAAAATCTTAAAACAAACTTTTTTACGTTTTCAAAACCGCCGTCCAAATATATCGCTCCGGTGACAGCTTCAAACACATCACACAACAGACTTTCTCTCTGCCTTGCTTCTTTTGTGTCTTCACTTTTACCCAAATATATATAACCGCCCAAATCCACTTCCCTAGCCCAAGCACTCAAATTACGAGCTGAAATAATTTGGGCTTTAAACTGCGACAATTTCCCTTCGTTTTCACGCGGATATCTCAAATAGAGAGTTTCTGCGACAATAGCCGAAAGAACACTATCTCCCAAAAATTCCATACGTTCATTGTAATTTCCTACGCCGATTTCCGCCGAATAGGATTTATGCGTTAATGCTGTTGCTAAAATTTCAGGATCGCCAAACTCGTATTTAATAACTTCTTGAAGCTTTCCCCAATTCTTATTCAACATATTTTTTTACTACAACAGTCGCATTATGTCCGCCAAAACCCAGAGAATTTGAAAGAGCACAATTGATCTGCTGAATACGCGCCGTATTCGGAACATAATCCAAATCACATTCCGGATCGGGCGTTTCATAGTTTATCGTAGGATGTATAAAACCTTCCTGCATTGCAAAAATCGTAGCTGCAAGTTCTACAACAGCCGCGCCGCCTAAAAGATGTCCCGTCATCGATTTTGTAGATGAAATCGGTATCTTATACGCTTTATCGCCGAAAACTTTTTTTATTGCAAAAGTCTCCGTTCTGTCATTTAACACAGTTGAAGTACCATGTGCATTAATATAGTCAACTTCTTCTTTGGAAATACCGGCGTCGATTATTGCTTTTTCCATAGCCAAAACAGCGGCTTTGCCCTCAGGTTCGGGAGCGGTAATATGATAAGCATCGTTAGACGCCCCGTATCCTGCAAATTCGGCGTATATTCTCGCGCCCCTATTTAACGCATGCTCCAGAGTCTCAAATACGACTATGCCAGCACCTTCGCCCATAACAAAACCGTCACGGGTTTTGTCAAAAGGTCTCGATGCCTTCTGCGGCTCGTCATTTCTCTGCGAAAGAGCTTTAATAGAGCAGAAACCCGAAAGCCCCAAAGGAACGATCGTTCCCTCCGCCCCGCCCGAAATTATCACGTCCGCATCACCGCTGCGAAGCAATCTCAAAGTATCGCCCATAGCATTGTTAGAAGATGCGCACGCGCTTGTAATTGCATAATTGGGTCCCGTAAAACCGTAATTAATAGCTATTTCGCCCGGAAGCATATTAGTAATTATCATAGGAATAAGGAAAGGGCTCACTCTTCTGGGACCTTTTGACAAAAGAACCTGTTCTTCTCTTTCAATTATATCTAAACCGCCGATTCCGGTTCCCGTTATAACGCCGATTCTTGACAAATCTTCCTCAGAAAGATTAAGTCCTGAATCCTTAACAGCCATTTTTGCCGCCGTAAATCCAAGCTGCGTAAACCTTGCCATTCTTTTTATTTTCTTTTTGTCAATAAACTTTTCAGGATCAAAGTCTTTAACAGTAGCTGCAAATTTCGTGGTATATGCAGTTGTATCAAATGATTCAATGGCAGAAACTCCAGACCTGCCCTCTTTCAAAGCTCTTGTAAATTCAGCATTACCGATACCTATAGGAGTAACAACCCCTATACCGGTTATGACTATTTTTTTGTTCATTTTAATGCCTTATTTTTTAACGTGAGTTTTAACATAATCTATCGCATTTCCAACCGTCTGAATTTTTTCCGCTTCTTCGTCCGGAATTTCAACGCCAAACTCTTCTTCAAAAGCCATAACAAGTTCTACAGTATCCAAAGAATCCGCACCCAAGTCGTTAACAAAAGATGCACCTGTTACCACTTCAGCCAGATCTACACCTAACTGCTCAACAATAATTTCCTTTACTCTAGTTTCAAAATCCGCCATTTTGTACATCCCCCTTTGATGATATTCTATTTCTCTTTCTCTAATTTATACCAAAATCATTTCGGACAACACTCTTCTTTCTTTATAATTACAAAAACATACCATCCAATGTTACTTCACCGCCGGATATACTCTCCCAGCTGTTACATATACATTCCGCCATTGACAGACAAAACATGCCCTGTTATATAAGACGAATCATCACTTGCCAAAAATAACGCCGCTTTTGCTATATCAGAAACTTCTCCAAGCCTTACAAGAGGTATTGTTGAAACCATCATCTGTCTTTGCCCTTCCGTCAATTTATCCGTCATTGCGGTGCGGATAAATCCGGGAGCAATAGCGTTTACCAAAATATTTCTCGAAGCAAACTCTCTCGCACAGGTTTTTGTTATTGCAATCACACCACCTTTTGATGCAGAGTAATTTATCTGACCCGCATTTCCCATCTGACCTACGACAGAAGATATATTTATTATTCTGCCCTGTCTCTGCTTAAGCATTGTCTTGCTTACAGCTTTTATACAATTAAATACACCTTTTAAGTTAACCGCTATAACTGAATCCCATTCCACTTCGCTCATTCTCAAAACCAGATTATCTCTAGTTATCCCGGCATTGTTAATCAGTATATCTATTTTTGAAAATTTGTCAATAGAAGCTTTGACCAAAGCCTCGCAGTCTTCCAATTTTGAAACGTTTCCGGCAACCGCCATTGTATCAAAACCGTATTTTGTCTTTATTTCATTTGCAGTTTTTTGTGCCGGCTCTATATTGATATCGGAAATCACAAGCCGCGATCCTTCCGCTGCAAAAGCTTCTGCTATCGCCCTTCCTATTCCCTGTGCCGAACCCGTAATAACTGTCGTTTTACTCTGAAGTTTCATTTATTTAGCTCCTCCAATGTTTTTTGTAAGCTTGCCGAATCTTCTATGTTTAACGCTTTTTTTGATCTGTCTATTTTTCTTAAAAGTCCGGATAAAACCTTTCCGGGACCGACTTCCACAAATTTATCGCATCCCGATTCAATAATATTGTGAACAATTTCATCCCATTTCACGGGACTTTTGATCTGTTTTACAAGCTTTTCCCTAATAACGGAGGCATCCGTCGTCAATGAGGCATCGCAGTCCGTATAAACGCCGAAAGACGGCGTATTAAAATCATATTTCTCAAGTTCTTTTGACATATCATCCGAGGCAGGCGACATAATAGAAGAATGAAACGGTCCCGAAACATTTAAAATAATGGTTTTCACTGCTCCCGCAACGGCTGCAAGTTCAACCGCCTTGTTTACCGCCGGTACAGTTCCAGCTATGACAATTTGTCCGGGCGAATTAAAATTAACTGCTTCGCAGACACCCGCGTCCGAAACCCGCCTGCATAAATCCTCAACAGCAGATTTTTTCATACCTATAATTGCAGCCATTGTTCCGGGCGTTTTTGCAGACGCCTTTTGAATAAACTTTCCTCTCGCTGTGACCATAGCTAAACCGTCTTTAAAGCTGAAAAAACCGGAAGCGCACAAGGCAGAATATTCGCCTAAAGAGTGTCCAGCAGAGACAAACTCGTCGTCTGAAAGACCATAAGATTCTTTGAAAACTTCAAAAGCTGCCATGCTAACCGCAAATATTGCGGGCTGCGCATATTCAGTAAGTTTTAAAGCTTCTTCAGGACCTTTGAAAATAATATTTTTAAGCTCGTCTCCTGCCAAATCAATTATTTCTCTAGCTTTGAGATATTTATCATAAAGATCTTTTCCCATCCCGACCGTCTGCGCTCCTTGACCGGGAAACATCAACGCTATTTTTGACATACTCTATAACCTCTTAAAAAACAATCCGCACAACTGAGAGCGGAACTTCAACTCCACACGCCTACATTTGTAACAAGCAACATAAAAAAACTTAAACAAACTTTATCTTTTCTATATTCTTATTACTGCAGCACCCCATGTAAACCCGCTGCCGAACGTCATCAATTCTGCAAGATCGCCTTTTTGCAGTCTGCCGGTTTTTATAGCTTCGTCCAGTGCCGTAATTGTTGTCGCAGCCGAAATATTTCCCGTCTTATGAACATTTACAAAAACTCTGCCCATAGAAATGCCTATTTTTTTGGCAGTCGCTTCAATTATTCTCATATTTGCCTGATGAGGAATAAAAAGCTTTACATCTTTAAGTTCTTTTCCCGATAAACTAAGCGCTTTTTCGGCAGCAAGCGCCATTTTCGGCACAGCGGATTTAAAAACTTCTTTACCCTGCATCTTTATTGTATGTCCATTTACGCCGTCGGTTGTCTCATAACAAGCTGTTCCGCACGCGGGCAAAAAAAGCAAATCCGAATACGAACCGTCCGCTCCGAGAAATACAGATAAAATATTATCATTTTCCTCTGAAGCCGACAAAATCATTGCTCCCGCTCCGTCGCCGAACAAAATACAGGTATTTCTGTCGGTCCAATCCGTAAATTTTGTAAGTTCTTCGGCACCTACCAATAAAACCGTCTTATATAATCCCGATTCAATAAACGCTTTCGCTACTGAAATTCCATAGACAAAACCGCTGCATGCGGCAGACAAATCAAATGACGGAACCGAATTGGTAAGTCCCATCTTCTTGTGCAGAAAGCATGCAGTTGACGGAACCAACATATCAGGAGTCATCGTTGCAACAATTATCAAATCTACCTGTTCAGGCAAAATACCTGCATCTTCCAACGCTTTAATTGAAGCCTTATAAGCAAGTTCCGAAGTCGGCTCATTTTTTTCCGATACCCTTCTTTCTCTAATTCCGGTTCTTGTGCGTATCCACTCATCAGAAGTGTCAATCATCTTTTCCAAATCTGCATTCGTAAGAACTTTCTTTGGGAAATATGATCCCGTACCTAAAATCTCTGTACCGATTTTTTTATTCATTTACACGACCTTATTATTTATACTTTAATATCGCTTCCCTAATTCCAGCCGCAATATTGTGTTTTGCGGTTTCTGCTCCGGCAAAAATTGCATTTTTCACCGCTTTCCCATTTGAACTTCCATGCCCTATTATGCATACGCCCTCAACGCCCAAAAGCGGAGCACCGCCAAACTCGTTGTAGTCAACTCTTTTTCTTAAATCCCTTATTGCAAGCCATAAAAAAGGAAGAGACGCCCACGTTATCGGATGCTGCTTAAATTCTTTTCTGATAAGCTTAAGCATCATTTCGGTAAGACCCTCGCCTAGCTTTAATATTACATTTCCTACAAATCCGTCGCATACAGCCACATCGACTTTGCCTGCAGGAATATCTCTCCCCTCGATATTACCTATAAAATTTACATCCGCCTTCTTGAAAAGCTCAAAAGCCGCCAGAGTAAGTTCATTGCCTTTTGTAGATTCTTCGCCAATTGAAACCAAACCAACTCTGGGATTTTCTACACCGACAACTTTTTCGCAAAATAGACTCGCCATTATTCCAAATTGAAGAAGATATTCAGACCTACAATCCACATTTGCACCCATATCAGCAATTATACAATGTCCGTTAGTGTTTGGAAAAACCGACGATATCGCCGGTCTTAAAACGCCCTCTATTCTTCTTAAATAGAAAAGCGCCGCAGACATTGCAGCTCCGGAATTGCCCATAGAAACAAAAGCATCAGCTTTACCATCTGCCACAAGTCTTGCACATATAGATAAAGAAGAATCCTTTTTCTGACGGACAGCTTTAGCGGGATGTTCACCCATAGTAATAAATTCAGTCGCATTTACTATCTCTATATTAAGTGACTTAAGGTCATAGCGTCCTTTGTATTTTAAGAACTCTCCCACTAAAATTTTTTCTACTCCTACAAGCAAAATTTTATGCTTAGATTCTTTAGCTGCAAAAATTGCACCTTCAACTGTTGAAGCAGGCGCAAAATCCCCACCCATTGCATCAAGAGCAATTATCATTGTCTATCAACCTTTGCTGTACCCTCGGCAGATTTTTTTGCCTTTTTAAGCACAATAAGCTTGTCATTATAAAATCCGCATTCTGGACACACTTTATGCGGCAGTTTTGCCGCACCACAATTTGAACATTTGCCTGAATTCGGTGCGTCAAGCTTTGAGTTTGCCGATCTCCTGCAATCCCTGCGATGAGGGGTATGTTTTCTTTTCGGATTTGGCATTTTCACTTCCTCCTGACGTCTTTATTTAACAATTCTTTCAATCTTTCTCTTATAAGTCCGGTATTAGTGTCATCATCATAATAACAGAAAGCGTCCTTTTTATTATGTTCACCGCAAATTTTAAATATATCACAGTTCCTGCTGCACAACGGCTTCATCGGCATTTCAAGCAACAGCAACTGGCGCACTTCCTCCCCAATATTAATCTGTCCGTTTAGAATATTCATACAAACATTTATAGCGATTTCCACAGGATGTTTGTAAACAGAAAGACAGCAAGAGCATTCAAGATAGAGCGAACCCTTGATTTTCCCGCTTATATATATTTTATCATTAGGTATTTTAACAGCCTTAAACGATACAGAAATATCGGATTTACATCCTATGTCGCCTTTATAGTTATATACTTTTATTTCAACGGCATCTGCTTTCAAAAAATCAGATAAACTTAGAATTAATTTATTCATACTAACTCTTTTAGATTATAAATTATTGACTGCCCCTTTGTCAATATCAGCTAAACGGCACTAAAACAAAAACCTTTTTTATCCAAGTTTTTTACAGTGCGGCGGAAAAATTCCTTGTTTGTCATATTGAGGAGACGAAATCTCTGAAACATCCAGTCTTTTTTTGCTCAAAGACTGTGTCTTTTATTAATAGGCAGATTTTCAATGCTTTTTAAATAATTAAACAGTTTTATAACAAAAACTTTTTTTATCTGCACGGCTGGCAGCGGCGCACTGTGAGACCAATTGAGAGAGTTAATCCCCTGACAGAAGATTTTTTTTCTTTCTTCTTTCTTTTCTATTAATATCAAAACCCTATCGGGCAAACTGCAGCAGATTATTCTAACCTATATTTATAAGTTTTATTTTATCCGAAAAAAGTCTGCATATCAGTCTTTTTAACGCTGCATTTTCCATTTTGGAAAGACAGGGATCTTCTTCGGCAATTTTAGCGGCAAGACTTCTTGTAAATTCAATAATATCGGCGTCTTTTATCAAATTGCCCGCCTTAAATTTAGGAAAACCATGCTGTAATGTCCCCATCAATTCTCCGTGACCTCTCATCTTAAGATCTTCTTCAGCAATTTTAAAACCATTGTTCGTGGAAGTCATAACCAAAAGTCTTTTGTGGGCAGTTTCATTTTTTAAATCCCCTATGAGATACGCATAAGATTGTTTAGATCCCCTGCCTATTCTTCCCCTGAGCTGATGGAGATCCGACAGTCCAAACCTTTCGGCATGCTGTATTATCATAACCGTAGCGTCAGGAACATCTATTCCCACTCCGACGACAGTCGTAGATATCAGAACATCAAACTCTTTATTTTTAAATTCCCGCATTATTTTATTTTTTTCCGACGGTTTCATTCTCCCGTGCAACAGACCAACTTTAAAATCTCTAAACCACGTCTGCGACAGTTTTTCCGATTCCTGCACCGCAGACTTTAAGGCAAGTTTATCCGATTTGTCTATAATAGGATATACAATATACGCCTGATTTTCATTTTTAAGCTCCTTAATTGCATTTATATAAGCGGATTGTTCGTCCAAAAAATAAGTTTTTACGGGACTTCTTCCGGGAGGCAGCTGCTTAATCGCAGTCATATCCATTTCGCCGTACGCAATCAGCGCAAGAGACCTCGGAATAGGTGTTGCCGTCATCATTAAAATGTCAGGCGAACAAGCCTTATCCGACAACGCAAATTTCTGCATAACTCCGAATTTTTGCTGCTCATCAATTATTATCAATGACAAATTTTTAAATTTTATTTTGTCTTCTATTAACGAATGCGTACCGACTGCAATTTTTATGTCGCCGTTTTCAAATCCCGCCGACATTTTTTCTCTTTCACTTTTTTTCTTTAATGTGGAAGAAGTTGCCAAAACAACTTTAACACTGAGACCTGCAAGCATATTTGACACCGTAAGATAATGCTGTTCGGCTAAAATTTCAGTCGGAGCAACAATCATCGACTGATAGCCGCTTTCCACTGCGAGCAAAACCGCGCTTAACGCCACGACCGTTTTTCCGCATCCCACATCTCCCATAAGCATCCTGTTCATGGGATATAGGCTTTGCATATCGGAAAAAATATCGTTTATTGCTTTTTTCTGATCTTTCGTAAATTCAAATTTTAAATTGTTTTTAAAAGCCGTAAGTAGTGTTTTTCGTATTTCGTACCTCTGCGTTTTACATTTTTTTCTGATATTACTGCGCGATAGCGAAAGGGCAAACTCCAAAGTAAAAAATTCCTGCAAAGCAAAAGCTCTCCTCGCACTTTCGGCTTCTTCCAAAGCGGCGGGATAATGAATCTTTTGAATCGCAAACGAGGATTTCAATTTGGGGATACCGTCAAAATCCGGTATTAAATCCGAGACGTCGGGATATAATCCGCAAACCGAGTCCAAAACGCTTTTAACCGTTTCTCTTATAAATCTTTGCTTCAATCCCTCTGTTGAAGGATATACAGGCATAATTCTATTAAACAATAAAGGTTTGTCTTTCTCATTTTTGACAGTTTCATAGTCATCTACATCTATAAATCTGCTGCCGTCTTCCGTTTTTGTACTGCCGTAAACATAAGCAAAAGTTCCCGGTTCAAAAGCTTTTTTTAGGGAAGCAAAAATGTCCGCACCGGAATACGTGTTTTTCTTTCTAAAAAAACGGGCGTAGCCCATAGAAATACCGTCAAATATTTCTATATACAAAAGACATAGTCCTCTTGAAAGCTGCCTGTTATAGGTTTTTCCTATTTTACCGAATATACAGCTTTGCGGCTGTTCACAGGCGTCTCTTATAGAAATGATCTTTGTTCTGTCCTGATACCAAACAGGAAAAAAAGTTAACATATCGCCGACGGTTATTATACCGAGTTTCGCAAAGATTTGCGAGCGGCCGGGTCCGATTCCTCTTAAATATTGTATTTTGCTGTCTAAATTCAACATAGAGATAGGCAAATATTATATAAAATCAGCCATCGTTCTGTCTATGCCGGCAACAGCTTTAACAAAGCAAATTTGACTATAAACAGCCGATAATGTATAATTCCAAAATATCAGAATTATCGGAGGTGTGTAAAAAATGTCTTACAAATGCGCAATTTGCGGCAAAGGTTCGAGATCAGGAAATACAGTAAGTCATTCAAATAAAGTTTCAAAAAGACTTTTCAGACCTAATCTTCAGAGTTTGAATATTCTGCTCAACGGCATAAAAACCCGTAAGTATGTCTGCACATCCTGCATTAAATCGAACAAAGTAAAAAAAGTAATATAAAAACCTTTTATTTTTATCAGAATCTTATTTCATCAATTAAAACCTGCCTAAAACTTAAAAAGCAGTGTAGTTTTTCAGTGGCTCCGTATTTACTTTTATCATATAAAGCGGACTTGCTTAAAAAGTGACGCAGTTCTTCCCACAGCGCTATTGTTCTTCTTTTATGAAACCGATTCTTCGTTTACTGCCGGTTTTCTAAAATAATTTCGGCTACTCTTCTGCTTACGCCCGGCGTTCCAAGCATCTTTCTGAAAGCAAGCAGTTTCTCAACTTTCGGCATATAATTTTGCACTTTCAGCTGTTCCAATACCGACGATGCGATTTTCTGCGGTTTCGCATCAAATTGTATAAATTCCGGCACAATACTTCTGCCGGCCAAAATATTTACTATAGCCGCGTATTTTATCTTTATAATTGCTTTCATAAAAAAATAGTTAAAATAAGACAGTTTATACATCACGACCATTGGAATTCCCATTAAAGCGTTTTCAAGACTTACGGTTCCCGACGGACAAATCGCAAAATCTACAGATTTCCTTTTTTCAAAATCTCCAGAAGTTTCAAGCTCAATGTATTCAGGCAAATCAAAGACAGTACTGCCGAAGACGCTAAACATTACAAATTTTGTGTTCATTTCTTCTTTAAGTATTCTGGCAGTTTCAAGGATCACCGGTATATGACGACTGACTACGCTTCTGCGGCTTCCGGGAAATAAACCTATGACGGGCTGATTTGATACTTTAAAACTCCTTTTCTCCGGAACTCTGTCTATTAAAGGATTTCCGACAAAAACGGCATCAACACCGCTATTTCTATACAGTTTTTCTTCAAACGGAAAAATTACAAGCATTTTTCTGACTGTTTCGGCAAGTTTTTTTATTCTTCCGCCGCGTGACGCCCAGACCTGCGGACTTATATAATAGTAAACTGGAATATTTAATTTTTTTGCAAGCCTTGCAACAAATATATGAAATCCGTAATAATCTACAAGCACGGCTTTATCGGGACGTTCTTTAATAAAATAACTTTCAAGTTTTTTTAAGACTTTCTTTAAATAGAAAATCTGCTTTAGAGGCAGAAAGCCGAAAGCATTTATACTTACTATATCTTCAAGAAATTTGTCGGCAACAGATTTTAAATTGTCGCCGCCTACAGCGGAAATACGGCATAAAGGATTGATGTTTTTTATCTCTTTTACGAGATTTGAAGCATGTATTTCACCGGAAAGATCCCCGGCAGAAATGAAGATTTTATCATTCGCCATTTTTACCTTATAAAACGCTTAGCGATCTGGTCAGAGCAGCGGCGCCAAAGCCCGCATTTCAGCCGAATTTAATTCTTATTCCTACGCTTTTTGTCAAAACACCATGTTTTTCAGAATGTTCAGCGCCAATTCGACGGCATCTCTCCCCTGCTCGCCTGAAACAGCGGGTTTTTTCCCTTTAATAACGTTGCTGAGAAAATTATCAAGTTCGTAAAAAAGCGGTTCATCCGTTGGCAGTTCAGGTTTTTTAACGTCTATGTCAAAAAGAGAAGCTATCTTTTTTTTTCCCTCTTTCTTCTTATAAACCTTGAGGCTTTTTCCCGCATAATCTAGAGAAACATAACTGTCCGGCTGAAAAATTCTTATTCTTCTGTACTTGTCCGTTGAAACCCTGCTTGCAGACACGTCTGCCATGCATCCGTTTAAATATTTTAACCTGACCTTTGCAATATCTTCAGAGTCCGAAAGGATTTTTGCCCCATGCGCTTCAAAAGAAACAACCTTATCTTTTACAAGAAAAAATAAAATATCCAAATCATGTATCATCAAATCCAACACTACGCCGATATAATTGGTTCTAGGGTCATAAGGACCGAGTCTGCTGACTTCAATAAACTTCGGATTATTTATAAACGGCGACGCGGCAATAACCGCAGGATTAAATCTCTCGACGTGTCCTACCTGTAAAACCAAATTTCCGGTTTTAGCCGTTTCTATAAGTTCTTCAGCTTCTTCAACATTTAGAGTAAAAGGTTTTTCGACAAGACAATGTATGCCGTTTTGCAAAAGCGGTTTTGCCACCAGATAATGATACGGCGTCGGAACCGCAATTACTGCCGCGTCAATTTTCCCTATAAGCGTGCCGAATTCAGTTAAATGATCCGTCTTATTTGCTTTTGCAATTTTTTCGGCTCTTTTTTCATCTGTATCAACGACAAACTCAAGTTTAGAATTAGGATGCCGACCTAAAATTCTCGCATGATGTTGTCCTAAAGATCCCACTCCGATTACGGCGGTCTTTACGCTCACTTTTCATAACCTTTTATTACTTTTATTATCTTATCCGCATCTGCTTTTGAAAGAGACGGATGAACCGGAAGCGACAGCACTTCATCTGCGGCTTTTTCCGCTTCTCTGCACAATCTGTCCTCATATCCGAACCGCTTATAAAACGGCTGTTTATACAATACAGTATCATAATAAATTCCGCTTTCTATGCCGTTATCCGCCAGATATCCGATAAATTTTTTTCTTTCGGAAACGGAAATTCTTATTGTGTACTGATGAAAAACGTGTCTGCAGTTTTCCGGAACGTAAGGCGTCTGCAGGAAACTCAAATCTTTAAAAGCTTCACTATATTTTCGGGCATTTGCAATCCTTTTTGCGATCCTGTTTTCAAGCTGGTCAAGCTGAGCTATGCCTATTGCCGCCGCAAGATTCGTAAGTCTGTAATTATATCCCAGAACAGCGTGCATCGAATGTCCGTCTCTGCCGTGATTTATAAGCTGTCTCCCGTATTCGGCAGCTTTTATATCATTCGTAAGAATAATTCCGCCTTCGCCGGTCATCATATTTTTTGTCGCATAAAAAGAGAAAGCCGACGCATTGCCGAAAGAACCCACTTTTTTATTTCTGAATTCGGCACCGTGCGCCTGACAGGAATCTTCAATAAGTTTGAATTTGTATTTATCCCTAAGTCTGAGAATTGCATTCATATCGCACGGAAGTCCGTAGAGATGAACCGTCAAAACAGCTTTGATATTTTTTTCTGTTCTTAACGTTTTCTCAAGTTCGACAGGATCTATATTAAAAGTTTTCGGGTCAATATCCGTAAAAACAGGTTTTGCACCGCAAAAAAGAATTGAATTTGAAGTTGCTATAAATGAAAAAGGCGTCGTAACAACTTTATCTCCCGGTTTAACTCCGCACATTAGGAGAGCTGTATGAAGCGACGCCGTTCCATTTACATTTGCAATCCCGAATTTTACGCCACAGTACCGTGCAAAAGACTGTTCGAACCAAGTAACATATTTGCCGCTTGCAAGAATTCTTGAATCCAAAACTTCCTTAATCAGTTGCCTTTCTTTTTTTCCGATAACGGGGCGCGCCATGTTTATCATCTGCTTTCCCCTTTTACAAATCCGATTTTAACACAGCACACTTTAACAGTACAACGTCAGCATATTTCTACAGCGTCTGCAAGCATATAAACGTTCAAACCGCCAGTATAGTAACTCCCGCTTTTTCTGCTTTCTCTATAACTTCGTCTTTATCTAATATTAAAGTGGCGCCGGATTCAACCGCCATCGCCCGCACTTTATTTTCTTTCAGAATATCAACGGTGTCAACGCCTATAACGGGAACATCAAATCTGAAATCTTGATTAGGCTTTGCAACTTTAACAGCTATAGAATTTTCTCCGCCGAGTTTATACGCGCGCTTGATACATTCGTCCGTACCTTCAACCGATTCGACGGCAAGAACAGATTTGTCTTTTACGACGACAGTCTGTCCTATATCAAAACCCGCTATCCCTTTCGCTATTTTGTATCCGAACTCGACGTCTTTATTTTCGTCTGAAGAAAGTTTTTTCCCCGATATTAAACCTTTTTCGGCAAGCAGATGTTTTAAATAAGCGTGAGACGGGATAAGATGTATTCCGTCTTTCTCAAACTCAGCGGCTACCGCTTTTAAAATCGTATCTGCTTTTTTACTGATTAAACTGTCCATTATTTTAACCGCGCGACCGTCCATATTTATTGCCGAATAAATTCTAATGTGCTTTATCTGCCCCGCCATTATAATAGTTTCCACATTTTCACTTTTCAAAGCATCTATGATTTTCTGAAATTTCCATATAGAAAACCAATACGTTTTATCACATACTTTTTCCAGTCTTGCATCCGCTTCTTCCTTTAAAGCAATGCAGATAACCCTGCCACCACTTCTTTTTATCTCTTCTGCTACCAGAAAAGGAAATCTGTCATTTCCCGCTATAAGCCCTATATTTTCCATAACAAACCTTTTCTCTATCCCCATCTTATCTCATTACAACCGCAAACAGCAGTAATAAACCCGGACAGCACTCATACTGGTCTTGCTATTCCTCTTTTGGAATTCTTTATAAATTCAACTATTTCCCGCACGCAAACGGACGCGCTCTGTTCTATTTCCGCCAAAGCATCTTTGAGCAAAATTTTTGACATAAAGAGCGTACGGTACGCGCCCTTAACAGCATCGATTTCTTCAGGAGCTATTTCCTTTCTTCTCATGCCAACCAGATTCAGACCGTTAAGCGCCGCCCTGTACCCTGCGCATAAAGCGTAGGGAATTATATCCATAGTAACGGTGGTCCCCAAGCTGGTCATCGTACCTTTTCCAATTTTCGTAAACTGGTGAATTCCGGCATGCGCGCTTATAAAAGCATCGTCACCTATTTCAACATGCCCGCCCACAGCAGAATAATTCGCCATAATAACATTGTCACCAATGCGGCAATCATGGGCTATATGCGATGACACCATAAAATAACAATTTCTGCCAATCACCGTTTTAGCAGTTTTTTTCGTGCCTCTGTTAAAAGTCACAAATTCCCGCGCCGTAGTGCCATCGCCGACATAAACTTTTGAAAGTTCATTATCATAACTTAAATCCTGAGGAGGAGTTCCGATTGAAGCAGAATTATAAATTTTACAGTTTCTGCCAATTTCGGCATATTCTATATAAACGTTTGAGCCTATCGTAGTTCCAGACTTAATTGTAACATCTTTCCCTATTACGGCATAAGCGCCGATTATAACGTCGTTTTCTATAATTGCGGTTTTATCAATTACTGCCGTTTTATGGATCATTCCACCCCCCCCGTCAATGTTCTTTTCTGACAACAAAATTTTTAAACTCTGCTTATCCCTACAGACTTAAATCTCCCGCTCTCTGCCAGCGCTATCGCCAACAACATTTTCTACCTCGCTGTTTAAGAAAAAATGAAGAATTAAATCAGCCTTATCTGGCAAAACCGGCACTTTGCAAGACAGTATTACTCTATTTTTAGTGATAAGCGAAGTTTAAACTAGTATTATCCGGCATTCTGACGATAACAAATGCTTATTAAAAATAAATCCTATGTCTTCTCTGTTAAAAAACGAAAGAACGGATTAAATATTTATACAGAGACATTACAGTCTTTTTATTTGGGGAACAAAACGGCTGATATCCTCTCCACTACCATCGATCGTTATTCCTGCAAATGATATAATATGAGCGTTTATTATCAATCCCGGCAAATGCACAAAAATGCTGCCCGTAAAACGATAAAAAGTTTAAAGTCTTTTCGTTACGTTAAGAGGAAGCGGCAAAAGTAAATAAAACCAACAGAAAACTTCGAAGAAAAAACAAAAAAATAAAGAACAGCTTTCTATTCCATCTTTATTTAGGTCTTGGTCTTGCAATCCCTCTTTGGGAATTTTTTATAAAAGTCGTTATGTCTTTAACATAAGGCGACATTGAATCTTCAAGTTCTGCTATTGCATCTTTCAACATCAGTTTTGACATAAATAGTATTCTGTAAGCACTTCTTATATCTTCAATTTCAGAAAGTTTAATTTTTTGTCTTTTTAATCCTATAAGGTTTAAACCTGCAAGAACCGCCCTGTCTCCCTGAGCCGTTACATAAGGTACAATATCCATATTAATCATAGAGCCTGCACCTATCATTGCGGATTTTCCAATTTTACAAAACTGGTGCACGCCTATGCTTGCGCTTAAAACTGCGTAATCATCTACTTGAACATGTCCCGCAAGTCCTGTTGAATATCCTATTATTACGCCGTCTCCGATTATGCAGTCGTGAGCTATATGCGCGCACGACATAAGCAGGCAATTTATTCCGATAATGGTCTGTCCTGCCGCAGCAGTACCTCTATTTAAAGTGACACACTCCCTGATTGTAGTGCCGTCGCCGACTATAACTTTTGTCTTTTCACCCCGATATTTCAAATCATGAGGACGTTTGCCTACCGATGAAAAATTAAAAATCTCGCAGTTATTGCCTATCTCGGCATATTCAATAACAGATTGTCCGTGTATTTTGGTCCCGCTTTTTATAACTGTATCGGGACCTATAACCGTATATGGTCCTATTTCCGAATTTTCTTCAATAACTGCCCCTTTATCAATTATTGCTGTCTGATGAATCATTTAATACCTCATACTTGTCCCGGAGATTACAATAACAATGCGACCGAATATATTTTTCTCCGACTTCCTATTTTTCTTCTGTTGGTAGAGAAAAAAACAGATATACAATTATCCCGTTCTGTCTTTTACTCTTTGTCGACAATAATAAATGAAAATTCAGCTTCTGCTATCAATTTTTCATCAACATAAGCTCTGCCTTTCATTTTACCGCGTCTCCCGCTGTCTTTTACTACCTCAACGCGCAGTTCAAGAACATCTCCAGGTTTTACCGGTCTGCGAAATTTTACTTTGTCCATAGACATAAAATATGCAAGACGTCCTCTCATTTCAGGTCTCGAAAGAAACATAACGCACGACGTCTGCGCCATCGCTTCAACAATTAAAACACCGGGCATTATCGGCACTCCCGGAAAATGCCCCTGAAAGAAATTTTCATTTCCGCTTACACACTTATATCCTACGACTTTTGAAAGATCCGCCGTATCCACTTTAACCTTATCAATCATCAGAAATGGATATCTGTGAGGTATGTACTTTAAAATTTCCTCAATATTTAATAGTCTTTCGGTTTCTGTTGATTTTGCATTTTTAATATTATTGTCCATTCTCACCCTCCCCCATCCCCATAACTTTTGACAGCTTTTTTCAAAAATTCTTTTACAAAAACTATATTATTCTGATGTCCCGGTTTTTCGGCAACTATCTTAGCCCTTATGGGTTTTCCCGCCAAATATATATCGCCTATCAAATCAAGAATTTTATGTCTTACAAATTCGTCGTTGTAACGCAACAACTCTTTATTGTGTACTCCATCTAAAGCTATGACTATCGCATTATCCATAGATCCGCCCAAAGCAAGTCCTTTTTCTTGGAGCGGTTCTATTTCGTAATCAAAGCAGAAAGTTTTTGCCAGAGCAATATTGTTTAAGTAGAAATCCTTGTCTAAGCTTTTTAAAGACATCTGTTGGAACCGCAAAAACGGATGGTCAAAACCTATAATACATTCTATTTCAAGCCGATCTGACGGATATGCGGATATTTTGGTTTTTCCAGCTTCAAAATGCACAGGTTCTTTGAGAACATAGTACTCTCTGAGAGCGTCAAATTCTTTCACCCCGCCTTTCAAAAGAGTTTCTGCAAACATTTTTGCGCTGCCGTCTAAAATCGGAGGCTCATTGTTGTTTATTTCAATAATTAAATTATCAATTCCGAGAGCAAAACATGCGGACATAATATGTTCAATCGTATAAATTCTTACGCCGTTTTTTTCAATAATGCTTCCTCTTACCGCTAAACCTGAAGAAGCGTTTGACCAAACAGCTTTGATTTCAGGCTTATTCGGCAAATCCGTTCTTACAAATCTAATGCCGTATTCCGCATTTGGAGCGGGTTTAAAAACCGCCACGCTGTTGTTTCCGGTATGAAGCCCTATTCCTTCAACGGAAACTTCTCTCAAAATAGTCGTTCGCTTTGCCATATCAAATCTGTTTATCCTCTAAATCTTTTTTTATTTTTTTTAAATCACGGTATATTTCTGGCAACTTTCTCATCAAAACTCTAATCTTTATGCTTTGACTAATCGGCGATATGGGATTTCCGCCGACCTGCTCGCCGTCGCGCAGATTTCCCGAAACACACGACTGGCTTGCTATCGTTACGTTATTTCCTATTTTTAAATGTCCAAAAACTCCGACTTGTCCGGCTATTGTCACGTTATTTCCCAACCGCGTCGATCCCGATATTCCGCTCTGCGCGACGATCATGCAGTTTTCACCAATCTGAACATTATGCGCTATCTGAACCAGATTATCAATTTTTGTTCCGCTGCCTATCCTTGTGACGTCAACAGTAGCTCTGTCAATTGTAGTGTTTGCCCCGATTTCAACATCATTTCCTATCTTAACTTTTCCTATCTGAGGGATTTTATATATTTTGCCGCCGGCGGACGCAAAACCAAAACCGTCTCCACCGATAACAACCCCCGGTTGAATAATAACCCTGTCACCTATCACGGTATCATCCCTTATAACAACATTCGGATATATAAGACATTCTTCTCCGATTTTCACATTTTTACCTATATATACATTGGGAAATATCTTTGCATTGCCGCCGATTTCAGCTCCAGACTCAATTACAACATTTTGTCCTATATACGCATCTTTTCCCAATTTTGCATCATCTGCTATCGAGGCAGATATATGTATATTTCTCTCTACTGTATCTAATTTCTCTTTTTCAACAATAGAAAGGACAATGCCGTAGGCATACTGGGGGTTTGACACTTTTATTACATTTTTATTTTTAAACTGAGAAATATCCATATCAGCCGAAACAAAAATAATTCCAGCGTCAGTTTTTAAAGCTTCGGAAAGATATTTCAGATTTCCTAAGAAAGAAATATCGTTTTTTTTCGCGACTGAAAGTCCGCTGACACCTGTCAAAACAATATTTTTGTCGCCGATAAGCTCTCCCGAAACAATCACCTCAAGTTCTGATGCCGTAATCTTCATTTGTTCATCCTCTGCCGTTTTTATAAATTTGTCCGCTGCATAATTTTCCAGCAGAAACGTTTTGTTCGTTTAAAACTATATCTGCATTACATTCTTATATCTGCGCGCAATATCACACCTGAATATATTTATTTCCTATAACTATTTCATTAAACCGCAAAAATAAAAACAACGAACATCAATTACCTCCGAAAGAAAAATAAAATTGAGTCCGCTTTTCCCCTTGTTTATGATTTAACCCGTATCCCCACTCAAACTTTAAAGGAATCACAGGAGTCATAATCTTTATTCCAAAGCCTATGCCCGAACGAATATTTTTCCTCTCACTTCCCAAAATTAAATTTATATCGTCATAATTTTTCCAACTTCCGCCTACGTCATAGAATATCATGCCCTGAATAAGTTCTCTCCCTTTATCAAAAATTATCGGAAAATTATACTCAATATTCATAAATCCCATAATTGTACCGCCGCCTTTGGGTCCGATTTCGGTTCTTAAATCATAACCTCTTATAGTGTCTGAACCGCCTAAATAAAATCCATCATAAATAGGAATGCTTAACTGACCGTTGTATGGTATAATTATGCCGTTTTGTAAATTAACACTTAATATAAATTTCCAAAATGTAGGAAAAAACCATTTTGACTTGACAACTCCTTTAACAAAATTTACATCCCCACCCAACAAATTGTTTGCCAGATCTAAATCTGCAGTATGTATGCTTCCTCTTGAAGGATTAAAAACATAATCGCTCAAGTCATACTTAAATCGAACAAAAATGCTCGATGTTTTATCTCTTGCCAAATTAAAGTTTTCTTCAATTTTTGCTTTTACGGGTAAATTTATACATAAAAGCTTAACATGTTCATAGCTGTATCCGAATAACAAACTCATGTAATCATTGATTCTAGGACCAGTTTTTGCCACAAATCCTGTCCTGCCTTCTTTGTATATATCATCCTTATTGCCATAATTCCTATTTCTTTTAATATTAAATGCGGTTAAAGCTAAACTTATATTTTTATCAAAAACATATGGTTCTGTCCATTCTATTTTATAATTCTGTCTTTTTTTACAAAATTCCCCAAATAAGCTTAAATTTTGTCCCAATCCAAATATATTCGCATACTGAATTTGCGACGATGCAACAAGCTGATTATCCGAAGAATATCCGATACCGCCGGAAATCGTGCCGTCGAAGTCTTGCTCAGTAATTAAAATCTTTAAATCCACAACACCAGGTTTGTCGGTAGCAAACACTTGATGTTCGACATTGTTGACGAAGCCCAAATTGTAAATTTTTTCAATACTTCTACGCAGATTTTCACTTGTTAACACTTCTCCGGGTTTTACAAGGAGTTCTCTTCTTATAATTTTGTCTCTTATCAAAACAAGTCCGTCAATGTAAATATTCCTCACATAAAGAACTGAATTTTCTTCGATTGACAAATTTACATCAACAAGCCCGCCATCAATGTCTTTATTAAAATGCAGAACAACCTTTGCATCCCGATATCCTCTATCGTAATAAAATTTGTAGATGATGTCCATTGCTTCAATAATTTTATCTTGGTTAAAAATCTGGTCTTTTTTTAATTTAATTGCTTTTTCTATTTCTTTATTATCAACGGCAGAATTACCGTCATAAGTTATGGAACCTATCTTGTATCTGCTACCTTCGCTGATATTTAAAGCCAGAAACATTTTCGTTCTGGCATCATTATACACAACTGTTGAAGAAATAAACTTATAGTCCATAAAACCGTTATTCTTATAAAACATTTCTATCGACTTTAAATCTGTCTGATAAATACCTTCCTTAAATACTTTTCCCGGATTTGTCTTCATAAGTTTAAGAATTTTTTTCTCTTTAAAAAAAACCATGCCTTTAACTTTAACTTCTTCGATAACGATTCTGTTATTTTCAGTTATAAGAAAAGTTATCGTCATTTTATTCATATCCACATCAATGGTAGGATAAACTTCAATCTTGCAATCGGCATAACCTTTATCTCCGTATAAAGCGATTATCTTTTCCTTCGTCTCTTCAAGTTTTAAAAAGTCATAGTAATTTTTTTCCTTTAATACGCTCTTTCTTTTAAGCTCTCCTTCGGAAAATTCCAAATTGCCGTTGAAAACAATACGCTCTATATATGGTTTCTCCGTAACGACAAAAGTGAGATTTCCGCTGATATTATCAAAACGAATTTCAACATTGTCAAAACAACCCGTTTCCAGAATCGAACGGATATCTTCTCTTGCTGCAACGCTTGAATAGCATTTACCTTTTTTAAGATTTGCAACTGACAAAACACTTTTTGGTTTCATATTTTTCAGTCCGTCGATTGAAACATTTGAAATTACGCCAGCATCTGCATAAGCGTATGTGGAAAACAGCATTAGAATAGATGCTAAAACTAAAAGAGTTCTCATCAAAATCCTTAATAAAAATTACAAATTAGTTTTTGCATTTTATTAAAAAGCATACAAAAATTCAATCCTAAAACACTAATCACTAATATGTAATACAGACAGATCCGGCATTTTAAAACTCTTGAGCACGACATTTTTATTTATTTCTTTTCGTCTTTCAAAAAACTGCACTTAATCATTGATCCGGAAACTCCGATTAAACCAGAGAATATTGCTTGCCGCAATACAAAAGAATATAATTTATAAGTATGTAATTTGTAAAAAAATATTATTGGTTTTACTTATTGAGGTTGAGGGCAC
The DNA here is from genome assembly GCA_031260705.1 of Endomicrobium sp. Lineage (GTDB taxonomy): Bacteria > Elusimicrobiota > Endomicrobiia > Endomicrobiales > Endomicrobiaceae > Endomicrobiellum. Next base: position 95,522 of record JAISLA010000001.1, on the reverse strand, counting down.
TACATTTATGTCAAGTCGTAATGGAAAAATGATACGGCAGATGCAAAAAAGTTTAATATGTGTACTCTGATAAATGACAACTTCGTTTCAGGACATGGCTGATTAAATATTGTATATAAATACATACACGAGCGTAGCCGTGGTTTTATAAGGATTTTCAATGGAAAGAAAATACAAGGTAGCAGTAGTCGGAGCCGGACATGCCGGCTGTGAAGCTTCTTTAGCATGCGCAAGAATGGGATTGAAAACTCTTATGATCACGCTAAATGCCGATTCAATGGCAAGAATGCCCTGCAATCCGGCTGTCGGCGGTATCGCAAAAGGACAAATGGTAAGAGAAATTGATGCTATGGGCGGCGAAATAGGACGGATAACAGACCGCGCAGGGTTGCAGTTTAAAATGTTAAACAGTTCAAGAGGTCCCGCGGTTTGGTCTCCGAGGGCACAATGCGACAAAGAACTCTATTCTGTTTTAATGTCAAAATCCATCCAAAATCAGCAAAACCTTGAAATACTGCAGTCTGAGGTCACATCTTTGACGGTAAAGAACGGAAAAGTCTGCGGAGTAAAAATACTCACCGGAGAAACTATAGAAGCGGATGCCGTCGTAATAACTACGGGAACTTTTTTAAAAGGCACGATACATCTTGGCAAAACACATTTTGACGGCGGAAGATTTAACGAAAGATCTGCTCTATATCTTTCAAAATCACTAGCTGAAGACTGCGGGCTGAAGCTTGGAAGATTTAAAACGACCACAACGCCGAGAATCAACAGTCGTTCAATAGATTACTCAAAAATGATCGAACAGTCCGGCGACGAGAAACCCGTTCCTTTCTCTTATTTTACAAAAGTTGAAGAATGGAGAAAAAACCTGAAACAGCTCTCCTGCTGGCTTACATATACAAATCCGACAACGCACAAAATAGTCGGCGACAATCTCGAACTTTCATCTATTGACATCGGCGAAGTAAACAGCAAAAGTCCCAGATACTGCCCCGCAATAGAAGAAAAAATAGAACGCTATCCCGAAAAAACAAGCCATCACGTCTTTGTAGAGCCGGAAGGATACAACACTAATGAAGTTTATCTGAACGGACTCTATACGGGTCTTCCTTTTAATTTGCAGCAGCAAATGATAAATTCAATAGCAGGTCTTGAAAACGCAAAAGTAATAAGATACGGATACGCTATTGAATATGATTATTCAAGCCCTTTACAGATAAAAAAGACTTTGGAAACAAAAACCGTTGAAAATCTTTTCTTAGGCGGACAGATAAATGGAACGACAGGCTATGAAGAAGCGGCATCGCAAGGTTTTGTCGCAGGCGTAAACGCCGGTCTCAAAGTTTTAGGGAAATCTCCGTTTATACTTGGAAGAAATGAATCGTATATAGGAATACTCGTAGATGATATAACGACAAAAGGCATGGACGAGCCTTACAGAATGTTTACTTCCAGGGCAGAGTATAGACTTTTAATAAGAAATGACAATGCCGATTTAAGACTTATGGAGACAGGACATTCAATAGGTCTTATATCAGACAAGGCATATAAAAAATTTGAACTATACAGAAACGCATTAACAGACATATATGAAGGCAATGCGGAAAATCTGCCAGACGACGAGGATTTATCTCCATGGTCTATTCAAAAAGCAAAAGAAGAAGTTTATATTCACAAAAAGTATGAAGGCTATATTGAAATTCAAGACAAAATGGCAAATAAAATGAAAAAAAGCAAAGACCGCAAAATTCCAGAAGATTTTGATTACAATAAACTCGAATCGCTTTCTGCGGAAACAAAACAAAGGCTTTTTGAAGTACGCCCGCAGACGATAGGACAGGCTTCGGGAATATGTGCAGTAAAACCGTCTGATATAGCAATATTGACCGTATATCTTGAAAAACAGAAAAAAGAAAGGAAACAAAAGAACATAGCAAAACAAAACAGTTGATACATATTTTTACAGACAAGAAGAATACGTATATTGCAGCGGAAAAAACTGTGAAAATATTCCAAAAGAATATATTTTATCAGCTGAAGATCTTTCTCAAGAAGGCGATATAAGTTCCGTTGATATTTTTAAAGACAAAAATCATCTTCTAACGTAAATGCAAGGTTTTTCAACGCTAAATAAACTTAAAAGTCGCGACAATAAATGTCCGTTAAAAAGAGGATAAGCATACAGAGAAACGAAAGCGCGGTGCAAAAGAGATGACAGAGATACGGACGCAGAACCAAAAACTGCAAAAGAAGATTTATTTTCTAAAACATATTTTTTTGCCGAAGCAGGTTTTACGATAAATAGTGTGGAAATTTATTTTAGAAAATGGTTAAATTTAGTATAGTTAAAAATAAATGTAAAAAAAGCGACTGTGCGTTTAAGAACATATTTTTCGCTAAAAATATTTATTCAAAAATGAATATTCTGTCTTTAGCGGCAAAAGTGTTAGTTATTTATAAATCATATCTTACTTTTCATCTTAATGTAAGTAAGATTATTTTAACAAAAAACATACAAAATGCTAAGTCTAAAGGAGACAAAAAAAATGACTTTACACGAGTTATTAGGTTTTGCTGCAGGGACCATTTCTATGATATCTTTCGTACCGCAGGTTTATAAAACTTGGAGAATTAAATCTGCAAAGGATGTTTCAATTCAAATGTTCATCCTTTATACAACAAGCACTTTCTTGTGGATAGTTTACGGCTTCACCTCTAATCAACCTGCGATTTATATGCCAAACACGGTAGTACTCTTTCTCTCAATTACTCAGGTTATCTTAAAAATAAAATACGACATGAGGGATAAGAAAGAGCAGCAACTAAAAAATAATAAATAAAAAAATTCATACTGTATTTTTTTATATGACATTCATCTTTACGGTGGTATCAGTCCCCGCACACACATAAGAAGACAGCACTTTAGACGATCCCGTTTTTATAACACAGCACAAAGAAGTAAAAGAAATGAAGAGATAGTCGAAAAACGACGAAACCCTCGCGAAAAATAAGACTGTTATAATGAAAGATAAAGCTGTGGCAGAAAAAACTGTCTTAAAAGCCGGAGTATTGGAAGATAAAGCAAAAACTATAATAAACAATGCTAAACTCAAAGAAGAATAGTTGCAGTATATTTCCGATATGCTTTGCGAAGCAAGTAAGGTGAGAGAAGAAGCGGATAAAAACGCAGACGATTATATTATAAAGAAGCACTGAAAAATTATCATAAAAAAATTAAACAGGCAGAAGAACTGTCTAAAAACATTGAAAAATAAGATATATGTCCAACTTTATAGAAAATGAAACGCTTTTCAATGAATTTGAAGATTATGCCACAAAAAATGTTATACCTTTTTTCTCAAAAGAGATGCGTAAAAATTTTGAGATATATTTTTGTGAGCTTAATGAGTGGAATAAAAAGTTTAACCTTATTTTATTTAAAAACATAAGAGATTTAGTATATAGACATTTTTGCGACTCTCTCTACAGTGCAAAAGCTATAAGCGATATTTTAACGGCATATCAACTATCTGTTGCATCCTCCTTTTTCCTCTCTTTAAAGAGTAAAAGAAAAAGAGAGGATGCAAACAGAAAACAGAAGTCGACAGAAAATGCAATTAAGATTGCCGACTTAGGAACAGGCTCAGGAATGCCGGGAATACCTGTAAAAATTGCTCTTCCAGGCATTAAACTCACATTGATTGAATCGATAACAAAGAAATGCAGGTTTCTCAATAATGCAAATAACAAACTTGGATTTAATATAGAAATATTAAATAAAAGAGCCGAAGAAATAGGACAAAATCCGGCTTACAGACAACAGTATGACTTTATCTTATCAAGAGCCGTAAGCAAGCTTTCCCCTAACCTCGAAATTTCAATACCGCTTCTGAAAACCGGCGGATACTTTATAGTCCATAAAACAAAAAAATCAGCAGAAAGTTCAAAAGACGGGTTTCCGTCAGCAGAAAATGCGCTTGAACATTTAGGGGCAAAGCTCGAACAGATAATATATTATAATCTTCCGGAACACGAATCTGATTATTGTCTTTTGATTTTCAAGAAATATAAAGACACTCCGGCAAACTTTCCCCGCAAATCAGGCATTCCTGAAAAAAAACCGTTATAATCTTAAAGAAAAGTGTTTTCAAAATAAGCAGAAGAACAAAAATATTAAATTAATTTTTACTTCGCCGATTTAAATATTTCTTTCATATCATTAGGAAGCTGCGTGGTAAATTTAACGGTTTTTGAAGTCGACGGATGCGTAAAAGTTACATTATGTGCATGCAGCATTTGCCTTTCACATCTTTTTACGCCGATTGTTTCTGGTCCGCCGTATTGTCTATCGCCTATAACCGGGTGATTTATATATTTCATATGACTTCTTATCTGATGCGTCCTGCCGGTAATAATTCTTACTTTCAGCAAAGTATAATCGTCTTTTCTTTCAATAACTTTAAATTCCGTAATAGCTGTCTTTTTTGCAAGAGGATTTACCGATACAAGTTTTCTATTTTGAGGGGATCTTCCAAGCGGCGCTTTTATTATTCCTCTGTTTTCGGCAATAATACCTTTAACAGCGGCATAATATATTTTCTTTACAACTCTTTTCTGAAGCTGTTTTGAAATGCTTATTTTAGCTTTTTCATTTTTTGCAAAAATAATGACTCCCGAAGTATCTTTATCAAGTCTGTGAACCAAATAAGGATTATATTTACCGGCGGAATGCCCCATTAAAGCATTGAGCAGAGTTCCCGACAGATGACCGTAAGACGGGTGAACTACAATACCGGACTGCTTATTTACGACAACAATATCATCATCTTCATATATAATGTCAATTTTTATCTTTTCAGGCTTTATATGAAGTTTTTCTTCCTTTTCAAATTCAATCGTTATAATATCTCCGCATTTTAATTTATGGCTTACGGGAATAATTTTATCGTTTACAAAAACTCTTTGCCTGTCCGTAAGTTTCTGAAAATAAGAGCGGGAATAATCCTTATATATTGAAGCCAAATAAGAATCTGCTCTCTCCCTTCCAAATTTTTCATATATTATTTTTTCTTGCATATTATAAAAACTCCAGTTGTAAACAAAAAAACAGATATTATCTGCGATACAGAAAAACCAAAATACTGCACTCCTCTGTAATCGCCCCGAAAAAACTCAATAATAAATCTCAAAACAGCATAGCCTGTAATATAAACTGCAAAAGAGACGCCCGACTTATGTTCCTTCTTAGAATAAAAATGCAAAAATACAAATAATAAAAGATTTGCAAAAGCTTCATAAAGCTGTGTCGGATGCAGAGGCTTTCCCCTGACAGCCAAAGAATGTTCGTTAATAAATACCATCGCCCATGGAAGACTGCTCTCTTTTCCGTAACAACAACCGGCAAAAAAACAGCCGATTCTTCCTAAGGCATGTCCCAAAGCTAAAGCCGGGGCAAAAAAATCGCCTAATTTAAGTAAATGTATTTTTTTTCTTTTTGCATATACGTACGCAAAAATTATTACAGCAATAAAACCTCCGTAATAAACAAGACCTCCCTGCCATATCTTAAAAATACTCAGCGGATATAAAATAAATTCTTTCAAATCAGTAAAAACAAAAAAAAGTCTCGCTCCCGCTACGCCGAAAATCATAATATACATAACCAAAGAATATAAATCATCTTGCGAAATAATTTTTTCTATTGAATGAGAAAGATAGAAAATCGCCGCGGCAAAAGCTATAGCTACGAAAAAACCGTAAGTATGTATCGTAAAATTCCCAAACGTGAAAAGAATCGGATACATATTTATACCTTTTGTCTGACAGATAGCAAAATATCAGCAAGAATAAGAACCGCCGCTATAAAAATACAGGAATCGGCAACATTAAACGCAGGCCATCTTAAAGAATTAATCCCGAAATCAAGAAAATCCACAACAGCGCCGCGCAGCAATCTGTCTGTAAGATTACCAAGCCCCCCTGAAATAATAAGGCAGAAAGCATATATTTGAATTTTGTGCAGTTTATCCCAGTTTTTATAAAGCCATCCCGACAGAACAGTTAAAAACAAAAACACGATAAGCGCAAAGAATGAATTTCTACCGCGAAATATGCTGAAAGCCACTCCCGTATTATGAACGTTTACAATATTGAAAAAATCAAGAAACGAAATAATGTTGACTGAAGAAGCATAGCTTATAAATTTATCAACCAAAATTTTTGTAAGTTGATCTAAAATAAACATAATAATGCCTATCAAAAACGGCGCTTTCACTTATCAATAACCTCTCTGCATCTCGGACATAATCCATCTTTTATACCATCGATATGTCTCCAACATCTTGCGCATTTTTCATATTCTGACTTTGCAGCCTCTATAAGCAAATCGTCTTCCTTATCCGAAAAATTACACTTTATATCCCAGCTGCCAAGAGTCAGATTCACAAGTTTTAAATCTTTAAAAACTTCATTATATTTTTGCCCGTACTTTATATTTAACGAAGCTTCAAGATTTGAACCTATAACTTTATTCTGTCTCAATCTTTCATAAGTAACCAGCACTGCTTTTCTTACGTAAAGTATTTTTTTCCATTTTTCAAGAGTTTCGACATGAAGAATATATTCACTGTCTGTCACGGGAAAATCTGAAAGAAAAACCGACCGCGGCACATCATGTAGCAATTTTGTCAATTCTCTCCAAGCCTCTTCGGCGGTAAAGGAAAGTATCGGCGATATAAGTCTTATTATAGCGAAACAAATTTTAAGCATTGCAGACTGCGCACTTTTTCTTTCTATGCCGTCTTTTTTATCACAGTAGAGAATATCCTTTAAAACATCAAGATAAAAACCGCTTAAAAATACCGTACAGAAATTACCTATCATCGCTGTAGCTTTATGAAACTCATAGCTTTCATAAGCAACTACAGAACCCGATATAAGCTGCTGAAGCCTGCTTAATGCATATTTATCCGTTTCCTGCATATCTTTAAAAGGCAGAGCTTTTTTAAAATCAAAATCTCCTATATTTCCCAATAAAAATCTTATAGTATTTCTTATTTTTCTGTAAGTGTCGCTTAAACCCCTTATAATCTCGTCGGATATTCTTATGTCCTCTTTGTAATCGCTTGAAGCTATCCAAAGCCGGACGACGTCGGCTCCGTATTTATTTATCAGCTGATCGCTTGACACAATATTGCCTATCGACTTTGACATTTTCTTTCCCTGACCGTCGACAACAAAACCATGCGTCAAAACATTTTTATAAGGCGATTTTCCTTTTACTGCCACAGACGGAATCATAGAAGTCTGAAACCACCCGCGATGCTGATCGCTGCCTTCAATATACAAATCCGCAGGATATTCTAAATCTTTATAGTTTCCGCTTGACAAAACGGCTTCATAAGAAACACCGGAATCGAACCATACATCCAGTATGTCTTCTTCTTTTTTAAAATTTGCAGAATTACAGGAAAGGCATTTTGCACCGGTACCTTTTAAAAGCTCTTCTTCGCTCATTTCAAACCATAAATCAGATCCTTTCTCGCCGAACAACGTCGATATTTTGTCTATAACTTTAGAATCGAGCAGTGGCTCGCCGCATTCTTTACAGTAAAAAACTGGAATAGGAACTCCCCACAGACGCTGGCGGCTCAAACACCAGTCCGGACGTCCTTCAAGCATTGCCGTTATTCTGTTTTCACCGTATTTTGGAATCCAGCGGACAGTTTTTACAGCTTCCAATAGTTTTTTTCTCAAATCATTATGCTCTACCGATAAAAACCATTGTGGCGTAGCTCTAAAAATTATCGGATTTCCGCACCTCCAGCAGTGCGGATACGAATGAGTTAACCTCAGCTTCGCCAGAATTTTTCCTTCTCTGTCGAGTTTTCCGATTATTAAAGGATTTGCCTTGTAAATGTGAATGTTCTCAAATTCAGGAACTTCTTTTGTGTACAATCCTTTATCATTGACGGGAGATATAATTTCAAGACCGTATTTCAAACCCGCCTGATAATCTTCCTGTCCGTGTCCCGGCGCTATATGCACTATACCTGTTCCGTCTTCCATACTCACAAATTCGGCGACAATACCCTGCGACTGTCTGTTTTCAACCAACGGATTTCGGCATTTTAAACTTACAAAATCAATGCCTTTAGCTTCCCAAACAATCTCAAAACTTACGGCTTTTATCTTATCTTTAACATTTTCGGCCAACGACTTTGCGACTATAAGTTTTTCCTCTATTGAATCTTCAAATTTATAAACTACGGCAGCATATTCGGATTCTCTGTTAAACGCCAATGCGACGTTTGCAGGAAGAGTCCACGGAGTTGTCGTCCATATTAATACAGAAAAATCTTTTAACAAAGTCTCTTTAGTCTTAAACGCTTCAGGAAGCGATATTATCTGAAACTTTACAAAAATAGAGTCCGAACTGTAATCCAAATATTCTACTTCGGCGTCTGCCATAGCAGTTTCGCACGTCGGACACCAGTAAACAGGCTTTTTTCTCCTGTATATAAATCCCTTCTCCGCCAAATCACCAAAAACTTTTACTATAGACATCTCGTATTTAGGATCTAAAGTAAGATATGGATGATCCCAGTCTGCTATAATGCCAAGTCTTTTGAATTCGCTTTTTTGTATTTCAACAAATTTTCTCGCAAAATCGGCAGCCTGTTTTCTGAAAACAAGCCTGTCGACTTTGCTTTTGTCGGTTTTCATTGCTTTTAAAACAAGCTGCTCGATAGGAAGACCGTGACAGTCCCATCCGGGAGTAAAAGGCACGTAATTTCCGGACATAGAACGATACTTTATAATGAAATCTTTTAAAACTTTATTGAGTCCGGTTCCTATATGTATATTCGCATTCGCATAAGGCGGACCGTCGTGAAAAATAAATTTTTCTTTATCTTTATTTTTTTCGCAGATCTTAACATAAAGACGCTCCCTATCCCACTCTTCAATGAAAACAGGTTCTTTATACGCAAGGCCTGCCTTCATCTGAAAATCCGTTTTAGGGAGATTCACCGTTTTTGAATACTCCTTTTTTTCATCCATTTTTACTTATCCTCAAGGAAACTTTCTGCCTTGTCATATAATTTTATATACGCTTTACGTAAATTTACGGTATCGTATCCAAAATTTCATTAAGTTCTTCTTCCAAACGTCCCAACACCTCAATAGTTTTTTCTCTGCCTCTTTCACCTTTTCTCAAAAAAATCATCGATCTTTTTACGTCAAAAAAATCTGATAAAAAGTCGCACAGCTCTTCATTTGCCCTGCCATCAACCGTAGGTACCGTAACTTTTACCCTTAAAATAGAACCCACTCTGCTTACAACTTCATTTCTTTTTGAGTTAGGTATCACTCTGACTTTAATAATCATTATAATTCCTCTCTTACAGGTAAAAATTTATTTGCTGATTTCTCTGAATCTTTTCACAGCCTATTCCAGAGTTCTATACACATATTCGAAAGATTTTTAGACTCGAAATAATCCAACGCCGCTTCAGTCGTTCCGTTTGGAGATTTCACTTTCTCCTTTAACGTTGCGGCGAATTCTTTTGTCACATCGAGCATTTTGCCAGCCCCATAAACCGTCTGAACCGCAAATCTTTTTGCAACATCTTTATCAAGTCCGAGTTTTTCAGCAGATTTCTGCATAAGCTCACAAAAATAAAATATGTACGCATGACCAAAACCGGACAATGCTGTAATAATGTCAAATTCTTCCTCGTCAAGAATTTCAGCTTTTCCTATAGCCGAAAACAAACACTCCACCTTTTGAAGCTGCTCATCCGAAACAAATCTCCTTTTGCACAAAGCCGTAGCACCTGAAAGCACAAGAGACGGAGTGTTAGACATCACTCTTCTTATAACAACAACGTTCTTTTGAATATTGTCCTCAATAAATCTTGTCGTTATTCCCGGTGCGATTGAAATAATAATAGCTTTCCTTTTTACAAAATTTCTTATTTCATTAAACACTTCAAACATATCCTGCAGTTTAACGGAAAGAAAAATTATATCTGCCCCTATTATGGATTCGCCTTTATCTTCAGAGATTGACACGCCAAATTTTTTTGGATATTTAAAATTTTTTCTTTAACTATGTCGTTGCAGACAATATTTTCAGTCTTAACAAATCCTACCCCTAAAAGACCGCTTATAATAGCCTGCGCCATATTTCCAGAACCGACAAAAAAAGTTTTACTTATTTCCATAGTTTCTTTTCCCAAATATTGCCGAACCTATTCTAATCATAGTAGCACCTTCTTCTACGGCAATTTTATAATCATCTGACATTCCCATAGATAAAATATTAAATTCGGAACCGCCAGAAGATTCTTTTATGTTTTCAAACAAATTATATACCTGCTTAAAATAAGGTCTAGAATCTTCGGGATTGTCGCTATATGGAGCTATAACCATCAACCCTTTTATCAAAATGTTTGGAATTGAAAGACACTGTTTATAAAAATCCTCAACATCATTCGGATTGACGCCTGTTTTAGTAATTTCATGCGAAACTTTTACTTCAATGAGACAATTCTGCAATTTACCTCTATTTGCTGCATAGCGGCTTATGTCGCCGGCAAGATTTACACTGTCTAAAGAGTGTATCAGATCAAAATTTTTTACGGCTTTTTTCGCCTTGTTTGACTGCAGATGTCCGATAAAATGTTTCGTAATGCCGTCAAGAGACGAACCAAGCTGCTCAAATTTAGGCAACGCTTCTTTTATTTTACTTTCTCCAATATGTTTTATTTCACATTTTAAAGCTTCTAAAACACACTGATAAGGGAAAGTTTTTGTTACCACTATAAGTTCAACAGCAACAGAAGCATTTTTGACTGAATTTATAGTATTTTTAATGAATTCTATATTTCCGCGGATATTTTCCATTTTTTTAATAGTACTAATTGTACTATTGTAATTTTATAGCATATTTTTGCTGTTTTTAAAAACTTTAAGATGAGCAGACAGATTTTATGGACATAATGATTACGCAGGCTGCCAAAAATAGAGTTAATCTACTGCAGCAGAACGCCCGCCAGTTTTAGAATTTTTGAGTTTGCGCAGAGCAATTTTTGCTTTTTGATGATTCGGATTAAACCTTAAGGTAAGTTCCCATACGCATTCAGCTTCATAATATTTACCCTGCGCATATATAAAATAAGTCCTTCGGCATATTTTTTATCGGCAGACAGTTCGTCACATTCAAACTTTTCTACTTGCTGTTCCTCAGACTGAACAGCCATCTTATTTTTAACCGAAATTGATAAGGTCTTTTTCTCTTTTCCCCAATTTTTCAAGTTTAAGTACCGTATCTATCTTTCGGCTGTATTTTTTTACTTCTTCTATCGCGCCTGTAAAATCGATATTCTTTTTCCACTCATTTAGCGCTTCTTTGTAGTTTGCACCGTAATAAACGATATATGCTTTCGCATAAGTCAATTTTCCAAAGTCCAGCTCAATGTCGCTGCACGCCGTCTCTTTCATCATTTTAGCAATTTGTTCATAAAAATGCCGCGGAGACTCATAATTTGGATATGCTATGACTATACTGGAAAGCATATCTATAGCTTCCAAATATTCTTTCTTATTGTATAAACGTTTCGCTTCTTTAAACCTTTTTTCAGCCGCTTTAAGATTCATTTTCTCTCTGCTTAAAGCAACCAGCGACTCTTTTGAAAGTTCGCCGGATTTTTTAAACCGCCACCTGTAAGCAAGTCCGAAACCGTTCATTAAACCTATCTCACCGAAATTGGCAACATAATCTAGCGTAAAAGAATAAAAACCTATTCCTATGCCGAAAGTAAAATGCTTAGAATAATATCCGGCGCGCAAGGGTATTTATCCGCAATTGTATAAGCCAAACCTCCGCAAAAAATCCACAGAACCATCTTCATATTTCAAATCGGTATAAATATTTATTGTATCTTTTGATTCAAACTTGTAAAACAACGGTAAAATAAAAGCAGAACTCAGCCTGTATATTACCGGCATTTCATATGTCCCGCTGCCATCTTTAAATCTGCCAGAAACAAAATTCTGCGCCGATACTCCAAGCTTTATTTTTAAAACGCTGTCGCAATCAATACTTTTTGAAAACCCGCCGTCAACTACATATTCGCCATCTTTAAAATTTAAATTGCCGGACAGGTTTTAAACTAAATCCGCAAGCTAAACTTAAAAAATCTATAAAACCAGCGGCAGAAACAACATAATTCCACCTATCCACAGAATCAAGTTTTTCCGGATTGCTGAACACATCTTCTCTAAGGTCTGAACTCCCGCTTGACAAATCGGAAGCAGAAATACCAAAAAAGTTTTTCTTCTCTGCTCCGACAGCTACCGACACTGAATTACAGACAGTGCCTTCAACCAATCAACCAAATCAATCCTTGAAAAATTTACAACAATTCCGGTAAAAAATGCCATAAGCGACGGATTATATTGCAAACTTGTGGGATCGTCGCAAGCTGAAAATACGCTTTCGCCGGCGCCGAATAAAGCTATACTTGAACCGCGCGATAAATAATATTTTCTTTTTCCCGATTCGACATAAGAAGTCCGCGTATTCGCAGCAATAAGCATCAGCGACAAAACAACTGCCGCTATTTTATTATAAGGATTCTGCACTTTTCCATTTCCGTTTTATCTGAATATTTCTTTGTTAAAACTGCCAGATAAGTGCCGTCATAAAGCAGTCTGCCGGCATTGTTTCTTCCATCATATCTTATAGTCTGCGAAGTATTTTCTGAAAAGAAAGCAGAATCCGATTCCTACACTTTATCGCCATACTCGAAATAAATAACTATCCGCGCCGTCCCGTCGCAGCGCATACAAAAAACAAAACAAGTTTTGCCGTCTTTTATGGGACTGAAAGGATTTGGAGCATTATAAAATTTTTCTACCATTCCTCCGGTTATAAAACAATACATTTCGGTCTCAAGAAAAGCGCTGAACTTATTTTTTACTATCATATACCAGTAATACCGTTTTTTATGTTCGAGCTTCGAAATGACAAATGATGACGAATTGACGCCGGGACAGTTTTCAAACTTATTCAAATCTACTTTCGACGGTTTAAATCCTATATACAATTCGTAAGACAACTCATCATTCTTTTTCGCTGCTTACGCTCCATGAAAAACAAACATTATCAGGCAAAACATCATCAACGGGATCTTTCCTGACAAAATTATAAGGTCTTGTAGTAACATGCCATTGCCCCGATATTTCGCAGCGTCCGTCGGCAGTTGCGTACTTATAGCAGCGATAGCTCCCTTTTTTCAAAGACAAAGCGCATATATAGACATTATCTCCGCGACGCTTTCATTCATCGCATAAGTTTGCGTTGAACCAGACGGAAACGTCAAAAAAGTTGAGGATGGTCCATCTGACTGTAGCACTTTACCCGAAAAACCGCATCTTCTTCACCATATATTGAAAAAGTATTCTGCTCGTGCAGTTCCGTAAGTTTAAACTTGTCTGCCGGATCATAATCAAATTCCTGAAAATAATTGTATGAAATTTCATCGTGATCATTGCCGCCGACTTTAAACAAAACTGTTCTGTCAAACGGAAAAACAGCGACATCTGCATAAACTTCTTGATAGCGCATAAAAAAGCTACCCTGATCTAAATTGTGGTAAATTAACGGCGGTTCAGCACGTATTGCGTCGGCAAAAACCACAGTGTAAAAAGCCGAAAACAACAGAACACCAAATATCTTTCTCATAAATTCAAAGTATGTCACAAAAATGTTTGTCAAAAATCAAAAAAATTAACTTAAACGTTCGTAAAACTACAAGTTTACGCAAATAAACTTATGATGAATTCTTTATTTTTTCAGCCGGGAAATCCCGATTTTTTCTAAACGATTTTTACAGCATATTTACGCGCATAGTATTTTTTTAACGTTTTTATTTTCCTTTTCTTTTTAAAATAATTGCAAGTCTGATGAAGACTGAACCCGTGCTTTCTGTATTTATCTTCAAACAAAAGATGTCTTATCATATTCGCCTGTATTTTTAACACCGTAGGAAGAATTTCGTCTATTATTTCCCGGTTAAAATCCGACAGAGGCATAAAATTCGCAGAGAACTCAATCGAAGACAAACTGTTGCAGTTCTGCCCGCAAAAACCTATATGCTGAACATAACAATTTTTCGCAACCATAAGTCTTACGCCGCTGTCAATTAAAAAGTCAGATAATTTAAAGTCCATAGATCCTGAGCTTTCTTCCTGTTTTGAAACAAATTTTTGAAGAAGATTTTTTGATATGCATATTCCGGCAAAACCAGCGTCCTCTTTATATACAAATTCACCGTCAAAATATATGTCCCTGTGAAGCTCTGAATTATACAATCCAAGAAAACCGTCGGTCCTCGCAAAGTTATTCAAAATATAATCCACAGCATCTGGTCTCAACAATAAATCAGAATCGCAGATAAACAAAACATCATTATCCGTATTTAAAAAATCAAGCATAATCTGATAGGCATTCCCATCGGCTTTTAAGTTCTTTTCTCTACTTATAATGTGGGCATTAGATTTATTAAACAGTTGTTTTAAATAGTTATCATCAAATTCAGTGCTGCAATCATTAAAAACTCTTATTACGCTTTTATCAATATTTGAACACTCGTATAAAGATTTTGCAGTAATCTCAAGATATTTTTTCCTATTGTAAACAGGTATTGCTATCATCAGTTTCATTTTAAAAATTCTTATAAAAGTTTTTGTAAAGCTTTCACAATATCGATGCTGTGTATATTTTTTATATCGTTTTCCAAACTGCCGTTTTTTGTATCGACAAAAAGCTGGACAGCATTCGGATTATTAGGTGCCCAGATAATGTTGATTTTTTCATAAGTATTTGAATAATCCAAATATAAAGCTACTGTTTTTTTACTAAAAGCCGACGCAATATGGACTATAGACGTATCAGGAGTAATTACCGCATCCGCATACTTTATTAAAGCGGCGCTTTCTAGAACGGATTCAAAGCCGGACACAAAAGTTCTGTCATTTTCCAAAAACTTTATTTTTTCCCCATTTTTTTTATGGCATAATACAAATACGCAACAATCAATCTCATCCTCTGTAATACCTATCAGTTCTTTAAGTTTGCAATAACCGAAACTTCTATGTCTGCTTGCAGCAAAAGGATTTAAAACTACTCTGTGTTCAGCACTACATTTTTCGATTAATTTAAGAGCTTTTCTTTCTTCTTTAGAAGTAAGAACTATATCATATTTTAAATCAGGATTTTCAACTTTCAGGATTCCTAACAGATATTCATACCACTTTGAAATATGCAGGAAAAAAAAATCCATCTCAATTGATAAGTCATAGATATTATATGAATTCTTGTAAAACCCTATAAGAAATTCCGGAGCAATAATGCGCAGCATCAGCAAATGTTTGAAACGCTGTCCGAATGGATAAAAATCGACGGCAAGACTTACATTCTGTTTCCGCAGTTTTCTGAAAACGGAAATATCCTCAAAAAAACTTTTTCCGGTTTCATATATCCGGCTGACATTATTGTTATATCTTATTATTTCTTTGTTATTCCTGCCGCAAAGAATTATAATCTCAATATCGGGATATTTTTTTTTTATTTCCCTAAAAAGCAGAGTTGAAATCGTAATATCGCCTATTTTATCATCATTTCTGAAAAACAAAACTGACTTGGCTTCATCCATATCTAAAGTTTTGCCAGATTTATTTTTTTTATCAAAAATCTTCTTTGCCAAGTATTCCTTTAAAGATCTCATTTTTACCTTTAATGCGCTCTGCATTCTCTCGTTTCCTGCTATTATTCATTTTTTTATTCCGTTATCAGGCAATACTGCAATTACTTTTTTCATTTTTTGCCCTTTCGTATTATTCTAATATCTCGCTTAGCTCTGTTTCAGCTTCTTTTTCAGCCCTTTCAGGACCGTTCAGCATTCTGTCTATCATTTTAATTAGTTCTTGTTCAGCTCCTTCATCTGAAATTTGAGGAATTTCAATATGTTTCCGCTCGTATACAGATAACATGATTATTACCATTAGTAAAATCACTATTAGTTTTTTCATAACACGTTTAAAAACTCGTCCTCTTACTTAGACGCACAAACATTTATCGATCTCTTTATCTAGATACAAAATTTGAATTTGTCTAGTTTGTCTAGATTAATTATTCCGACTGGCTTGCTTCTTACCTCTATCTCCTAACAACTTTCACACATTTAACAATCTCATAGCTGTGACACATATTAATCCTGCACTACTTCAGATATTCTATAACTGGACTTGAGCGTTCATTAGCGATTGTTTGCATATTAATCCTGCACTACTTCAGATATTCTATAACCGCGCTGCCGCCAACTCTTTTGTGACAAGCAACAGATATTTTGCCTGACCTATCATTGAGTATAGCTGTCTACACAGTTATTAACCCATATAACTGTCTCCATCACAATCACCGCTGACATAAACACAACAACACACACGGTCAATACCGCTTAAAATCTCTTTAACTTGAGTAGATATCAAATAATCCCGCTTTTAATATGGTCAGTAATGTCCGCACATATCCCCGCACAAGACAGTAAATTTCATATAATCTTTTTAGTATGCGCAAATAATCCGTCACTGTTTATTTTCATCTGCTTGTTCTTCTGTAAGAGCGTTTATTTTAATGCCCATAGAATTTAACTTAAGACTTGCTATTTCGTTGTCAAGCTTTTCAGGAACAATATGAACATCATTTTCAAGATTTTTATAGTTTTTAACCAAGTACCGCACAGAAAATGCCTGATTTGCAAAAGACATATCCATAACGCTTGCGGGATTGTCCTTCATTATTAATATCCCTTCGCTAACCACGCATAAAGTTTTATTGTTTCTTAACGTATATTCATCAACAAAATCTCTTACGTTTTTTACGGATTTAGATATTTTTTTTAACGCTTTTAAATCTATTTCGTTGTTAAAATGTCCGCTATTACAGACAATTGCGCCGTCTTTCATTAAAGGAAAATGACTGCCGTCAATTACGTTTAAATTGCCCGTAAGAGTAACAAAAATATCACCTTTTTTAGCGGCTTCTCTCATAGGCATAACTTCAAACCCGCCCATGGCCGCTTCAATTGCCTCAAGATGATCAACTTCAGTTATTATGGCGTGCGCTCCTAGACCTTTTGCTCTCATGGCAAAACCTCTGCCGCACCATCCATACCCTGCACTGACAACAGCTTTTCCGGCAAGCAAAATATTCGTAGCTCTTATTATACCATCAATAGTTGACTGCCTCGTACCGTATCTGTTATCAAAAAGTTGTAGTTTCTTCTGTCCCGTCTATAATATCTTTCAATAAATCTCTTCTCTTTAAAAGAACTGTCGTAACCAAATCGGCACCATCATCCATAGTTATCTGAGACTTTATATCCAAAACCGCATTTATATGTTTATAATAAGTTTCGTTATTTTCACCTTTAACCGCAAAAACAGGAATATTGTAATGCTTTACCAAAGAAGCGGCAACATCGTCCTGAGTTGACAAAGGATTTGATGCGCATAAAATATACGTCCGCACCCGCCGGCTTTCAACGCAATAGCCAGATTTGCTGTCTCTGCAGTAACATGCAGACAAGATGAAATTTTCTTCCCCTTTAATGGTTTTTCTCTTAAGAATTTTTCCTTTATCTGTTTTAATACAGGCATTTCGTTCTCAGCCCACAAAATCCTTTTGATGCCTTTTTCTGCAAGCTTAATATCTTTTATATCGTATTTTATTTGGGAAAAATCCAACAAAATTGATTTACTCCGCAATATACCCTCCGCATTCCCGCTTCAGTTCGTCAACTTTATTGAGTTTTTCCCAAGTGAAATCTTTTTCCTCTCTGCCGAAATGTCCATAAGCGGCAGTTTGAGCAAAAATAGGTCTGCGAAGCTGTAAATAATCTGTAATACCTTCCGGAGTGAGCGGAAATATTTTTCTCACCGCAGATTCTATCACCTGTCCTGAAATCTTTCCCAAATGATGAGTGTCAACCATTACTGAAACGGGATCCGCCATACCGATCGCATAAGCAAGCTGTACCGTACACTTATCGGCAAAACCCGCCGCAACCACACTTTTTGCAATATGCCTTGCCATATAACATGCGCTTCTGTCAACTTTTGTAGAATCTTTACCTGAAAACGCTCCGCCGCCGTGCGACGCCATTCCGCCGTAAGTGTCAACTATTATTTTTCTTCCGGTAAGACCGGTATCCGCCGCAGGTCCCCCAAGCAAAAATTTTCCTGTAGGATTTATATATATTTTCGTGTTTTCATCAATCAATTCTCCAAGAACATATTTAATAACATTATTGACAATTTCTTCTTTAGATTTTTTCGTCATGTGATTTCCCGTTCTATCCAAAACCTCTTCAGCATGCTGTGTTGATAAAACAATGGTATCTATTCTTTTCGGTTTCTGGTCTGCGTATTCAACAGTTACCTGCGTTTTACCGTCTGGTCCTAAATACGGTAAAATGTCTTTTTTTCTCACTTCAGCAAGCCTCATCGCAAGTTTATGCGCCAAAATTATCGGCAGAGGCATAAATTCCGGAGTTTCTCTGCACGCAAAACCTATCATCAACCCCTGATCTCCGGCTCCGCCGGTATCAACACCCACAGCAACATCCGGAGACTGCGTATTTATAGTGTCAATAATCTTGCATGTATTATAGTCAAATCCAAAAGAAAGCTTATCATAACCTATTTTCTTTATAGCTTCCCTTACGATGCCTCCGGTATTAATCCTTGCGCTCGTCGTAATCTCTCCACCTACAATAAGCAACCCTTTAGAAATAAAAGTCTCGCAGGCAACTCTCGCTTTTGAATCCTGTTTTAAAATAGCATCCAAAACACTGTCTGAAACTATATCGCACACCTTGTCGGGATGACCTTCGGTAACAGATTCGGACGTAAAAAAATAACTCTGTTTATCTGACATAAAAACCTCTTTTAACGGAAAATTCCGGTGTCGCAGCTACACTATCAGCACAAACACGCTTAGGAATATTCCTCCATCACTATAGAATCAAACAATGTTATATTGTCCGGTATTCTTGTGCCAAAGCCCACTATAGTGTTTATTATTTTTACATTGCTGCCGATTTTTGAATTCTCCCAAACTATTGATTTTTCCACAGATACATTACTGCTTATTTTCACATTGTCTGATATCACGGCGTACGGTTCAATTACCGCATTTTTTTCTATTACAACATTATTTCCTATAAAGCATGGTCCGTGTATTTTAACGCTCTTGTCAATTTCCGCGTTAGAACTTACGTACTTGTTTCTTTTTTTCTTAATTCCCGTATTAACTTCAATCCTGCCATCTAACACATCAAAGACGCCTTTCTTATACTCAAAAGTATTTCCTATATCAGTCCAATATTCGTCCATTACATAACCGTAAATTTTTCTCCTCTCCCTCATTAAAAGGGGAAACAAATCCGCACTAAAATCAAAAAATTTATTCTCGGGAATAAATTCAAAAATTTCCGGTTCAAAAATATAAATCCCAGCATTTACTCTAT
Organism: Endomicrobium sp.; assembly: GCA_031260705.1. Taxonomy (GTDB): domain Bacteria; phylum Elusimicrobiota; class Endomicrobiia; order Endomicrobiales; family Endomicrobiaceae; genus Endomicrobiellum. Next base: position 75,918 of record JAISLA010000001.1, on the reverse strand, counting down.
TGTCAAAAATATCACTCCAAAGCGGTTTTTCAATAAACGATTTTATTTTGCCGTCTTTACCGGTTACAGCAACGCCGTACTCAAATCTCAAATCTATTTTTTTTAAAATTACCGTAGCTAAAGATTTTTTTTTCTTATGAAAATCAACGGCTTTTTCAAGATTAATATCACTCAGTCCGTCTCCCGACATAACTACGAACGTATCGTCAAAAAAACTTTCTTTGTTTTTTATTGCACCGGCAGTTCCCAAAAGTTTTTTCTCGACAGAGAAATCCAATTTAACGCCAGTATCATTATTTTTAAAAAAATCCATTATAATGTCAGGATGATGATATAGATTCACACAAACGCTGTCAAAACCGTTCTTCTTAAGATTTAAAAACGTATGGTATAAAGCGGGTTTTCCTAAAATAGGAATCATCGGTTTAGGTATATCGATCGTCAACGGTCTGAGTCTTTTCCCTGCTCCGGCCGCCAGAACAAAAGCTTTCATTTAACCTTCTTTGAAGCATCATATTGTTTTTTTAGCTTTTTCTTTGTCAAATCCCGGTTTAAATCCAAAATTTTTCCTGCAAAACATCCGCAATGTTAAAACTCATAAAACCTGCGCCGACGACAACCACTTTCATCGAACTACTCCCGCATTGTCCATGCAGTCAACGACAAATTGCGGCAACGCATCTGATTAAGCCAGCTGTCTGCAAACTATTTCTGCTACAAACTCCGGCGAAATAGAACTCATACAAACAGGTTTTTCAAAACCCCTGACACATTTTGATCCCCAATCCTCAATTACCGTAAAACAATCTGAACACAATCCCGATGCAATATTTACATTATTGTCATAACCGACATATTTAACATTAGAAGGTCCGAAAAGAATTACGGATTTAACATTCAAAGCTTCAGCGATATGCATACAGCCGCCGTCAGTATCAATATGAAGCGACGAATACTTAATAACCGAGCAAAGCTCATCAAAAGAAGTTTTTCCATTTAAATCCAAATCCGTCTCTTCCAGATAATCGCTGCTTATACCGACCTGAACTATCTTAAAATTTTTCAATTCTTTCTTTATATTTTTCAACAATCTTTTCCAGTTTTTCGTTTCCCATATTTTTGTATGCCATCCGTTCCTGCCGGGTATATAACCCTTATCTCCCCAGCCGTGCTGGAAAGTTATGTACTTATCTTCTTTATCCAACCCGAATTTTGAAATATCCCGCTCCTTATAATTTAGTACCAAATTATTTTTTTTGATGTCTTTAATCCCGGCGGTCAGTTTAATAACATCATTTATCTTCAAGCCGTTTTTAACGGCTTCTTTCTGAAAAAGATATTGATTTTTAAAACCGAAACAGTATGGATACTCTTTTTTTATTTCTTCAAAACCGGCTGCAAATTTTTTTACAGCAGCGTTTTTTAAATTATTTATATTTAAATCCGCCGCACCTGATGTCACTCTGTCCAAACTCAAATAATCCACAACAATATCATATTTCTTACGCGTAAGACCTATAGCATCTCTGCTAAAGAAAAATCTTATATTTTTCACATCCGCTAAAAATGGTTTGGACTTCATATTATAAACATCAATTACCGCCGACGGAAATATGTCAATAAGCTTTAACAGTGCATCTTTCTGCCTTATAATATCACCTACGCCACCCGCACTAACTACGGCAATATAAACATTTTTATCTTCATTTTTTTTTAACGCCAGACAGAAAGAATAAGGAAAACTTTTAAAAAAATCTTTAATTATTTTTCTTATTTTGATTTTTTTATTTTTTGCCGTCATTTTCATGCTCAGCGAAGTCAGATCCACATCTGCTTCTTCTAATGCTGTTTTATTTATTTTAGGGCAAAACAAAATTATCAGTTTCTCTCATTGTTTTTTTTGCAGATTTAGAAGATTTTTCTTTTACGGATTCTACTTCTCCAGCATCTTCTTTTTTCTCATCTTCTCCTAAAATTCTTTCTCTTATTTTAGCTTCTATCTCTCCAGCAATCGCAGAATTTCCAGATAAATAAGTTTTCACATTATCTCTTCCCTGCCCGAGTCTTTCGCCATTATAGCTGAAAAATGCTCCCGCCTTTTCAATTATTCCGTCATTTACGCCCATATCTATCAGATATCCGAGTTTATCAATGCCCTGCCCGAATATTATTTCAAATTCAGCCTGCTTAAAAGGAGCGGCAACTTTATTTTTCACAACTTTAACCCTTACTCTGTTGCCTAAAATTTCGTCACCTTTTTTAATTGATTCAATTCTTCTTATATCGAGCCTTACCGAAGAGTAAAATTTGAGAGCAAGGCCTCCGGGAGTTGTTTCGGGACTTCCCCACATCACCCCTATTTTTTGTCTCAGCTGATTTATAAATACTATTGAAGTTTTTGATTTGGAAATATTTGAGGTAAGTTTCCTAAGAGCCTGACTCATAAGTCTTGCCTGAAGACCTACGAAAGAATCTCCCATCTCACCCTCAATTTCGGCTTTAGGAACAAGAGCCGCCACAGAATCGACAACTATAATATCAACCGCTCCGGAACGTATAAGTTTGTCCGCAATTTCAAGACCCTGTTCGCCCGAATCCGGCTGTGATATTAGAAGATTGTCTATATCTACACCGAGTTTTTGCGCATACTCAGGATCCATTGCATGTTCTGCATCGATATATGCTGCAATACCGCCGAGTTTTTGCGCTTCAGCAACCATACATAAAGCCAGAGTTGTTTTCCCTGACGATTCCGGACCGTAAATTTCAATTATTCTCCCGCGCGGTATTCCTCCTATGCCGATAGCTATATCAAGAGGAAGAGCGCCTGTCGGTATTGAATCAACTCTTTCCTTAGAATGTTTCTCGCCAAGCCTCATAATTGCTTCTTTCCCAAAATCTTTTTCAATCTGCGAAAGAGCTAAATCCAATGCTTTAAGCTTTTCATCTTTTGCCATAACTTCCTCCGAGTTCTATCTCCTGCTTATAATTCTTTATCAATAACAAATATCTATTTTCCCGCTTCTCTCTTTTCATTTGTCTGATTTAACATTCCCGAACGTATTTCTCGTTTACGCTTCCTTCCTGCGATATCCGCCCCTCACCGGCAAACAAGCGCTATGCATTTATGCTTTCTTTTAAAATCATAATTTAGGTAAGATTTGCATAATGACAGGCTTTGTCATTTTGTATGCGTATGCATCATCATCTTGAAAAGCAAAACTTTGAAATATCCGGTATTTTCTCAGGTTTTCAAGACTTTGCAATAAAGCAGTTCCGCCTTTTTAGAACGGCAAAAGCATACTCATCAGCCTTGGTTTTAAACTCAAGAAACAACAGCTTTTAAGAATTGATGGATTTTCACCATAGCCAGCGTATCTTGGGCGCAATATTTCAGCAAGTTTTTTTTTGTTTCTTCAATTTTTTCATCATCACAGAGTCTCATCGCCATAAAAGCAAAAGAGGCGGCGGCATCTCCACCGTCTCCTATTTTCAAATCTGCATAATTCATTCCAGGAACCAGTACCGGAAGAACTTTCTTAATAGACGAACGACCGCGAAAATTTATATCATAATAATTTTTTTTTACGATCAGTTCCAAATCGACAATTCTTCCGGCTATTTTATTAAGTTTTTCGCATAAATCAGGAAAAAGTCCCGCAAGATTAGATATGGCAACACGTTCAAAATTCGCATAGGTTACGATGCTGCCTTCTTCGCCCAGACATTTAATAAGTCTTTCAGCAATTTCACGGCGGCAATCTCTTATCTGATCTGCAATATACTCATAATGATCCAATATATTTCCTGCAGCGTCAGTTATATCTATTGAAAACTGCGTCAAAAGCTGTGTATGTGGAGCAATATCCCGATATAACGGCATTATAGTCATCATCGACTCAAAATCGAGATAATAAAAAGGCTGTTTTATATTCTCCAGCTCCGTTTTTAAATTTTCCGACACATAATTTGTATTTGTCAAAACGCAGTTTTTAACTATCTGCTGCACTTGCGTAAGTTTAAAATCAGCTGGAATTTTATCAATCGTATCCGCACCCATAGCTATTAATTCTTCTATCGCAAGAGCTGAAAGCCTCGGCAGATCAAATATATGGTTTTTCACATCTTTATTCATGCAGCCGTCAAATACCTGACAGTTTTTACAGTGTCTTTTCAAATAAGGTTCCGGCATATTTTCAGATTCAATATTTTCAAAAACCTCATCTGAAAGAGCTAAAAATTCCGGAACTTTCGGTTCAACTTTTTCAGTACAATCAAATTCTTTAAAAAGCTGCGATATTTCCATTCCGAGACGATAGTTATTTGATAAATAAAGAAGAGTAGTTTTACTTATGCCGAGTCCCGATTTAGCCAAAACCATCGCACTAAAAGACATATCGTAAGTGTATTTAGCTTTATATCTGCTGCCCGACTTAACCTTAAATAAATGCCATAAATTGTCATCAAGTTTTTGCAGTATATCAACTTTTGCCAGATAACCGCCTGCAACAAAAGTAGCTCCAGAAATTGTTTTAATGCCGGAATCCAAAAGCAGCTCTTTAGTTACTGCATTGCCGGTTCCCAGTTTTCCAGCGTTTACAGTATTTGAAAAGAGATGCCATGAAATATTATGTATATTTCTATCCTCAAGCCTCAGAAGTTCATTACCAGGACCGGTAAGTTTTGGAAGCATACTTCTTCTTGTCATCCAGCCCAAAGTAGGACAGCTCAAATAGTTGATAAAAGCAGTTTTATTTATATATCTCATGACTTAAATTGATACTCTGCACATTTTTGCTCTGCTTCTTTCGCACAACCGGCAATATAAAGAAAAAATGATATAAATACAATACAAAACAGTTTTTTCACTCACTTCACAGCTTATTCTTTCTCATTCTCTTGAAAGTTAAACCACTAAACATACCTTTTTCTCCGCCTGATATAATTATTATATCGCGTTTCTAACCTGTTAACGATAACGCTTTTTAAAACTTGTCTATTCATTTTTTTGAGGAACTGCTCCAACAACACGTCCTCTGATATAACAAAGTTCTCTATCTGCTTGTAGATTATCGGGGGGGCTAATCCCTTTATTTTAAAGAAATCGTATTTATACATTCTTGTCCTCTTTTTTGTATGGTTTTATTATAAGATATTTTCCGCCTCCAGGTGGGTGCTATTGCCAGATACTCTTGCATTGTCAAATTCCGTTCGTCGCATTGTTTTTTAAGTTTCTCGAAAGTTTTATCATCATCCTCAAAGCCACAAGCTTGCTTATATTTACTAATGTCATTTATTATCCACCAATCACCAAGTTTTCCACATGTCTTCAAAAAATCTAAAAAAACTTGATCCATCTCTTTTTCATTCATTTTGTTTGGTATCCTCTTAAGCTTGCTCTAAATTATTATCACTCATAATTTCTCGATTTGGCGCTTTTGACTCTAATATCATTCATAATTATTTTCTACTTTTAAAATACAATCAGGTCTGAGGGTTACAGGTCGCTTTTTACTACCTATTCTAATAAAAGGGTGCTTCAAAGTGCAGACAATACTTTTCTGATTATATCCAAGTTTTTCAAGTAAAGGCAAAATTATAAATTCCCTGACACTATCTTCCTTAAAATCAGGATTAAAAGCTATTTTATTGAAATCGATACCAGAAAATATAGTTCGTTCCATTTTAAATTTTAGGCTTTTCTATCTGTTTCGTTACGCATAGCACTAAAAACAGTCGTAAAACATCTCTATACTTTAAATCAAAACATTTAGAAACAACAAACAAAAAGGATATCAGCTTAACTCCTAGCCATTTTTTCTTTTGTTCTTTTAAGATTTTCCATAACTGAATAAGGCACTCTCATTTTGCCCATAACTGGAAGTTCTTTTTTATACGGACCATGACAATCTGACCCGCCTGTTGCAATAAGATCAAACTTTTCGGCAAGATTCAAAAAATTTTTTACAGTGTTTTCCGAATGTTTTATATGCCAAGCTTCAATACCCATAAGTCCGTCTTTTATAAGCGATTTAAACATATTTTCATCATTATAGTGAATATAATAAGGGTGCGCCATAACAGGAATTCCGCCGGCATTTAAAATAAGTTTTATTGCGTCATGCACCAACATAGAATATTTAGGGATATAAGCCGGTTTATCCTTAGACAAATATCTTTGAAATGCTTCATTAACGCTTCCAACAAGTTTTTCTTCAACTAGCGCTTTAGCAAAATGCAGTCTTCCTATAACCTTATCTTCAATCTTTTTTAAAAAACTGTCATCTTTCAATTCAGCATCGCTCTTTTTAAGCTTTTCAAGCATTTTAACAGCTCTTTCATACCTTGCTTTCTTAAAAACAGTTAAAGTTTTTTTCAATTTTTCTGATTTATAATCTATATAATATCCTAAAATATGCATCTCGCTCTTCTGCGAATCCAATATAACTTCAGATGACAATTCAATTCCGGGAACAATTTCAAGACCAGTTTTTGATGCAATTTCCAGAGCTTCATCAATACCGTCCACACAATCATGATCCGTTATGCTTATTGCGGCAAGCTTCATTTTAGAAGCATACTCAACCACTTCTTTGGGAGTAAATGCACCGTCAGAATAATTAGTATGAATATGCATGTCAACATATAAATTAGCGGTACCCGTATTATCCATTAAAGAGTCTCCGATGATAAAGCTGAAAGATTGTTTTTTCCGCTCTTTTATGAAAACCTATACTCTATTTCCCCAGGCGCAGTAACTTTTAACTCGCTGCGCACCATTCTTTCAAGATAAGACGATTCATTTTCAAGACAATATATTCTGTCTTTCAGCAAATCGTTCTCATTGCGCGCATTTTCTATGTCTTTTTTTAATTTGTTTTGCTCAAAAAAACGACTTACAAGAGTTCTATTACCTTCGTTGAAAGCTAAAACTAATAAAATAACTAAGAAAATGATATAACGAATTTTAAATCTTTTTTTTAATCTTTTCATCTCAGGAATCTTTTCTCGTCCATTGCAATCTTTAAGCAGAAATCCGTTTCAGTTTGACATCATAAAAGAACAAAATTCCTTAAAATATCCAATCTCTTTTCAGTATTCGGAAAAAGCGGAGCTTGTTTAAAATGACATACAGAAATAATATAGAATTTCAGATTCATATACCGGCAAAGTATCAAAAATTCAAAATATCATTTCCCATACAATTCTTGCTCTTATCCAGCCAGACTCCGCTACTCTAATCATAAACTTTACTAAGATATTTGAAAAAAACCAGTTCTTTTCGACTGTCCCTCCCTTCCCTGTCAGGAAATAGAAGAGAATAAATAGCCAATCACTTTATGCTTGAAAGTGCAGATTTGCCTAAATAGACTGATTTAGATCCCAGTTCTTCTTCAATTCTTAAAAGCTGATTATATTTACACATTCTGTCGGTTCTTGATGCAGATCCTGTTTTAATCTGTCCAGTATTGAGAGCAACGGCTAAATCCGCAATAATACTGTCTTCAGTTTCGCCCGAACGGTGCGACATAACCGCCGTATAGCCCGCTTTATATGCCATCTGAACGGCAGCAACCGTTTCGGAAAGAGAACCTATCTGATTAACTTTTATAAGAATTGAATTTGCAATGCCTTTATCAATGCCGTCTTTAAATATTTTTGTGTTTGTAACAAAAAGATCATCGCCGACAAGTTGAAGTCTTGATTTCAGCTTTTCTGTCAAAATCTTCCAGCCGTCCCAATCAGACTCGCTCAGTCCGTCTTCTATGGATATTATGGGATATTCTTTCAAAAGATCTTCATAAAAAGCAATCATATCTTTTGACGTTTTTACTTTCTCTTTTACTTCGCCTTCAAGAGTATACTTATTGTTCTCATAGAGTTCACTTGCCGCAACATCCAAAGCAAAAACAATGTCTCTGCCGACTTCATAACCGGCCGCTTTAACGGCTTCGCATATTACTTCCAGAGCCTGCGCATTAGATTTTAAATTTGGAGCAAAACCTCCTTCATCGCCAACTCCGGTCGCATAACCTTTTTCATTTAAAACTTTTTTCAAACTGTGAAAAACTTCACAGCCCATCCTTAAAGCTTCGCGGAAAGTAGGAGCGCTCACGGGAGCAATCATAAATTCCTGCAAATCGACGTTATTGTCGGCATGCTCTCCGCCGTTAATAATATTCATAAGCGGTACGGGTAAAACATATTTGTCGCTTTTAATATTATAAATCTCCCTGACATATTCATACACGGGAAGTTTATTTGAATTTGAACCGGCTTTGGCACAAGCAAGCGATACTCCTAAAATTGCATTTGCGCCAAGACTGCTTTTAAAATCTGTGCCGTCAAGTTTTATCATTATATCGTCAATATCTTGCTGCCTTGTTATTTCAAGACCCGTAAGTTTAGGAGCAATTATATCGTTGATATTTGAAACTGCTTTTAACACACCTTTACCGCCGAACCTCTTTTTGTCGCCATCTCTGAGTTCCAAAGCTTCCCTTGAACCCGTTGAGGCACCGGATGGAACAGCCGCTCTTCCTAATGCGCCGTCGTCAAGTTTAACGTCGACTTCAACCGTAGGATTTCCGCGCGAATCAATAATTTCTCTCCCTGTAATTTTTACGATCTTTGCCATACTTAATACCCATCCTCCTTAGTTAAGCCTAAGCTTTTCAAAAAACTTAGCAGAAAGTTTCTTTGCCAGCAGGCTGTTGTTAGAGATAACCTCAACTTTTACGCCGCCGGTTTCCATTTCCGTTATGAAAATACCTGCTTCTGTTGAATCCAAACAACAATCAAAACTATTTGAAAAATTTAAAGCTATTATATATCCATTTTTAAAATTTTTATGCACAAGTTCCGCCTCAAGATCATTTATTATGTTGAGGCTCTTATCAAAACAATCCTGCTTTGACATCGCAGAAACTTCATCAAATCTTCCGGTTTTTTCATTTTTAAACTTTTCAATGGAAAAACCCAATATGCGTTTTGGATAATCTAAAACCGCACAGGACATCAGAAACAAACAGGACACTGTTAAGATAAAAATAAACCGTATTTTCATAAATATTAAAGATTATAACAAATCATATCTAACAAGTAAATTTACCACCGCATAACATAAAATGATAAATGCGGCAGCAGAAAGTATTTTAGTACAGGGGGGGGGGTAACCGTATCATGAAAGGAGCGACAACAAATATCCGCTTACAAAACATCATCGCATAAATTTAAAATTTAGAGCATAATCGGCAACTGTTCCAGAAAATGAAACAACTCCGGGATTATTTTCATATTTCCTTCTTTTACTGCACCGTCAAACTGACAAATCATCATAATCACGGTATTATTTTATTATAATTTTACAATGTTGTAAAATTAAAAATGTAAAAAAATCATTCTATTAATTTTTTATTATTTATGAAAAACAATCTGATACCGATTAGCTTTTTAAAAACGCCGACTGATAATTCCAACACGGCGACAGGATTAAAAGATTTCTGGAAAAAAGTTTTTCCGCTTATTTCATACAGAGAAAAACATTTTGACAACGTATGGAAAAATGCAACAGAAGAAGAAATTTTCGTGGAACTTGTATTTTGTCTTTTTACCCCGCAAAGCAAGGCAGTGTCATGTTGGTCTGCAGTAAATAATCTTGTCGACAAAAATATGATATTTAATTCAAAAGACGAAGACATAGCAAAAGTAATCAGTAAAGTCCGATTCAGAAACAACAAAGCAAAATATCTAGTTGAAGCAAGAAGATTATTTACGATTGGCAGCAAAATAAAGATAAAAGAAAAACTTAAGTCCTTTAAAAATATATACGAATTGAGAAAATGGCTTATAGACAACATTAAAGGCATAGGATACAAAGAAGCGGGACATTTCTTAAGAAACATAAGCATAGGAAAAGATCTCGCCATATTAGACAGACATATATTAAAAAATCTTAAAGTTTACGGTGCAATAAAAGAAATGCCTGAAAAGCTTAATGTAAAAACATATCTGGAAACAGAAAAACAAATGCAGGATTTTGCAAAAAGTATAGGAATTCCGATGTCTCATTTGGATATGTTGTTTTGGTGTAAAAATACAGGAGGAATTTTTAAATAGAACTTATATGCAGCCGCGATATAACGAAAAAAAAGTAATGAATTTTTAGGAAAAATTTGAAAAAGAGAAATGTATAAGTGCGAATATTCCAAAATTTCAGAATTAGTAAATTCAAAAATGAATTAGGCGGCGGAGCATTCCGAACTGTCCTCTAACGAGAAAAACGTAAGTATAGGCAACAGTTAACACAGATTTTGATAAATTTGGAAAAACCTTAGAACATCTGAAAAGTTAGCGAGCGGCAGGATGCATAACCAAAGGAAAGCTTTTACGAAATAGCCACCGTAAGCAGTTTAGTTAATCTCTTTAAATGCCGAGAACATATCAAGGCGGGCAGGATTATTTTAATATTCATCACTGCAACAACAGCTCAAGAATATATAAACTATAAAAAATCCCTTTCAGTCAATTATTATAAACCTGGTATTTTCATTCCGCCGGTAAGTTTCTTAGCTTCTTCAGCCATAACACTCTGCGCCTTTTTACACGCTTCTTCAAAAGCCGATAATATAAGTTTTTCTATCTTTTCTTTCCTTTCTTTAAGCAGGTATTCAGGAATATTCAAGCTTAAAAATTCGTTTTTAGCGTTTACCTTTATTTTTATACCTTTGTATTCCACATCCATAACCTGATCTCTTAATCTGTTATCTATATCTTTCATTTTACTTCTCATATTTATCGCTTCTTTCGCCATTTTAAACAGTTCCATTCTAAATTCCTCTTTTTTAATTTTTTATATCTTTCACGCTATTAAACAAATTAAAACTCATAAATGCACCAAACACCGTACTCAATATCCGGATAAAACAATCTCTTTGTATAAAGAAATTCCGCATAAACGAATATCAGCGAATATCAAAAATATATGTTTATACAGAGACATTCTTTTATTTTGATACATCACCTATCCGCCTTCACAACTTTCAAAATCACCATATAAACCATTATATTTAAAACAAGAAGAATAAAGAACCGCAATAATTCCAGCATATAAAGCATATAAATTTACAAATTTTGTGACAATGCAACTTGAATAAATGTTTTATATTTTCTAACATTCGCACTACTTCTGGCAAAAGCACAACCATAATCCAGCTCATTGGGACGACTTCTTTCATATAAAGACGCTCCAGAAATAAGACTTTGAACATACCTAAAGGACTGTCAAGAAGTTTTACGAACATTAAGTTCGCTGGTATCCAAAATTACTTTACGTCTCAAACACTCATCTTTCAGATATTCTTTACTGTCCGTCCAATTTAGCAGGCAGTTTGGGTATTTCAAGTACAAAAAATCTTTCCTTTTTTATTCTCTTTTTAAATTATCAAAAACCACATTTTGCATACAGGCATTATTTTATATCTTCCCGTACCTGCTGTAATAGCAGTAGTAGTTCTTGGCACGCTTGGACTAGTTGGTCGAGGAAGTCTCGGGTTTGGGGGTCTCGGACTTGAGGGACTAGGGGTTGGGTGGAGAAGGAGCTGTACCACCGGTCTTGGGGTAGGAGTGCTAGAGCTAGGATTATGGGGAATTGAACTGATAATTATTATCGCTGGTTGTTCTTGACGCTATCATAATCCAACTATAGAAACTCCTTTCCAAATGCCGACAATGCACATATAACACTGGCACACCTATTCACAATTTGTATTCCCACTTTGTGTATTGTTCTTGACACTGGTAAAAAAAATAAAATTACTTTTCTCATCTATCTACCCATCTTATTTTTGCAGATATACTCAGTTTCACAGTCGCCTGCCAGTTTATACAGATTTTATACTTTAATTTCATTTTTTTGCTCTTCTTAGAGTTCCAGATATTATCTTTTCAAACTTATTTTTTATCTCTATGATAAGTTTCCCGCTTTCATCTATACCGAAGTTCTTACCAGTTATTGCGTCGTTATACCCGCTGTTAACAGTTACAAGCGCATTTTTATATGCGGCTTTACTGTTATACTCTTCTAAAAACTGCTTAAACCCGTCTTTTTGAAAATTAAAATATAAACTTTCAAATTCCGTTAAAAACGCAGCGATAAATTCCGCCCTGCCTATTTCTCTTTTTAAAACCTCTTTTATAGAAATTGAAATATTTCTTAAATCTTCAGGTAGACTGTTATTAATGTTTACGCCTATGCCGGCGGCAACCCAGTTTATTATGTCCTGCTCTGCCGACATTTCTATTATTATTCCTGCAACCTTTTTTCCGCATATAAGAATATCGTTAGGCCATTTTATTTCAGAACAGATTCCATATTTTTTTTCAAGAATCCTATTTAAGACAATACTAAACAGCAGCGACAGTTTTGAAGATTCGTCAGGGTGTATCACGGGCTTCAAAAGCATCGAAAACCATAGACCACCCGCATTTGAATTCCACACCCTCTTAATGCGCCCATAGCCTTTAGTCTGTTTTTCCGCAATGACAACAACTCCTTCGTCAAAATCCTTTTCGGCAAGTTTCTTAACGGCAGTCTGCGTCGATACAGTTTCTTTATAATATTTTATCATTTTACATATATTAAGCGGTTTTTTTAAATTTGCTTCTATTTCATATTCGTTAAAAAGGTTACACTTTTTTACAATAATATAACCTTTAGAAGAAGATTTTATAGTATATCCGATTTGTCTTAATCTGTTGATTTGCTTGTGGACAGCGGCTCTTGATATCCCGAGGAATCTGCCTATTTCATTTCCGGAAATATATTTTTTCGGTGAGAGAATTTCAATAATACTCATTTTATTGTGATTTCAAGAGTAACATCTAAAGCGGAAGAAGAATGCGTAATCATTCCTATAGAAATTCTGTCAGCATCAAGTCTTGCAAATTTTTTTGCAGTTTTCAGATTTACTCCTCCAGAAATTTCTATTTCAGGTTTATATTCTTTTGTAGAGCTTTTCCTTATAAGGCTAATCATTTTCTTTGTATTTTCAAAAGTCGTATTGTCAAGCATTATAATGTCGGCTTTTGAATCCAAAGCCTGTTCAACTTGTTTTATATTTTCACATTCAACTTCAACGGGAATATTTTTATGTTTTTTCCTGAACTCGCTTATATCAGCGGTTAAATCTTTCGTAAGTTTCAAGTGGTTGTCTTTTATAAGCGCCATATCATAAAGTGCCATCCTGTGGTTAGCTCCGCCGCCGCACCTTACCGCATATTTTGCAAGTTCTCTGTATCCGGGAATAGTCTTTCTAGTATCGTATATCTTTGTTCTTCCGTTATTTATGGACGTTACAAATTTATTTGTCAAAGTGGCAATTCCAGACATATACTGCAAAAAATTAAGAGCTGTTCTTTCGCCGGACAAAATTGTATAAGCGTGACCTGTAATTTCCAAAATTTCATCGCCGCGCTTAATTTGCGAACAATCTTTCATTTTCAGCGACACTTTACATTTTTTATCTATAGTTTTAAATACTTTTATAAAAATATCGACGCCGCAAAGAATTCCGGGACTATTTGCAATTAATACCGCTTTAGCCTGCTTATCTTTCGGGATAAATTCTCTAGTGGTAATATCGTCAGAAACACCATCTTCTTTCAGTGCAAGATCAATAAGACTATCTGTATTATTCATGTTCTCCTTATTATATAAATACTGCTTTAAAATTCAAACAACCGTCCGACTAAACTTTTTAAAACTCTTGTTCCTGATTCACTTCTTTACCTCTTCTTTATGCTCCATCTTAGTCTTTGACTGTTGTTTATACATTTCTATATTATCAGCTAGTATCCGTTGTTCACGTTCAGAGGCTTTAGAGTATCCATCCTTTTCGTTTATATTTTTGTATATTTCAGAAGCTTTCAGTGCATTTTTCAAAAAAACCTCTTGCTGCCCCATATTTAGAACAGACTTCCCATCCTTGAATTCATTAAGGTTATAGAACTGGTTCGCTAAATACGAAATTATTTCCTTATTAAGATAATCTAATTCTGTCGATGTTTGTTCTTGCTCGCATCCGCCAATTATTATCAACATCATTAAAATACAAGATACCTTTTTCATTTTACTGCTCCTATCTTCTTTATAGTCCCTGCAAGTTTTCTACTCTGCATTTCAGGCTCTTGTTTACTTCTTTAAAGTATTCTTTATTTTTTTCAGCGGAGAATACTTTCTCTTTTTCTTTCTGCAAGTCGTTTTCTAGTTTCTCTTTTTCGCTTGTTAGTTTCCGGTACATAAATTCGCCAAACAGCCATATTGTTGTTCAAGATAAATAAATCTGTTTTCCAAGCACCGCCTCAACCTTTTTAAGCAGTTAAGGGATTTTTTAATTTTTTTGCGGACGAAAATTTGTCCAGTATCTCAACTAAATGATTAATCGTTCTGACTGTGTCACGCATTTCTACTATAATTTTCTTTGTTTCTGCGTGAAATTTTCCATTTTTTATTCTCTTTTTTTACTGTGGACAAAATGCAACAAGCATCATAAATTCGCATATGCCGGCACATAGAGACAAACTTATAAAATCACCAACTTTTGAAAAGCAAAATAGCTACCTGCCATAAAGTAAAGCGAATCTCCCTACTGTATAATGTTCCGAATGTTCCATCGCTGTTTTTGGCCGCACAATCTCTTTTACTTTCTGCGAGCACAGGCCAGAAAACATCATAAATACTACTGCACCTGTTACCAGTTTTTTCATCTTTTATCCTCTTAGGTTCACTGCTGCATCATACCTTTTCTTTACCATGCGGATATCAGAACAACAACATTAAAACTAGACTGTCTTTTACGAGACATCTCTTGGACAGCTACAATCATTATTTCTACAAATACAAATGCCTTATTTCAAGAATTTGGGTCTCCAATATGTATATGCCGGCTTTGACGGATCTGTTTCTTCAATTTGAGGCAAATCATGTTGCGAAAAAAAATCACACTGCAACTCTTTATTTTTTATTGCAGCTTCAGATTCAGCAGTCTCAAAACCTGTAGCAATAATAGTAATTTTAACTTTATCATCAAGCCTGTTGTCTATGGTATGCCCAAAAAAAACATGTCCGTCAATACCATAGCTTTTAATATCTTTAAATATTTCCTGCAGCGTCAAAGCGGTGACAGTAGAATTTGTCGTTATATTGACAAGCGCCTTCTCGGCTTTTGAAATATCATAATTGTCAAGAAGAGGACTTGTCACCGCTTTTCTTACAGCCTCTTTAACGTTGGAACTCGTACTTTCGCCTATGCCTATCAACGCAGTGCCTGAATTACTCAAAATATTTTTTACATCAGCAAAATCCCTGTTGATTTCACCGGTAACGGTTATGACATCAGTAATCGCCTGAATACTCTGTCTTAGAACATCGTCGATAATCTGATAAAAAGCATCAAGAGCGACTCTTTCGTTTATAACATTAAAAACTTTTTCATTTGGAATAACGATTAAAGCGTCTGTATATTCTTTAAGATTTTTAATTCCTTCTTCAGCCTGCGCCATTCTCACATTGCCCTCATGCTCAAAAGGTTTTGTGACAACACCTATAGTAAGTATCCCTTCTTCTTTTGCAAATTTTGCAACTATTGGAGCAACTCCCGTTCCTGTTCCTCCGCCCATTCCCGCCGTAACAAAAACCATATCCGCGCCTACAAGTCTCCCTCTGATTTCTTCCTCGCTTTCTTTTGCCGCCTGTCTGCCGACTTCCGGGTTTCCTCCAACGCCAAGACCTTTTGTTATTTTCTCGCCTATCTGAAGTACATCCGGAGCTGAAGATTTAAGCAAAACCTGCGCATCGGTATTAATAGCTACAAATTCGACGTTGCCGACATTTGCAGCAATCATTCTATTAATGGCATTGCATCCGCCGCCTCCAATGCCCAGAATCTTTATCACCGCATGCTGTCCCGCATTTGTTTCTTTTGTAGGCAACTTTATTTTCACGCTCATTTTAAAAAGCTTCCTCAAACCATCTCGATATTTTTGATACTATGCCACTTCCAGCCGACTTCTTATTATGCACATAACCTTTTGAACTTAAGAAATCAGAAGCTATTGCCCCTATCCCCACCGTATAAGACGGATTCAGCAGTATTTCATCCGGACCCTTAACCTTATCGGAATTAGGTATTCCATTTCTTACGGAACAGTTAAATGCTTTTTCAAACGCTTCGGCAAGACCGTAAAGACTGCTGCCACCGCCTGTAAGAATTATTCCACCGGACAAAAATTCGTTCCCATAATTATTTTTTTCCATAACTTCCTTTATTTCATATAGAATTCTGTCGATTCTCGGCATAATTATACCGCTTACAAGCTCGAGTCTGTCACATTTTCTTGCGCTTCTGCCGTCCGCTCCGTTATATTCAAATTCTTCATTTTTAAAATCACTGCAGACAAAAGCTGCTCCATGCATTTCTTTAATTCCTTTTGAAACGGAGTAAGCCGCTCTCAGCTTATGTCCAATATCTCTTGTAATGTAATCCGCTCCGTCCGGAATTTCATCAGTATGTTTGATTATGCCGTCGACATAGTGGACAAGTCCCGTTGTAAGCCCGCCGAAATCAATCACAAGACAGCTCAATTCTTTTTCTTCTCTTGTAACCAAAATATCGCTTGCAGCCAGATATCCGTAAACTCTATCGTCATATTTTACTCCTACGGAATTCATAGCTTTCGTTATATTTCCTATATTGCTGCTTGAAGCTATAAAAGCATGCACGTCAACTTCAATATATGTCCCCTCCATGCCAATAGGATTCTGTATACCCCTTTGCTGATTCAATATGTACTCGCGGGGAACTGTTTGAAGTATTTCCTGATCGGAATTTATTTTTATCTGTTTTCTTGCACTCTCCAAAGCGTTTTCAACTGTTTCCTGAGTAATTTCTTTATTTGAATAGTTTATATTCGCAACGCCTTTTGAAGTTTTTGATTTTATAAAACTGCCTCGCATGGCAACGACCACATTTTCTATCTGGCTGCCTGCAGTTTTTTCAGTTTCTTCAAAAGCTTTACCTATAGACAACGCCGCTTCCTGTATATTGATAACCGCACCCGCTTTAATACCGTCGCATGGAACGCATACCGCACCCAGAACTTTGACGACTCTTGCATTTTCATCGCGTATTCCGGCAACGCAGCATATCTGACTGCTGCCGATATCAAGACCTGCTATAAGCGCTTGTTTTGCCATTGTTTAAATCCTTAAAGAAAGTGCTAATTCCGCTTTTTTACCTTATGTTCCAGACCATATTAATCTCTACCGCACCTCAAATATCAAAAGCGTATATCGCCGCCAGTCTGTTCGGGTCACAGACAGCACCGCACTCTTTGTTCTTGCTCAAATAATGATCTGCGGTAAAACAACAACTCATTCTCTAACAGGTTTCACCGTCGCCCTTCCAAAACTGTAAAGAGTCATATCTATATATTCAATTTGTTTGTATTTTGACATCGCATCGGCATAAATTTTTTGAAATCTATTAAATTTATGCGATAAAACATCCGGTTCTTCATCGCCCCAGAAAACCACTGTATTGTCGTGCGTAACAAAAATTATATCGCCGGCATTGCTGAATTTTATTTCGGAAACATCAGTTAGAAAATCACCGCATACAGGCTTAAAAATTTTAACAAAACTCAAAAGTTTTTTTCTCTCGACATCAGATCTATAAAAAAGTTTAGGCACTTTCGCTGCGCTCATAAAACCGCGCAAAGGAAAAGGATTATCGTCAAAATCTATACCGAACACTGCATCGCCGCACATTATAAATGCTTCCGGAGTTCTCTCATAGAGTTTGATTTTCACTTTCTGCCAAGACCTGTTGATTATAATGTTTTTCAATTCTGGTTTCAATCTTTTTATTTCGTCTTCAGCTTTTGACAGATTGATTTTTAAAAGATTGTCGCCTGTCTTAAAAGGGAGCAATTCTTTTATTTCGGTTTTTGTGACATTTTTTGTCCCGACAACTTCTATATCTTTGACAATTATCTTGTCGGATTCATAAGCAAAGTTCATCAGTTTTCTGCCGCCGAAATAAATCAAAAAAGCAAAAAAAACAAACAATGCAGTATAGAAAAACAACTTAATGCTTTTCCTGCCTTTATTTCGCGAATTTGAATGATTGCTAACTCCAGAGACGCGTCTGTAAACATAGCGCTTCTTTTTTGCCATCTTATAATGCGCTTTCAGTTATTTTTAAAACCAAACTTTCAAAATTATATCCGACAGCCCTGCCTTCATCGGGAACCAAAGAAGTCTCCGTCATTCCGGGAATAGTATTATTTTCAAGAACCCATACTTTATCTTTTCTATCCACAATCATATCAACGCGGCATACCGCTCTGCATTTAAAAATTTTATACACTTTTTCAGCGTAATTCTGCGCCATTTCATAAACCTCTTCACTTACTCCCGCAGGAATTATATGCCGTGAACCGCCTTTTTGATATTTAGACTTAAAATCATAAAATTTTCCTTTGAGAACTATTTCCACCACAGGCAACGCTTTGCCGTTTAGAACTCCTACAGTCACTTCTTTGCCTTCTATAAACTGCTCAATAAGAGCTTCGCTGCCATATTTAAACACCTCTTTCACAGCGCCAGCAAATTCTGAAGGTCTCTCCACTATTGTCACGCCTATCGTAGATCCCTGCAAAACCGGTTTTACAATTACGGGATATTTTTTTATTTCCGGTGCGGTTCCAAATTTTTTCAACATTTTCCATTCAGGAGTCAAAATATCTGCATATTTGAATATTTTCTTTGAAACATCTTTATCTATAGAAGCAGCACTTGCAAAAACACCGCTGCCCGTATAAGGAATGCCTAATATTTCAAGCATACCTTGAATTGTTCCGTCTTCGCCTATCGGACCGTGCAAAGCTATATACGCAATATTTATTTTTTCTTTTTTAATTTCTTCGGCAATGTTTCTGTTTACATCAATGCCGCATACATTCAATTTTAATTTCTTAAATGCATTTAAAACAGCTTTGCCGGATCTAATTGAAATTTCTCTTTCACTTGAAAGTCCGCCGTACAAAACGCCTATTTTTTTGTTACTCAACTTTGCCAAAATATCAGAATCTGTCATTTTATTATCTTTATCTCCATTTCGAGACTTATACCGAATTTTTCTTTTATTTTTTCTTTTATTAAATTGATCAGAGACAAAACATCTTCTGCAAAAGCACCGCCCGCATTTACTATAAAATTTCCGTGAAGTTCCGAGATCTGCGCTTTTCCCGCACATATTCCTTTTAAACTGGCTTCTTCAATAAGTTTTCCGACGCTGAATCCGTCAGGATTTTTAAATATGCTGCCGGCGTTAGGCATATTTAGAGGCTGCGTTTCTAAGCGTTTTTGCATATTTTTAGAAATTTCTCCTAAACTATCTTTTTTCACATCTTTTTTCAAGGAAAAAACAACCTTTGAAATGATACAGTTTTCAAATCCGCTTTTTCTGTAGTCGAAGACAGCTTTTTCCCTGCTTATAAGTTCTTTTTTTAAATTTTTATAAACCTCTACGCTCTTTACGGCAGCGCTTATCCATTTATCTCCTCTCCCCGCATTTCCGTAAACCGCCCCGCCGACCGTTCCTGAAATTCCCGCCGCACATTCAAGACCCGTCAAACTATTTTTGCAAGCAGTTTTTAAAACATCCGAAAGCATCGCTCCGCCGCCACATAAAATTTCGTCCTCCGAAACAGAAATTTCTTTGAAACTCCCCGTAAGGCGAACGATTGTTCCTCTATAACCCTCATCAGAAAAAAGAACATTCGTTCCTCCGCCCAAAATATAAAATCTGCCAGCTGAAATAACTCTTAAAAATTCCGATAAAGCTAATTCATTCGGAATTTCAATAAAAAAATCAGCCGGTCCGCCGATTTTAAAGGAACAATGCATGGAAAGCGGTTCACTTTTTAAGACTTTGCATCCTAAAGAAGATAAGGTTTCAATCAAATCAGAGTTAATAACTCCTCTCCTTTTTTCCAGACGTCTCCCGCTCCTAAAGTTAAAACTACATCTCCAGGAGAAAGGTCTTTAGAAAACTTTTCTAAATCCGAAAATTTTTCCGCTTTGCATTTATTGCTTACAAGGCTTTCTAGTATCAAATCCGAAGTTACTCCATCTATAGACTGCTCTCCCGCAGAATAAATGTCTAATACTTTTACAAAATCTGCGTCCGAAAAACTTCTGCCGAATTCATTAAAAAGCTGTTTTGTTCTTGTATATCTGTGCGGCTGGAACAAAACAACGAGTCTGCGTTCGGGCCAAAAATGTTTTATAGCTCTTAAAGTGACAACAACTTCAGTCGGATGATGACCGTAATCGTCCATAACCGTCACTCCGTTCTTTTCGCCTTTTATTTCAAGACGCCTGCTGACGCCGTCAAATTTATTTATCGTATTTGCAATTGAACTAAAAGGTAAGCCAAGCCTCAACCCAACTCCTATTGCTGCAAGAGAATTTGATACGTTGTGCTTGCCCGGAATTTTCATACAGATATTGCCGGCTTTTTTTCCCATATAAAAAACGTCAAAACTCGTATGGTTTTTCAATACTTTTATATTTGAAGCTTTAATATCCGGATTTCCTACAAGTCCGTAAGTGACGTATTTTCTTGTAATTTGGGGAATTATTTTTCTAACAACTTCGTCGTCCGAACAAATTATTGCAGCGCCATAAGAAGGAATGCAGTTAATATGTTTAACAAAAGCTTCTTTAAGATTTTCCATACTGCCGTAATAATCTAAATGGTCGTTATCTATATTTGTCACAACTGTAATAACGGGCGAAAGTTTCAAAAAAGAACCGTCAGATTCATCTGCCTCCACAACAATATAATCACTGCCGCCCAATTTTGCGTTTGTTTTAAGATTTTTAAGTCTGCCACCGATAACGATTGTAGGATCAAGACCGCCATTATAAAGAACAAGAGAAGTAAGCGATGTAGTCGTCGTTTTACCGTGAGTTCCCGTTATTGTTACGGCATATTTCAGTCTTGCAAGTTTAGCAAGCATTTCTATACGCGCAATTATAGGAATTTTTTTCTTTAATGCAGTGACAACTTCAGGATTGTTCTTGCTTATCGCAGTAGAAGTGACAACAATCTCAGCAGATTTTATATTTTTACAGCTATGTCCGATATAAATTTTTACACCGATTGCTTTGAGATGTTCGGTAACATCCGTTTTCTTTAAATCAGAACCTGAAACGCTGTGTCCTAAATTTATTAAAACTTCGGCTATTCCGGACATTCCAGATCCGCCTATGCCTACGAAATGTATATTCTGCCTTTCTCGAAACATTTATTTCTCTTCTGTCGTCATTTTATAACCGTAAATTTAAAGGATTCTCTTTGTTCAGGGTGATATTTTGCATTTTGCGTACATTTTACATTCACTCATTACTCCTCTTTTATCTCTCTACTTAAATATTCAGCAGAAACCGTTGCAGTCAATCCGCCACGTATTCCAAACTCCATATTCACGCACATTTCTTTGGGTTTTACAGTCTTCACTAAATCGCTTAAAATATTGTTTACAACGCTTTCGTGTACCATGCCAACCATCCTGTAACTCTGTAAATACAATTTTAAAGATTTAAATTCCATGACGTTTTCGGCTGGAGTATAATTTATGACGAGATATGCAAAATCAGGAAGACCCGTCCACGGACAAAGGCAGGTAAACTCTCCGGTTTCAATACGGACATTTATATCTTTTCCGGCATATTCATAAGGCATCGTCTCAAGCACAGATGGCGTAACTTTGTCAAAAATAGGAAAATTGTTTTTCACAAAAACTCCGTCAAATATTATTTTAAGGCAAACTAAAACTGCGTTCGCATAAATATTGTAAATTTTTGTATAGTTGTCTGATAAAACCATCTTAAAAAGGATAATTGTTTGTCTTATATATTTTCTTTTATATACACTCTATTTTAACCAAATCATCTTTAACAAATTCTTTAAAATTGTCCGAATTTTCATTCAAATCCATCACATCGACATTATACGGCAGACTGCTTTCTTCAAACTCATACTTTATGCCGACTAACAAAATATGTGGCAATATTTTTCCCACAGCAATCAAAAGTTAAATCAATATCAGAAGCTCTTTTTGCCGTTCCTTTTGCTTAGAGCCGAAAACATATACACAAGTATCAGTATTTTAAGATATCTTTGCTGTAAATCTATGTTTTTATTCCCCCTTGTCTATTTCTTTCACTCCTTTAAGCAGATACTTCGTTAATAAAATTTTCAGCAGGTTTATTTTACCATTACTTGATAAATCAAGTTTTACAAAATCCTCTAACTTAATTTACCATCTTATTTTACCGATACGCTCCACAGCTTCTTTAATTCTCAGCACGTTCACAGTAAGGGCAAATCTGACATAGCCTTCGCCACTTTTCCCCATACCGTTGCCCGGAGTGCATATTATAGCAGCCTCTTCAAGAAGTTTTGAAACAGTCTGCGACGACGTATGACCTTTCGGAACTTTTGCCCAGACATAAAAAGATGCTTTAGACAGATTTACGTCCCAGCCCAATTTTTGCAGACCTTCAACTAAAGTATCTCTGCGTTCTTTATATATCTTTCTGGCATCTTCAACACACTTCTGGGAAGACGCAAGCGCCGTAACCGCCGCTTCTTGAACCGCTTGAAAAACACCGGAATCATAGTTATCTTTCACTTTTGCAATACCCGCAACTACATCTCTATTGCCGCAGACCCAGCCTATACGCCAACCGGTCATATTATAAGTTTTTGAAAGGGAATGAAACTCTACCCCCACTTCCTTAGCTCCCGGAATTTCAAGAAAGCTCAACGGTTTCTCATTTTCATCATAATATATTTCAGAATATGCAGCATCCGCCGCAACAATTATATTATTCTTTTTTGCAAATTCTATAAGTTCCAGATAAAATTTCTCCGGAGCAGTTGCAGCAGTGGGATTATTAGGATAATTTATAAAAATCAGCTTTGCTTTTTTAAGAATATCTGCAGGAATTGCATCTAAATCAGGCAAAAAACCGTTCTTTTCAAGCAAAGGCATAAAGTACGGACTGCCGTCGGTAAAAATTGTGCCTGTGTTATATACGGGATAGCCCGGTTCGGGTATCAAAACTACATCTCCCGGATTTATAAACCCCAGATGTATGTGTCCTATACCCTCCTTTGAACCTATAAGCGCGCAGATTTCATCGGGATTTAAATCAACTTTAAATCTTTTTTTGTACCACTCCGCAATGGCTTTTCTGTAAGAAAGCAGACCTGCTCCGAATGGATATTGATGATTTGCAGGTTTTGTCACGGATTCCTGCATAGATTTTATTATATGATCCGGTGTAGGTAAATCCGGATCTCCAACGCCTAAAGATATTATATCTGCCCCTTGTTTGATTGCTTCTTTTTTCTTTCTATCTATTTCAATAAAAAGATAAGGGGGCAGTTTTTTCAATTTCTCATTGTAACGAATTTCCATTTTTTCAGTTCTCCTTACGAGATCATAATCTGCATTAAATTTTTTGTTGTTATAGCCAAACTTCGCTCAAGAATTTATTTCAAAGAAAGCACATCTGACATATCATACAACCCGGGTTTTCGTCCAGCTGCCCACTTAGCCGCTCTAACGGCACCTGCCGCAAAAGTATCTCTTGAATGAGCTCTGTGAGTCAATTCAATTCTTTCTCCAGGTCCTGCAAAATATACCGTGTGATCTCCGACAATATCTCCGGCTCTTACAGAATGCAAACCGATTTCATCTTTCTTTCTTACCGCATTAGCAGAATGTCTGCCGAAAACACCCACATCGTCAATATTCTTTCCTATGGAAGCCGCCGCAATTTCTGCGAGTTTTGCTGCTGTTCCAGACGGCGAATCTTTCTTTTTATTGTGATGCAGCTCAACTATCTCAATATCATAATCTGGAATTTTTTTTGCGACAGCCTCAACGAGTTTAAATAAAATATTTACGCCTGCAGACATATTAGGTGAAAAAACAACAGGAATACTTTTTGATATTTTCGCTATTTTCTTTCTCTGCTCTTCATTAAAACCCGTTGTTCCTATAACTACGGGCACTTTATATTTTCCTGCAGCTTCTAAATTTCTTAAAGTGCTTTCAGGATTTGTAAAATCTATTAAAGCATCTGTTTCAGATAAAAATTTTTCTAAATCACCGACAGAAGATAAGACTGGATCGCCTATGCCTATCGCTCTGTTTCCGTCATATTCCAAAGCGCCCGCAATTTTAACATTTTCATCTGATTTTACTATAGCAAGTATTGCTTGTCCCATTCTTCCGGCAGCACCGCAAACTGTTATCTTCATTTGAAAACTCCTAATATAACAAAAAAATATACTAACCCGTCTGTTCCGCCGGGAGAAGCGCAAATAGCGCGGTCAGATACATTTCCCCACTTAAAAGTTAAAAGTAAAAAACAGAGACGGGAGCAACATTCTATATACTCCCATCATCCCTAAAGAACTGCTTTCCGACAAATAATTGAAAATTCCGGATGTTTGTAAAACAGTATAAGAGAACGATGTCTGCTTAACTTTTTATTTTAACAAACCAAAATCTTTCAATACCTTCTCAAGTTTTAGTCTGTTCGGCTCTTCCATTTCACACATCGGAAGCCTTAGATCCGCACTGCACATGCCAAGCAGCGAAGCAGCCTTTTTTACCGGTATAGGATTTGTCTCTATAAACATTAATTTTACTAAAGGCAGCAGTTTGTAGTGGATTTTCATCGCTTCTTTTAAATCGCCTTTTTCAAAAGTTTTTACAAGAGATACAATTTCAGTAGGAATAATGTTAGACAAAACTGAAATAACTCCAATCCCGCCTATCGATAATAAAGGGAGAGTAAGCACATCATCTCCTGAAATAAGTTCTATATCAGGCACTAAAGATTTTATAGCACTCATTTGATCCAAAGATCCTGATGCTTCTTTTACGCCTATAATATTTTTGCAGTCCTTAAAAAGTTTTGCTATTGTCGCAGATTCAATATTTACGGAAGTTCTTCCGGCAATATTGTAAAGCACAATCGGAATATCTACCGTATCAGCTATAGTTTTAAAATGCAGATATAAACCTTTCTGCGTAGGTTTATTATAATACGGCGAAACTACTAATACCCCGTCGCAACCCACTCTCTTTGCAGTTCGTGTAAAGTGTATTGCTTCATCCGTAGAATTAGAACCGGTTCCCGCAAGAACTTTCATTTTTCCTTTTGCTTTTTCAACGCAAAATTCTATAACCTGTTCATGTTCTTCACAGGACAACGTAGGCGATTCACCCGTAGTT
Source organism: Endomicrobium sp. (assembly GCA_031260705.1). GTDB lineage: Bacteria > Elusimicrobiota > Endomicrobiia > Endomicrobiales > Endomicrobiaceae > Endomicrobiellum. Next base: position 50,532 of record JAISLA010000001.1, on the reverse strand, counting down.
CCGCACGGAACAATTCCATCGACTCCTTTTTCGTACTGATTTTCAATCAGTTTTTCAAAGGCATCAAAATCAACTTTGCCATCTTTAAACGGTGTAATTAACGCGGTATATACTCCCGAAAACATAAATCCCCCATGAGACGCTTCGCGTCAGTTTTGAGTTTAAAGTGTAAAAAAGAGCATGAAACATTAAGTCAACAATAAACCGTCAACGCTGTTTCCGTTGTCAACTCGCTGTCCAGACTCCAAACTGCTTTAAAACCGCACTCTTTACACTCAGCTTTGTATTTTAACTGTTCCTTTAAACGTTATAAGAGCAGGTCCTTCAAGCACAACATTACTTATTTTATCCTCTAGATTTCTTAAAGAAACCGATAATTTGTCTCCGCCTCTTGCAATCACTTTAACCGGAGACTCCGCAAAACCTTTAAGAACAGAAATGATTCCCGAAGCGGTTATGCCGGTGCCACAGGCTAAAGTCTCATCCTCAACGCCTCTTTCATAAGTGCGCACAAGAAGAGTATTGTCTTTTATAACTTTTACGAAATTAACATTTGTACCTGCAGGAGCAAAAGTTTTATGACGCTTTACGGCTCTCCCGTATCCAAAAACATCAATCTTTTCAATATCGTCAACAAATATGACTGCATGCGGAACGCCGGTATTTATAAAATCGACATCAAACTCTTTCCCATTGACTTCAACTTTTATATCTTTCTTTAAATCTCTAGGATCGTATAAATCAAGCTTTACTCTGTCTTCTGGCAAAATTTCGGCGTTTATAATTCCTGCATCAGTTTCAAAAACCATTTTCAAATTTGCAACACCCAAATCATAAGCAAATTTCGCAATGGATCTCCCTCCATTTCCGCACATAGAAGCATAAGAGCCGTCAGAGTTAAAATATTTCATTTTAAAATCTTTACAAGCACTTTTCTCAAGTAAAATTAAACCATCAGCTCCGATTGAATATTTTCTATTGCAGAGTTTTTTTGCAAGAGTCTGACAGTTTTCTTGGGCAATTATATTTTCTCTGTTGTCTATCAAAACAAAATCATTTCCGGCAGCAGTAAGTTTTGAAAAGTTTATATTCATTTTTATCTCTTTCTCTTGTCATAGCAAAAGACTTTATTTCCGAAATATCCGCATTTTTATCTTTATTATGTGCCGAAAAGCAAAACAACTTTGTCTTGAAGTCTTAAAGCATCCGGTCTTCCATATTTTGTTCAAAATCCTCAGCCTTTCATAACGACATTTTTCTTTACCCGCCTCGAAACGGCAACTCCTCAAACCTCGTTCAACAACAAATCCTCATATTTTGCTCTTTTTCTTATTAACATGGTTTTGTCGCCATCAATTAAAACTTCCGCAAGCAAAGGTCTAGAATTATATTCCGACGACATCGCAAATCCATAAGCTCCGGCACAAGTTATAAGAAGATATTCGCCCTGCTCCACAAAAGGAAGCATTCTGTCTTTACCCATAAAGTCGCCGCTTTCACATATAGGTCCCACAACATCGGTTTTAACTTTTTTATCATCTGCCATTTTTACAGGCAAAATCTCGTGATAAGCTCCATACAAAGTAGGTCTTATTAAATCGTTCATTCCGGCGTCAGTAATAAGAAAACTTTTTTCGCCTGAAATTTTCCTATATATAACTTTCGCAAGAAGATGCCCGGCATTTGCTATTATTGAACGACCGGGTTCAAAAATAAATTTCTTATTTTCGTCAAACACCGGAAAAAGTTCTGACATCAGTTGCTCAGGAGACGGAGCTTTCTGATCTTTTTTATATTCGATACCGAGACCACCGCCGAAGTTTACATATTCAAGTTTTATGCCGTTCTTTTCCACGTTGTCAACAATCTTTTTTATTTTCTGCGCCGCAAGCTTAAACGAACCGATATCCAAAATCTGCGAACCGATATGCGAATGTATCCCGAAGATTTCAATATTTTTCTTTTGCTTTGCAGCTAAATACGCTTTCACCGCTTCTTCGTAGGGAATACCGAACTTTGTTCCTTTTTTGCCGGTAACTATATAAGAATGAGTATCAGGATCAACATGAGGATTTATTCGGAATGCAATTTTTGCCTTAACTTTAATTTTAGCGGCTATTTTATCTATTGCGTCAAGTTCCTCAAAAGATTCAACATTAAACATAAAAATTCTGCTTTTTAAAGCATATTCTATCTCTTCTGCGGTTTTACCTACGCCCGCATAGACTATCTTTGATGGATCAAAACCCGCTTTTAAACATCTGTATATTTCGCCGCCGGAAGTTGTATCTGCTCCGGCTCCGAGTTTAGCAAGCAACTTTAAAATCGTTCCATTTGAATTTGTTTTACAGGCAAAACATATAAGCCCTTTTCTAGAACCTAATGCTTTTTTATAGTTTTCAAAGTTAGTCACAATCTTACTCTTTGAATAAACATAGGTACTGGTCTTATACTTTTTTGCAATATCTGGTAATTTTACCTGTTCGATATATAAATCATTCCCTTTAAATCGAGGCACTTTTCCTCCGCTTCCTCTTTAATTCCCACATTCATTATTTATAACAGTATTTTACCAAAACCTTGCATTTACTGTCAAAAAAATCACTTTCCACACAATGAACGGATGGAAAAGAACGAAACTGAAAGCTGCAGTAGTCGCATTATCGAGGAAAAGAGTATTATCCGCTTGATCTGAATCTGAATAAGTGGGATTTTTACTAATTACCGCATATTCTCCGGCATTTAAAGAATATACCCGCTCTATACCCGTCTTTTGTTTAAAAAATCAATCATTTTTTGCGCTTGCTCTTCTACGAAAATCTTTTTGCTTTTGTATAGGCGTTAAAGGCATATCTTTCGGCTTCATAAAGTTTTCCCATTTTATAAGCGATTTCAGCCTGTATCAAATCAACAGTAGCATAAGAATAATTCATTGAATAGACTTCATCGGATATTTTTTGCGCCTTGTGGATCTCTCTATCAAATATCGCTAAAACTTCCAGAAAAGATTTTTCGGCAAGAATTATATAAGTTGCTTTTTAAAAACATATCTCCTCTCCGAGTTTTACACAATACTTTATTTAAATTTTTTACTTCTCAGAACTTTTTTATATTTCAAAAGTCTATAATATATATCCAAAGCATGTCCGTGCTACCCACCACTTACAAGCATTTCAGCAAGACGCTCAAGAAGTTTTATTTCCTCTTTTTTATTTTTAGCCGCATCAATTTTCACAGAAATTTCATTAATTTCTTTTAAAAAACTTCATCTGATGATGAAACTCCGCCAATATCAATTCTATAAGCGAAAAAATAAAACGCAAGTGTCAGTATAAGACATAAAATTCTATTCAAGCAGAGACTTCTCCATCATTTTACTGAATTATCCTGATCCAAAGCTCTTCCCTGAATATATATTGCCTGCATTAAGAGTCGCAAACACATTATCGACATCGTTTTTACTTATATCAGTAGCTGCGAAAACAGCGATAATAATATCCGCGTCAAAAATCTTTGCGACATTTACCGGAATATTTTCCGCAAGCCCAACATCAACCAAATAACGCTGTCTATATTCAACAGGCTTAAAAATACTGGGAATTGCAACGCTCGCTCTTGCGGCAAAACCGACGTTTCCTTCTTTCAGCAAAATTCTCTCTTCAGTATTTAAGTCGGCAGCAAGGCAGACCAAAGGCGTTTACAGTTGATTAAAATTTATTTCTCCCATATTCTCGCTTATAAATTTTTCAAGCCTTTCATTAGAAAAAAGATTTTCACTTAAAAACATACTTATCAGCGACACATAGCTGAAATTTGAAATATATTCCCAGCATATATCCCTTGCAAGATTTTCAACTCAAAAACGGAAGCGTATACTTGTAGGAACAATAAAAAAACCGTTAAAAACAAAAGGACTGCGGCAGGAAAACGGATTTTTCTAATAAGAATCAAGCTCGACTCCTACGGCAAGCTCAAGATTGTAATAGCTTTTATTTAAATTGCGGATTATATCAATATCAGTTTTATTATAATGTCCGTTTTTTTCAGCAATTTCTTCTGTTCCGCTTCTAAAATTTTTGAATAGTAACTTAACAGTTCTCTGAGTACAAACAATCATTAAATATTACCTTAACATTGTTGATTACTTTGCTTTTAACAATGTTTTCCTCGTTTTTTATTTTATTCATGCTTATTTCGGCAAGTCTGTTCGCGGCTTTTATCCTTCTGCCGGAATAAACGCTTTGCCAGATTGAAAGTCTCGTAGAATAATACAAATTCTTTTTCCCGACCGGCTGACAAACTAGGAATCGCAATGATTCATTATACATTATCACAGAACCGCGGCTATTAAATGAGGATAAGTTTAAATTCAAATTAATGTTGGGGAAATACAGTAATCTTGATTCTTTAACTCTCTGCGTTGCATGTTCAATATTCTCCACATATTCCAGTATATCGGGATTTATTGACAAAGCTAACTGAACACTTGACGCTTCAGTCAGAACTTTTTCTATTCTACCGGCAAGTAGACACCAAGCAGACACTGAACCATAAAAGCCAGGACAAAAAAGACTACAAACTTTCTCATCTTAATTTCTGTTTAATATTATCTATCTGCCACAAAATAGATTTTTTTGACGTCCCGCCGTAAGAAGTCTTCATATTGGCAATATTTTTTGCATCCAAATATTTGAATATGTCTTTTTTAAATATTTTTGAAAAGCCGTTGTATTCCTCAATAGAAAGTTCATTCAATGTCTTTGAATTTTTTCTGCAATATAAAACAATATCTTTAACTATGCCGTGAGCTGTTCTGAAAGGCACATTATTTCTCGCAAGATAATCAGCTATTTCAGTCGCTGCAATAAAACCTTTCTCCGTACTTTTTAAAGCTCTTTCTCCGATAAATTTTAAACTTTCCGTCATTTCATTTATAACTTCAAGACACATTTTAATATTGTCCAATGCGTCAAAAACAGGCGGCTTGTCCTCCTGTAAATCTCTATTATAAGCAAGCGGTAAAGATTTTATTATAGTAAGAAGCGCAACTAAATCGCCAAAAATTCTTCCTGATTTTCCTCTTATAACTTCGGCACAGTCCGGATTTCTTTTCTGCGGCATTATTGATGAACCCGACGTGAATTTGTCATCTATAGTTATATAACCGAATTCCGGATTCATCCATAAAATTATCTCTTCACAAAACCTCGTCAAATGTAAAGCCGTTAAAGACGTACAGAAAACAAATTCTACGGCAAAATCCCTGTCGCTTACGGCGTCCAGAGAATTTTCGCTTATATTTTCAAAATCTAGAAGTTTTGCCGTATATTGTCTGTCAACATTGAAAGATGTTCCTGCCAAAGCAGCACTTCCCAAAGGCAAAACATCAGTCCTTTTATAACAGTCGGCAAGTCTTTCCTTGTCTCTTTGCATCATCCATGCATAAGCAAGAAGATGATGAGCCGCCAAAACCGGCTGGGCCGGCTGCAAATGCGTAAAACCGGGCATCACAACATCAATATTTTCGCCTGCCTTTTCAACAAGCACTTTCTGAAAATTGTTTATAAGATTTTCAACAATTCCGATTTCCCGTTTTAAATAAATTCTCAAATCGGCGGCAACCTGATCGTTTCTGCTTCTTGCGGTATGCATTTTACCGCCAACAGGTCCTATTCTCCGCATAAGCTCTTTTTCAACAGCATAATGTATATCTTCTTCCTCGGGAAATTTCCAGCCTCTTTCCACATCTTTTAAAATAGATGTTAATCCTGAAACAATTTTTCTGCCGTCTGAAGCACTTATAATTTTGGTTTTTATAAGCATCTTCGTATGAGCTATTGAGCCAGTAATGTCAACTTCCGCAAGCCTGCTGTCAAAAGAAAATGATCCTATAAACTGGTCAAAACTTTGCATTATTACTCCCCTTTTTGCATTTGCGGACATTATAATATAAAAACCATAAATCAGACAAATCTCGTATCGATCAGATATGACATTCCATTATCTTAGAACATAATCTGCTGTTACAAACTTGCGTTCTCGCCAACTGTTTTTAACTGTCCCGCTGGCCAATAAAACTTTACTCTATATCAATCTTACACGCATCAAATTGCAGCCAGCCTATAGAGGGGCAGCGGCAATATACACTGCTTCTAACAACGAACCCTTTAAAATCTTTTAAAACCAGCTTAAGTATTTTCATTTTATTTGCCGATTTTTATTTTTTTGTTTTCTTTATTTCATTTTCCTGCAGACAGTTAGAAATGCATTTGATACTGAACCATCAATTTTATATCAGTCTGGCGGACCCGCCCTGCGGACTCAAGGACGTAGCTACTGGCTAAAAACAAATTATTAGTAAGTTTATATATGATTTCTATTTCATGTCGAAAATCAAGCTTTCTGCCAAGCTCGTCAAAAATAATCGAATATCCAAGAAGAATTTGATTTGTAAGATTTTTTTCAACTGAATATTTTGTGCCCGAAAATAAATTTGTAAATATATGATCTTCCGTACCGTAAACACCGGCAACAGTCTGAACGTAAGAAATTCTGAAATCATCGATAAATCCGGTTTTACGTAAAATCATTTTTGTAAAAGGCATTGCAAGAGACTGATCAACTAAACGCAAAATCCACTGTTTCATCTTAAAATCCAATACACTTTTACCATCTGCCATATCTACTTTTGCATCCCGCTCAGTTCTTGTAGCTTTTTCAAGAGCTTTACGCGAATCCATATTCGGATTGTCTTTTGAAGAAAATCTTACAGAGTTCTGCGATATTTTAGATATTTCGGACTTGTCAATAATCAGCTTTATAGTTTCTGGTTCATCTCCTGTTTGTGAAACCATTGTCGTCTCCCCTTCGACAGTGATGTAAACCTGATTTCCGTACATTGCGTCCATTATTTCTACTTTGGCATTTAGTATGTTAAATATGAGTCCGAGATAGCTTATTCTGCCATTTGAAGTTTCAATTATTCCATTCGTTCTCAGATTATTATAAGGACCTTTGATGTACAAAAAACCGTCTATTAACGCATAAGCAAAAGAATTTTCAAATCTTGTATTCTTCGCGGTTATTAATTTCAAATCAAATTCAGTGTTTTCAGGAATAAAAGAGTCTATATCTGCGTCGTTGCTTCCCGGAAACGTAAAACGCGTATTTTCAAGCGAAACCAATCCTGAAACTTTAGGTTTTACCGAGGGACCTTGTACTCTAACGTCAAAACTCAGATCGCCGACGGAATAATCCTGCAGAAACGATTTAGATCCTATAATGCTCTGTATCGGCAGCTCCAGAACGCGTAAAAAAATTCCCTTACCATCTGTAACAAGCCTTATATCAAAATCCTTGATATTAAAATTGTCAAGTTTCAGCTGTCCGTAAATATTTAATTCTCCTGATCCGGACTTAAAATTAAACTTATCAATTCTAATTAAATTTTCAATAAGCGATATTTCAACAGACATATCTCTTACCTTATCAATATAATTCTTTGCTCTAAAAGATCCTCCCGTTATTAAAAGTCTGCCGGTATTTTTTATTTCCTCATAAGTTCCCTCAAAAGATCCTTTCAATAACATTTTTCCGGAAAGGGGATTAATATAGTCCTCAGACAAATATCTTAAGACGTTTAATTTGTGATCTTCCATTTCATAAACGACATTTATAGACTTCTTTCGCATTTTTTCGGACAAAGTTTTATCAAACCATAACGGAAAATCGCCCCAGGCAGATATGCTGATCTCATTCCGCTTAAACACAGTGGCTTTTTTTATACGCGCATAATTATCCGAGAAATCAACTTCAACGTTAAAATTATCATACAGAATTTCCATTACAGATCCGTTTATCGAGGTTATTGACATACTCCCTTCAGGCCGGCTGATATTTCCAGATAAACTGACATTTATATCTACATTTCCTTTCAAAGCGCCGGGCAAATTCAAAACATCACTTATAAAACACCAATCAATATTTGAACTTTTTATCTCTAAATTGACAGAATCCTTTGAAAAATCCGCTTTTAAGCCTAAAGAAGCTTTATCCTTTGAAATATTAAATTCTTTTACGGATATGACATCGCCGAAAACAATAAGACATAAAAAACTACCTAAATTTATACCATCTGCTTTTTGCAGGAACTTTAAAGTTCTGTCTTTAACAGTATAATCAAAGTGAGAAAAAGATAATTTCTGTCTGTTCAGCCAAAAATTTTGCAAATCAACCGTTCCGCTGCTGTATATGGAACTGCCTTTTCTCTTTGTCATTTTGCCTGATAATTTTATATTGCCAAATAAATCTACGGGACCTACGTGAGTGTTAATCAATAATAAATCAAGCCCGTATTTCCCATTTTCAATATTAAAAAAACCTTTGTCCACTCTTATTTCACTATCAAAAACTTTTGCGGAAAAGCTGCTTACCGCAATATTGCTACCGTTTATTTCAACGTCGTATTTAACATCATCTAATTTTATGGTCTTTATGTAAACGCTTTTAGCCTCTAAAAACATTTTAAGATACTGTTTTCCTTCTTTTGCGGAAAAAAAGCCGTTGCCCGAAAAACTTCCCTTTATGGGAGTCTTAAAACCTACAAATACATTGATAATATTTTCAGTTAAATTCTCAACATTTAAAGAGAGAACGCCACCGTTTAAATAATTTCCTTTAAGCGCAACTTTCATTTTATCTGCCGACAGCATAGCTCTGTTTACTTTAATGCTATTGTTTTTGTATTCTAATTCAGACGAAAAAGAAAAAGACTGAGATAAATATTTTCCTCTTTCTACAAAAGCCAAAATTTTAATATCGGGATTATCCAGTCTGCCGGAAAATTTTACGGAAGAACTCAAAAATCCGGATACACCGGCATGAATACCTTTAATATCCGTATTTTTAAAGTAAAGGCTTCCCGAAATTTTATTTTCTTTAAAATCCGCTATTGCAGACGCTTCTATGTTGTTGTCGGATTTTAAATTGGAAATTTCAAATCTCTTTGTTGAAATAGTCGCATCTGCCAAAATATTTCCAAGGGATACTCCGGATATGCTGGCGCCTGTACTTTCAATGATACCCTTAATTTCATTGTTGTCGCTTAAACTACCCTGAAATGCCGCATATCCGCTTACTTTTATCCCGCCTGCATTAATGTCTTTTAGGTTAACATAAAGCGAAGAAATCGGATTTATTTCAGTAAAACCAAGCAGCCCTGTTATATCGGCTATGATTTCATCAGAATAATTTTTAAGAACAAAACATTTTATGTTTATCCTGTTTAAATTTATATCGCCTTTAGCTTCAAATTTCTTAAATTTATTATCATATATCATCCCATCAAAAACCTTGATATCAAATTCCGTCACTAAGTCTTTTTCATATTTTACGCGTCCGCTTGCAATTCCCGCAACGTCATATTTCGGATATCCGCAGATGCGCAGTATATTTGAAACGTCAACATTGATGAATTTAAAGTCTGTTGAAATTATTTCACCGCTTTTTATAACGTTGTTTAAGGCAACAGAATTGTCACTTTTATAAAAATTAAACACATACATATCATTATTTTTTGTTATACTCCCCGTCATATCTGTGGCGTTTCTGCCTGACGTAGTGAAATTTTTGGACGTAAAATCAATATGTCCGGAGATTTCGTCCATTGCACCCGAAATGTTAACGATTCCTTTGGCGGATGTTCCTATAAAAGGAATGTATGCAACATCAATATTCTTCATATCCGCCGTAACTTCTCCGGTTTCCATATTGCCTCTAACCGTTCCCGCAATTTTATTTTTAATTATGAGTTTTGCTTTATAATCTCCGCCTTTTGCATAATCGATTTCAATTTTCCCGCCGGTTCCGTATAGGCATAATATACTGTAAATGCCACCGCGATTTTTTGTTCCTGATAAATTAAAATTTCCTAACTTAAAGCCGAAAACGACTAAATCCGTTACGTTTAATCCGAATACGGATATGCTGTCTTGTCCTTTAAAATTTAAACTAATATCTCCGGACATGCTTTTATTGATTTTTGAAATGTCAATTTCGGATTTAGCTTCAGTCGCACCCCCTGAGAAAGAATTAAACTCAAATTTCCCAAAGTCTCCCGTTAAATTTATCTTATAGGCATCTCCAGTCTTTGAAAAAACGCCTGAAGAGCCGATTAACTTAAATCTGTTATATATCAGTTTTTCAACCGCAATATTTTGAGTAATATCCAAAGACGACAAATCAATAGTTCCAGTTGACTTTAAAAGCATATCTACCTTATCTTTTGCGGTAAAAACCGAAGAAGTATTAAAAATATCACCTGCAGCACGTTCAATGTGCGAACTAACTTTGACCGGAACACCTAAGGCGCACATACCAGACTCCAAAGTGATTTTATCATGATTTATCAGTATATCTGCATCTATAATTTCTAAAAGTCTGCTGTTATCATTTTTAACTACGGCTTCATCTATAAATATTGCAATTTCAGATTCAGGAAGTTTAACATTAATACTCCTCTTATCTGATGAAACATTTTTATCTTTAGGATTCTCGTTTAAAGAAATTTCTAGTTTTGATATGTTTATTTGGTTTATACAGTTTAACGGAGCAGTGATATGAACGAAAAATTTTATAGGGCTTAACTTGAACGTTATTTCCCGAATCGCAATCATATTATCAACATCTACGTTTGCAAACGTAACACTGAAAGGCAAAATATAAAAATTATCAAATTTTACTTTATATCCCGTTTTGACGCTAATATATTTTTGGATAAAAGGCACAAATATGAAAGCTCTAGCACAGTATAACGAAACCAGCACAGCTAAAACAATAAGTACGTATATCGTGTGTTTAAAAGATCTGCACATATCTCATACCTTTGCCGTCATATAACAAACAGACTTATTTGTTTATAAACCTTTGAAGACCAAATACTTCAGAGATTTCGTCTTCTCAGTATAACAGATGAACAACAGATACTGAATCAATACTCTACTTAAATAGCCGAAGATGACATTGCTAATAACAACAGAAAATCTACTACTTAATCGGCGTGCCGGTTAATCTTGTAAGATTTTTAAATTCTTTTATAAGTTTTACTGTCGTCTTGCCGGGTCTGCCGTCGGCAATTTCTCTTGAATCTGCGCTTACTACAGGTATTATTTCAGCCGCAGTCCCGGTTAGAAAACATTCGTCTGAAGTATATACATTGTATATGCTTATACGTTCCTCTCTTACCGGAATTTTTAGTTTGTTTTTTGCAAGTTCTATAACAGCGTCCCTCGTTATTCCTATCAAAGCTCCTTCCGATCCCGGAGGCGTATAAAGAACCCCGTTTTTCATAAGGAAAATATTATCGCCGGTACATTCAACTACATAGCCCTCAGCATTTAACATTATGGCTTCCATAACTCCGCTTCTTATGGCTTCCATCTTCGCAAGTATATTATTCAAATAGTTAAGCGACTTAATATTCGGGCTTAAAGAATCCTGTTTTATTCTCCTTGTAGAAACCGTTATTACATCCATTCCCTTCTCATAGAGTTCTTCCGGATATAAAGAAATGTTATCTGTAATGATTATTATTGACGGCGGTGTTATGCACTTTCTGGGATCAAGTCCCAAATCCCCGCTACCTCTCGTAACTACAAGTCTTATATAGGCATCGCAAAGTTCATTCGTCAAAAGAGTTTTTATCACTGCTTTTTCCATATCTTTTTGCTGAATTGGAATTTTAATATTAATAGCTTTTGCAGACGACCATAATCTGTCCAAATGTTCTTTTAATCTGAAAACTCTTCCGTTATAAGCTCTTATTCCTTCAAAAATGCCGTCTCCGTAGAGTAATCCATGGTCAAAAACAGAAATTTTTGCATCTTCTTTCTCAACAAGTTTTCCATCAAGATAGATATTCATTTCTTTCTCCTTTTCAGCATACGATTTAAACACAACCTATATTTAATGCAGACAATACAAAAAGTTACACCAGGGAATTTTATCATTCCGCAGTAAACAAAGTTTTGAATAACCAAAAAAAATGAGCGAACTCTTCGGATTTTCATCCTTTGCCACGATAGACACAGTATTGCTTACTGATTTATTTCAACATCTTTCCATCAGTCATTTTTATTATTTTATCGGCTTTAGAAGCAAGTTCGCTATTATGCGTAACAAGCACAAGCGTTGAAGCTGTTTCTGAAGAACTTTCAAACAGCAATTTTTCTATTTCAAGTCCAGTAATTCTGTCTAAATTACCGGTAGGTTCATCGGCAAAAACTATCTGCGGATTATTTATCAACGCTCTTGCAATTGCCGCTCTTTGTTGCTCTCCGCCGGATAACTCGCCGGGAAAATGATTCTGCCAGTGCAAGATTCCGACTTTCTCCAAAATATTTTGAGCACGTTTAAACTTTATATTTCTCTCATTCCACACCGGAAGCAGAATATTTTCCATAACTGTAAAATCCGGCATAAGATAATGAAACTGAAAAACAAAACCTATATTTTTCTTTCTCATAACACACAAATATTTATCATTGCCCGCAAAACAATCAACGCCATCTATATAAACTTTCCCCGACGTAGGACTGTCCATAAGTCCTAAGATGTGAATTAAGGTGCTTTTACCAGCTCCCGACGGACCAGTCAAAGCTATTTTCTGCCCTGACATTATTTCAAAATCAATATTTTTCAGCACTTTAACATCTGGCAGATATTTTCTCTTATAATTTTTGCTTAAGTTTTCTGCTATTATGTTCATTTTGCGGTTACCGCGTTTATGATGTCATAGCAAGAGTAAAACAACTTTGCTGTAAATTGCCACAGTATAATCCAGTCTTTTCAGATTTCTCATCTTACAGCTCTGCCGTTTCACTCAAAATGACAGAAAAAAAATAATTCTAATTTCTTATTTTGTTGCTTATCCGTATCTTATCGCCTCAAGCGGTTCTAATCTTGAAACCTGATAAGCTGGATAAATTCCGGCTGTTACTGTAATAATGAATGCACATACCGCAATCATAATTATATCTGCCGGTATTACGGCTATAGGCAGTTTATCAACATAATAAATGCCTTTAGGCAGCTTAAATATGTTAAAATATTTTAATAAAAAACTCACTGCAAGACCCGACATAATTCCTAAAACGGTTCCAGATGAACCTACAATAAGTCCCTCGTAAAAAAATATTTTTGAAATTGAAAACTTTGAAAAACCCATCGCAGACATTATACCGATCTCTTTTGATTTCTGAACGCTCAAAAGCAGAAGATTGGAAACAATGTTAAATGCGGCGACAAGTATTATAAGCCCTAAAATTAGAAACATCATTATTTTTTCAAGCTTAAGCGCCAAGAAAAGATTTTTATTCATCTCAATCCACGTTTTTACCCTGTACGGATAAGATAAATCTTTCTGCAGTACCACTGCTGCCGTCATGGCTTTGTCAAAATTATTTATGTGTATATCAAACCCTGTTATCTCATCCTGCATTGAAAAGAGTTTCTGTCCTTCTTCCAAATCAATAAAACCGAGAGAAGAATCAAAATCGTACATCCCCGACTGTATAACAGCCGATACTGTAAATTCATACATTTTAGGAATACTGCTGAAATTACTAGGAAACATTAAAACAACTTTATCGCCCGCACTGATGGCAATGTTTTTTGCAAGCTCGCTTCCGAGAATTATTGACTTTTCCCCTATTTTTTCACCGTTAAAACTCATATCCGAAACCGTTATCTGTTTTGAAAGATCAAGCATGCTATTTTCATTTTTATAGTCTACGGCTTTTATTATTAAACTCGTCGACAAGCCGAGACTTCTGACAATCCCCTGTTTATATATAAACGGAGAAACGCTTAAAACATCGCTGTTTGTTTTTATTTTATCTTCAATCTTAAGATAATCTTTAAATGGCTCGCCGTCAATTCTTGCAACAACTATATGCGGCTGTATGCCCAAAATTTTGTTTCTTATATCATTTTGAAAACCGCTCATAACTGCAAGCGTTACGACAAGGGCAGCAACTCCCAAAGTAGTGCCGCCTACAGCAATAAAAGTAGTAATCAGAGAAAAAAAACCTTTCTTTTTTGCCTTTAAGTATCTGAACGCTATAAAAAATTCAACAGACAACATATTCATAAATATTTATTCTGGCCTCATCGCGGGAAATATTATCACTCCCCTGATTGACTCAACACCAGTTAAAACCATAACAAGCCTGTCTATACCTATGCCTAAACCGCCCGTCGGGGGAAGCCCCTGTTCAAGTGCAAAAATAAAATCTTCGTCATAAGGCATAACTTCGTCGTCACCTTTCTTCTTTGCTTTCATCTGCTGCATAAATCTTATTTTTTGCAGTTCCGGATCGTTAAGCTCGGAATAGGCATTTCCTATCTCTATTCCGTTTATGTAAAGTTCAAATCTTTCGGCAATTTCAGGCTGATCAAATTTAACCTTTGAAAGCGGCGAATAAACCGCGGGAAAATCCATAACAAAAGTCGGATTTTTTAAATTTGGCACAACTTTTGCCTCAAAAAGCTGATCTAAAATCTTCCTATCGGTTGCATCTTCAGGCAAATCAAGATTCAAGTGCTTCACCTGCTCAAACATTTTCCCGCTTTCAACGTACGGCAACAAATCAAGCCCTGCGTATTTTTTTATCAAATCAAACATCTTTGCTCTTGTGAATTCTAAATTTAGAGCGGATTCTACTTTTTTTGCAGCTGCTTTGATTAAAATTTCGCTCATATCCATCATATCATTGTAATCGGCATACGCTTGATAAAGCTCCAGCATAGTAAATTCAGGATTGTGGTTTTTATCTATGCCCTCATTTCTAAAGTTTCTTCCTATCTCAAAAACTCTATCTAGTCCTCCGACTACAAGACGTTTTAAAAAAAGTTCCGGGGCAACCCTTAAAAATAAATTTATATCTAAAGCATTGTGATGCGTTATAAACGGTCTTGCGTTTGCTCCCCCCGCAAGAGACTGCAAAATAGGAGTTTCCACTTCTATAAAACCAAGTTCTTCAAGTTTATGTCTTACGGCTGAAATTACCATACTTCTTTTTACAAAAATATCTTTTACTTCGCTGTTTGCGATTAAATCCAGGTATCTTTGTCTGCATCTTATTTCGGTATCTTTAAGTCCATGCCACTTTTCAGGCAGCGGTCTGAACGCTTTTGTAAGCATAGTCCATTTCTCCACTATTATGCTTAATTCGTTTGTTCTCGTTTTGAAAGGCATTCCTTCGACAGCAATAATATCAGACATATCAACCATATTTTTAAAAAATTTGTACTGATCTTCTCCTATTTTGTCCGCCCGGACATAAATCTGAATTTTTGCAAGTCCATCTTTTATATCCAAAAACGCCGCCCTGCCCATATTCCTGTACGTCATAACTCTGCCTGCGGCTTTAACTTTTATGTTCGCCAGCTGTTCCCTTTCAAGATAAATAAACTTTTTTTGTATATCGGCGTTATTTCCATCTAAAACATATTTCGCGGGATAAGGATTTATCCCAGCACTTGCAAAATCTTTTGCCTTTTGTTTTCTCTGCTGAATTATCTGTTCAATAGGAGTTGACTGCTGCTCCCGTTCTCTTTTTTCCATCTGACGCGTTTTCCTGTGCATAAAAATTTAAAATAAAACTATAAAGATTATATCATTTTCTTAAAGTTCAGTCAAAACAATGAATCTGATTTTTCATTTAAAAATCAATCAGTTTTTTGACTGCTGCAACATTTCAGTATCAACAATACCTGAAGGAATATCAGAATTGAAACTGCATTTCTTACGGGGAAAGCTATTTTAAAAGGTTTTAACGATTTTATAACCTTTACAATCCTGTTCTCTCTGTCTAATGTAAACAATATCCAATATCAAAACGCATAAAAAAAGTATGCACGGATATATACTTATCAAATAAAAGAGCATAATTCGCTCTTTTTTTTAACATAAATCCTGCAAATTTTTTCCAAAATGTTTCCACTTTGACTACAAGGTATATTCAATTTTATACTTTCCATTAAATGTCCTTTGTAACCGCAAACAGATAGTTGCCTCAGAAGTAATCTGCATTGCCAAAAAGGATCACACCTCAACGCTAGCGTCTTATGATGACAATTCATTACAATTTATGTTATAATTTGATCATGAAAAAAAATATCATATTTCTATCATTTTTCTCATTGATAATCATCTGCGGAACTTTTTATCCGCTCATTGAATTTCTCTCAAAAGATAAAGCAAAAGATTTGGAAATTATGGCAGTGGAAAAAGCCAAATCTGCTTTAAAAGTAATCGTCCCGTCTTTTAACAAAGCTCTTGAAAATTCAGATGATATAAACCTTCTTATAAACATCGAATCAGTTGCAAAAATAGAAAATATTGCAACCTGCTTTATTTTAGATAAAAACGGCAAGGTAATTATACATAACAATATAAGCGAATGGAATACAGAAAGAACAAGCGGGATTTACAATAGAGCGATAGAGCAAAAAACTCAATCTTTACAACAAACGCCTAATAATAATAAAGATTTTTTATTGTTTTCAGAACCGCTTATAAGCGACTGCACTCTGTTTTGCATATTTTCTGTTAAGGAAGCAAAAGAAACTTCAAGAAACTGGAAAATAAAATATTATACCGCCGCTTCATCCGCCGCGTTGCTTATTGTAATAATTCTTTATTTTCTTTCAAAACTGTTTATACTATTGCCGTTTAACAGAATAAAAAAATCTTTAGAAAATAATAAATCTAACGAAAATATAAAAGAAAACAAGTATGACGAAATTACCGATATTTTTATTGCGGAAAAAGAAAAGATAACAAAGAAAATAGAAATACTAGAAGAAGACAGAGAAAGTTTAAGTAAAATTATTGAATACTCGCAGGAAACTTCAATTAAAGACAGTTCGGCATTTATAATATTAAATTCACTGAACAGAGTCGTGTATGCCTACGACAATACAGGCACTATCCTGAAAAAAGATTTTGAAAAAGGCGGACATATACTTGAAATCTCGGAAAACCCGAATTTAGTTAAGATAATATCAAAAGCGAATGAAAATCCCGGAAAAGAAATTAATGAATCTTTTGAAAGTTATACGATTACTGCAGTTTCAATAAGTGCCGACGGCAAAACTGTGGGAACAATCATTAAAATAAAATAATATTCTCCCGCTATACAGACAACTTATTTTCACAATTATTTTTGCGCTTTTTTTTGTTTTATTCTGCCTTTACTATATTCTGTAAGAAAATAATTTTATGTTAAACCAGATATATTTTCGTTTCGTATATATAACCCCCCCCCCCCCCCCGGAAAACGTATATTCAATATTAATTATATCGGAAATAAATCCTCTCCTCCTAGAGTAAGGTAACCAGAATTAATACCGGTTCTTACAACAAACGGACCAAATTTATATTCGGCACCTATATGCGATCTCTTAAGAACAGTGTTGGCAAACGGTTCATTCGGATTCATTAAATCCGTTAAGTCAAACGCAAAAACCATTCTGTCCTCTAATTCCCAGTATTTGCCGAACCAATAATAAAACTTTTCAGGATAATATGCTACTCCAAAGTTTAGGATCAATTTTTGCTTCAGAGTAACTCTCCAAAAACTTCAATGAAACTAAATCCAATTTCTTATATTCTATTCCAGAATTATAAATATCAGATATGCTTAAACCGAAATTCCAGCACGAACCTAACCTAAATTATATATTGCTCCCAAATCTATTCCAAAAAACCCTCCGCCTATAATAACACTTTCCTTAAAATCATTAAAATTATATATCTTTGTCGGCAAAACTCTTTATTTTGTACATATATTTAAAATTTGCACCCAAAGACAACGATCCGGGAAGTACTTTAGGAGGATTAATTTTAAAAGCAATAGGAAGAACGCCAACTAATGCACCTTCCGTTTTATACGACAACAGTGAATCAAATCTAAAATTTAAATTGGCACAAGAAAAAAATACCCAAACTTAAGGAGCTTTGGCTATATATAAAGGTTTAGAAATAAATAAAATGTTCGGCACCGAAACGAAGACATAACCCATATTATTTAACATATAAATAAAAAGCCATTTTACTCATAAAGTCTCTTCGGTCTTCACAAAAACTATTAGAATATTCTTTGTTGTTCAAATATGAATCAATTATTTCCCTATTTACAGCGATGTCAATAAATGAAAACTGAGTTAAACAATCACATCTGCGGGTTATGGCCGGCAGGATTGTAAAAGAACACATTTTCATCATCAGAAATTGCGGTAAAAGCGACTCCCAGGCCATCGGACGCAAACCTTTTATCATCGTTCTATCTTCTTTCTGCACCGCAAAAACTACTGAGTTAAAAACCAACATTAAAAATGCTTGAATCATAAATCAGTATCCGGAAAATATAAACCTGCGAGAAATATCATTATTTTCTTTACGACTACAAAAAATTATATAATAATACCTTAAAACCAGCAATTGCTTTTTTATACCCAACCTTCTTAGAAATAAATCAGAAGCTTGTTTTTATAAAATTGATTACTATATGTCTGAAAATAACTATGAATATAGTAGGAAATATTAATAAAACTAAAGGGATAAGCATTTTTACAGGTGCTTCCTGCGCTTTTTTCTCGGCAGACGAAGCTCTTTCATTTCTCAGGGAAACAGCCAACCGCTTTAAAGTATCCGCCATTCCCGTACCTGATTCAAGAGCGACACATTTACCGTTCTGACAAAAAAACCCAACTGTTCAACCTCAGTTTTTTGCACTATCTCCGTTAAAGCAGCCTTTTTATCATAACCAAGAGAAACTTTTGTCAAAGCGTTTTTAAATTCGTCTGCCAACGGTCCCTGCAGTATTTGTATAACTTTTTCGGCAACTCCGTAAAAGTCAAGGCCTGCGTCAAGCGTAACAGAAAGTAAATCCGCCATATCAGGCAATTGTCTTGCTATAAGCTCTTTTCTCCTTTTAGCTTCCTCTTTAATTTTTAAAAGAGGCAAGAAAAAAAACCAATCCAAAGAATAATATTACAAAAATATCAGTACTCACAAAAACAATGACAAATAATATCCCGGTAATTGTTGAAAACAATTGAAGCGCAAGAAATTGATAAGGATCAATTCTTTCATATCTGCGTCGCCGAGAGACTTTAAAATTATTCCGATTTTTCCAACTTCAGCTGCAAATTTTTCATATTTCACATAAGCTATAAGTCTGCCGAGTTTTTCGGCATTGTACATTATCACAGGCACTGTAAAACTTTTATTTTCTTTTTTTCAACAGCATTATGCACTTTCCCGGCAATATCCATTTTCCTGATGTTTACAAGCACATAATAAACCGTAAAAAACACAAATAAACCTGAAAATACGCAAAATAACACAATCATTAAAAATCAATCTCCGTCATTTTTCTTATTACAAACGAGCCTGCAAGCACCATTAAAACCACAACAAGAAGCAAAATATTGCCCGGCAAAGTAACAAATCAAAGATTTCATCATATCAATCAGGCTCAATCGCATACATCATAAATAAAACTATAAAAAATATAATGCTTACAATATTTCCAGACATTCTGCCTTGCGCTGTCAAAGCAATTATTTTTAACTGTATTGCAACCCTTTGGCTTGGCCAGAATCGGTTATTCTATCAAATATACCGCTTAAACTCACTCCCGTGTCTTTTAGATATTCTTATAGTATCCACATAAGTTTAAATTCTTTGCTATTGGAATTCCGGGAAGCGTCTTCCAAAGCTCTATCAAAACTCACCCTCAAAGCCAATTCGTCAGACATTTTTTCAAATTTGAGTTTTATAGGATTTCAAGTTCATTTTTAGCGATATTAATTGTATTCTGAAGAGACTGACCCGTATGACAGTTAAAGCTTCAATAACCTGTTTGTCCATTAAATCTACAAGTTTACATCTGTTTTTATCCTTTATATACCAGTCAAAATACAGATATAAGACACATAGAATTAACGCAAAAATAATATTTCGCACTAAAATTGCCGCCAAAAGAAAAATAAATAACGAAACAAGAATTCTCTTCCTTTTAACAGTTAAATTCTTAAAATTAAAAGACTTTTTCTTATTTTCCTTTGTCTTTATCCTTGTTATTTTACCTGCAAGAAAATATACAAAACAAAATACAAACGCGGTAAGAGAAATAAGAAATAATATCTCTTTCATTAAAAAATTTCCATATCTATATTTACTCCTCTTTGCGAAGCCGTATTTATAAACTCTGGAATATATCCTGAAAAAATAAAATTGCTTTGCTGATGCTTCCCGACAAAATCATAGAATCGGTCAAAAGTTTATTTTTTAAAAATTTTCTTATTGTAATCACGGGATCTTCAAAGATACAGGTCTTATAACCGCATTGACACGCGAACCATCTTTAAGCCTTGCGTCAACAATAGGCGACGATTCGTCAATATGCCTGCCAACCTGCGAAACTATTCTATCTATAACGGTTTTAAGTCTTTTTTCGTCAGGAAAAGAGACATTCGTTTTTGATATTTTTCCAGCTTTCTCAATAAATATGTTGTCGGGTCCATTAACCATTATTTCCGTAATTGAAGAATCGCTTAAAAAATCCTCCAAAACGCCAAGTCCCGCAATATCATCACAAAGCTCTTTATAAAGTCTTCCTGAAATATTTTTAGGTATAAAGAGTTCTTTCTTTTTTATTATTTCGATTATTTTATTTTTTGCCGTCTATTTTAATTTTTCGCTGTCCGTTTCATCGGCATAATCTTTCATTTCTTCTAAAAGCACTTCTTGTATATTATCTCTGTAAGAAAATTTTGGAGAGAGTATCTGTTCCTGCACATGGAAATTGAACTCAGAGCGAATGCCGTTCTTAAAAATCTCAAAACCACTTAATATTTTATCCTCATGGAAATCAAAGCCAACATCAAGTTTTAAAGATATAAAATTCTTTCAATATTTATATTGCTTATTTTTGCGTCTTTAAGTCCAAGAACCATGCTTGCTCCAAGAGGAGACAAGTACTCTTTGCACTATATTGCATCCAGGAGCTATAAAAGTATTATTATTCCTTAAAAAGCCGTCTTCGTTTACCTCAATAAATATTATTTCCCAATATTTGAATATTTGCTCATTATTTCTAAAATTTCTTTTTGGTTTGCCTGTTTTAAATCTCTTACGTTATTTTGATGAGATATTATTTTTGAAATATCTTTCACTATTGAAGAAAGTTTTAACGGTTTTATCCGATATTTCAACATCACCGGCAGCTCTTATCACATATTTAAGACTCCCTCTTTGTGAAGCTATAAGAATTTTTTTGCGCTTCTTCAACAGATACGGACAGAGCTATAATACCAAATTTACTGATAACGCTTTTTTGTTTTCAGGAATTAAAGTGCTTATGCCGGTCTCCTGACTTGTTTTAGATATTTTTGTTGAAAATATCTGCTCATTTTCTTCAATTGTATTTAACGATATATAAACCTGCAGTGCTATCACTAGTAAATAAATCTTTTATACTCTGAAATGCTTTTGGTTGCATATATTCTTTCGGAATGCGCTTTTCAGAAAACATATACTGCTGTATGACTGTTCCTTGAGAAATTCTTCGCGTTGCAAAAACCGTTTTAACAGGTTCAGTCATCATTTATATTTGATTTCTAAATCAGATAAATACATATAAGTAAAAAAACGCGGAAAGAAAAGCAAACAATACCGTTCTTTTCATAATTTAGTAATCCCTATTTATCTGCTTTTTGCATCGCTTCTGTAGCACTTCCAAACTTTTCTTTAACTTTTTTTCCTAAAGTTTTATAAGCTACAAAAACAATTCCCACTACTACCGCGACAATAAGAATATACTCGACCATTCCCTGTCCTTTGTGTCCTTTGTGTCTTTTAATCCAACCAAAATTTAACATCTTTTCTGTCATCTTTTTATTTTTGGTGTTTCGGACGGTTCGGAGCATCTTGACTGCCGGTTCCCGACAATACTTCAGAACGAGCTTTTATTCCTATATCTTCCCTGCCTGTTATTTTTAATATCAAGTTTACCAGGATCAAGAGTTCTGCCAATTGTTCTCGCACTACAAAGATAATCCTTGATATCACCTTATATATACTATTTGCTAAAAGGAGTATATGCAATTAAAATCCGTACCATACCTTGCAGCCGTAGAAATTTGCTGCCATGTAAGCATAACGCAGGCAAACCATATAACCGTAAAAAGAAAAAGAATAATAGGAGGCACAATTAAAGCAGCTTCAACAAGTGCCTGTCCTCTTGATTGTTTAAAACACTTAAAATAAAACATATCAAAGCTATTGGATTAATTAATTTAATAATTTTTAGTTTACAAAAATTCAGATAAAATGTCTATCACAATACTAAACCTAAGCGCCAACTGTTCTCAATAAATCACCAGTAATATACCTCTCTTTTTTACCGCTTTCCAAAACTTAATGTGCAAGAAAAAGACAGGATGAACAAACCAAAATTTTAAAAATTGTTTAATAAACAATACACTCTTAGTAAAAAACGAAAAATTCAAATTCTCTTGCCAGTCTGTCATCTTTGCGTATTTGGCATAGAAATCTCTCAAAGGATGTTGACACAACGGGTTCCACGGTTTTGCATCTATATAGTGAATAATATAATTGTAGGCTACGTATTTGCCGATTTCTCTCCTATCATAATCAAATTGCTCATAATTCTTGTAGTATAGATTCCAATTTGTCGGCAAAAAAATAAAACATTATGACCTATAACAGCATTCAAAATACTTTGATCATAACAGTCGATTTTGTCGAGATTATCCTCAATATATTTCTTCCACTTATTATAGAAATTGAATTTCCTTAATTCATATAAATTTAAAAGCATCTCTCCCGAATTAAAATAATTATTACCGAGATTAACACAACCGGCTAAATAATTATCAACCCTGATATTCCACAATTCCGATATATCTTTGTTGACTATTATATCGCAATCCAAATAAATTGTCTTTTCAACATTATTCGGCAAAATTTCAGTTATTAACAACCTATAATAACTAGCCAATGATGCAGTTTTAGAACCAAAGCCTTACGAAAGCAGGTAAATTTTTAAAATCTTTTTCATTTACTTGCATGAATTCTATTTCAAAATCTTGAATTCTTTTTAATGCAATAAACTTTTTTTTATTTTATCATTATCCGTATCCATTTTATGATTACATAAAATAGAAGCAATTATCGCACCACAATGTTTTGCATAATTGTCATCAACGCCAAATACTATATTAATATTTTTCATCTCTTCCTCGCTGAATACATATTTTTCGTTTTTTAATATTTGATGTAATAATTTACTACATAATTAACAGGTTTGTTTTCATTTGCTGTAGGTACAACTTTTGAAGCTTCAAAGTCTATTTGCATCCCTTCCCCAAGATTTTGCCCATAATTAATTTTATCCGCAGATTTTCTAATAAGTAAATACTCCCGCACAATTATTAGATCTATACTCTATGCAACGAACCCACAAAGATCCCTTAATATCTCTTATCGCATCTCCCTGTCCTATTCCAAGAGCCTCAGAGGCGGAAGTTGTACGATTAGAAGTACTCGGATAGTCAGCAGGTTGTGAACCGGCACATCTCAAAAACATTCCGCGAAAATCAGGAACTTTAAAATTAGTAGATCCATCCCCTCCATAAACTGTACCGATAACAGCAAATAAATCAAGGTACTTCGTTTTGTCCAACTGTCTACCGTCGCACAGCAAATAGCCTTTCGGACAAATAGTTCCCGCAAAAGCTATTATCGTACCGGCAGGCACGCCAAAATACTCAGTCTCTGCATTTGCCAAAGACTTGTAATACACTCTGCCACCGTTTACACCAATATAGGTAGCACTCGCGCCAACTTCAATTTTTATTTCACCGTCTGAAGATAAATTTTCAGCTGTACTTGAATACAAAGAATAAATCTGAGACGTAAGCTTTGCTCTGGGCAAAAATTCTCCGCCATCTACAACCAACTGTAACCAAAAATCCTTCTTTCTCCAATCCACTTTTTTCTTATCCGGTTTAAGCACGCTTGAAAATATGCCGTTTAAAAGTTTAACATTTTGGTTTCCCGATTCCCAAACAGCCGTTTCGCCTTCCGTCTTATCATATATTCTGAAATTAATCTGCGCCTTTCCCTTAGGAATATTTTTATATGATCTCAGCACTCCGTTATAGCTTTATCTCATTCGGCACTTCGGAAAACGCCGTAATTGCAAATATAAAGAACACAAACAATAACACTAATTTCTTCATTTGGCAATCCTCTTCCCTTCACTTAATATACTTTCAATTTTAATATTATATCATTAGCGTATTTTCGTTTTTAAGTGGCAGCGTCAGTCTCTTGCCAATGTCAGCACATACACCTTTTTTGTGCCTGCTGTCTTTAACGCCAAAGAACAGGCTGAAACTGTAGCGGAAGTTGTAGCTATATCATCTATTAATATTACGGACTTACTTTTTAAGATACCGCTGTTTTTTACGAAAAATGAATCTTTAATATTTTTCGCTCTCTCCAGCTTAGATAATTTAAACTGCGGTTTTGTAATTTTCTTTCTAAACAAAACATTCTTCAGAATCGGAATGCCTGCCTTAACCGATATTTCATTCGCCAGCAGTTCCGCCTGATTATAACCTCTTTTAATCCTTCTTACAATATTTAAAGGAACCGGTATTATAAATTTCGCATCGTTATAAAAACTATGCAATTTCATCATTTCATACATAGACAAACCAAAATCTTTTGCAAGAAAAGACCTGTCTGAATATTTGAATTTTAATATCAGACTCCGCAACGAATCTTTATATAAATAAACCGACCTCATTTTGTCAAAAGTATATTCTTTAGGATGTTTTTTGCATGTATAACAATATTCTCCACCGTCGTATAATGGCATACCGCATTTTTGGCATAGCAGATTCTTTATAACTGGAAAAGATTCCTTGCATTTACCGCATATTTTTGTCTGCGATAAAAAACTCAAATCGTCTCCGCATACGGAACATGTAACCGGATAAAAGAAATTAACAATCCTCAAGAAAAAATTTTTCATTAACATCAAACCTCCTGCATATTGACAAACTCAGTCATGGCATCTTTCTTTTATTTTCTTTTACGGATTCCTCAAAGCTATGCTTTTCAAAAATAACAGGTAACAGGTCTCCTACTTATTGAAACCGAGTGCCGGATGCTAATAAAAAATCTATACTAGTGTTCGGAGATTACAGATAAACATAAACAGCACACACCGCAGAACCTATTTTTTCTGTCCAGGAACGAACAAAGAGGACGCATCATCTGAGTTTATATTATAACTTTCTTTTGTGCTTATGTATACGTAAATGCAGGACTGAATCAGCTTGTAAGTTCTACTAAAAGACTTATACCGACGGTCTGATTCAACACCTTATCAAATTCAATTTTCCGTATAAAATCATTTTTCTTTTCTCTTACGGAATTAATTATATAAGATGACGAAAAAGTAACTCCGTGAAAAAATTTAAAAAGGAATTTTACCACAAATATATTTGACCGTTCTAAAGTGCGGTACTGTGCAATATTAAGATATTCTTTTATTCTGTCCAAACCTAAAAATGAATATGACCTTGCAACCGGAACAGACGGATAAACTTTATAATATGAATTTGCTGTTCTTGCTTCTGCAGAGATATTTGTCGGAAGCAGCATAAATTCAAGCGGATTATTGTAAATCATCGTTCCCGAAAGTATTTCTTTGTCTTCAAGACGCTCAATTTCATAACTGTCAATAACGGAACGGGAATATCTCGCAGTAAACTGCGGCAAATTAATGCCAAGATTTAAATTTGTTTCAGCTTTGATTTATTTTCAGCAACTTTAGGAGTTACGGTTTCAATTCTTGAAATGTCTGCTTTAACAGGCAAAATATTTGTTACCCGCATTTTTAAACCATCAAAATTGGAATAAGCGTTGTCTTCAGAATAATCTCTGTCATATATTCCCGCCGTAATTGTCTCAAAATTCCTGTCAATAGATTTTCTTGACACTCCAGCTGACACAGCGACTATCATTCCTATCCCTGTCCACACTGTACGCCGCCAGCGACTTTCCCCGCATCTCCGTTTAGAATTTTGCTTCCTGCAACATATATTTCATTAAACCAAACCTGATGATTTATCCCGCTTTTGAAAGATTCGGCGCCTACAACAAACTGCAAGATTTCATCTAGCGAAGGATTTCCATAGACAATTATCTCCGCAGACGCATCTAATGCCAACCATGAAGCAAGCCCCGACCAATACCATTCTGCTTTATCGTTATAAGCTTCCGATCCTGCCAGCTTGAATCGGTTGTTACGGGAACTCTGTATTCAAAATAATCACTGTCATTTCTTCCCGCGCGCGAAATATTACTATATCTCCGACCGCGGCATATTCCGGTTCAGGTTTTGCATAAACCATAAATCTTATGCTCTCATATTTTGATATGTCAATAGAATCTCCCGTATAAATTGATTTTGCGAAAAAAGTTTCTCCGTAAGATGTAGCATTATATGCTATTTTTAACGCCTGCTCGTCTTTTACAACGGTATTTCCTATGCCACATAAATCCACAAGTAATATCTGTTAATTAAAATAGATTTATACTCAGGATCAAATTTTCCTATGGCGGAAATATTGAAATTACTCAAATTCACTCCTGTCTTTTCCCACTTATTTCCGCTAATTGCAATTTTACCTATAACTATCTTACCCTGTTCACCTGAATTTTTACGTATTCTAAAACGCAAAATTCTTATATTTTTTTAATTTGCTCTGTTATCGCCGGTAATATTTAATAGTATTCTTATTTGTTGCCAGCCGTTTGCATTGGGTTTTACAACTTTCCCGCTTGAAATAAAATAACTGACAGCAACTTCCTTTGAAGTATCCAATCTGCTGTTGCCGTTTAAGTCTTCTGTATCGAGTTTTCCGTTATGGGTACCGATTAACGATATTGTTCCGTCAATGTTGTGGAATTTCTGTCCCGTATCTTCCCATGGACTTAGAATATCGTCACCGTCAGTATCTTCTGTATCTAAAACTCCGTTACCATCGGCATCTTCATTTATGCACAACGTGTAATCAATTATAAATTCAGGAGAATACGAATTATTATTCTGCATCCAAATATCAACGTAAAGCTTTTTTGAAAAATCATATCCCTCAAATATATTTCATAGCTTTTCCATGACAAATCGCTCATATCTCTAAGTGTAACATGATATTCGTCAGCACTGTGAAACCAATTTTCGGCAAGCATACTTGCCAAATCTTCACGAACAGAACTGTCCATCGAATCAATTACGGCCTTGTCTGAAGTATTGACATTTTTGGCACTTAACGCATATTCGGCGACGTTGATTTTAATATTTAAAGCGTTAATGTCTAAATCGATAATTTTTATGTCACCGACTCCTACGGCAAGTCTTGTCGGAACATTCCTTATATCAGGAGAACAGCTTTTCCTGCCATAAAATTATAAAGTATTCTTGTGCTCAGAGAAACGTTATCCGTTAAATTAAGTCTGCCACCAGCGACAATAAGAGTCGACTTTGCCTGCGTACCAAACATCGAGTAATCGTAAGATACGTCCAACGCTGAAGTTTCTTTTATAATGCTTTCATTTTTTACGGTTAAAATGCCAATACCGTAATCCGTAACGTAATCGCTTTCCGATTTCAAAATTACTCTGTCAACAATAATTTTTTCAGAATGCGCAACAATGCCGGGACGCAATATAAATGCCTTAATCGCATATTGATTTCTGCTATAAATTTATATCTGGACGTTCCTTTCAAATATAAATTATCGTGCAAAGGCTGTGCCAAATTGAAAACATCATTCCCAAAATCAACCGCAATATTTGCCCTATAACCTGTTTTTGGAGGATACACGGGCATATCTTTTCCTCCTTCAATCGTTGAAGGAGCATTGCCATTCAAATCTTTTATCTCCAAAAGAAAATTACCCCTGCCGTTATCGCGTATAATGCCTAAATTGCCTAAATCGTAAAAAGTTTTTAGTTCTGTTGTAACAGCGACGATATTATCCATATCTTTAATTATCAAAGGATTGTTTCCAAGCGCAGAGCCGTCCTCAAACTCACAATTCACGGCAATAATACAATTGCTTGTTAATGTATTTTTAAAAATAAGCATGCCGGTATTATAATCAACAGTATAATCTTGCCCGGCGACAAGATGGACAAAGTTTCCTATGCACGAAACGCCCGTCCCGTTCAAATCATAGAGGACAGTGTCTGCTGGAATTGAAATATTGTATGTCGGATCAAGTTTCTGATAGTCTGCATATACTTCTACAGTGCCGTTTTTAATAGTTCTAGTCTCATTGTTTCGTAAAAGCGAATAGTATTTTAGTTTGACATAAGAAGTATCGGCAATAATTCTTCTTTCAAGCTGCATATTACCGGTAAAACGCTTGATTTCGGACATACTTTTTGTTTCACTGAAAAAAGCGTTCAACTCCAAATTTTTATAACGCGTATTTACTTTTAAGCCAAACAGCTCTTTTGAATATCCTGTAAATTCGGCATTTGGAAAAGAAACTGAAATATCTCCAAAAGCCGCTTCTTGTATAAATTCGCCGTGTTGTCCCTTGTAAATCAAAGAAATATCTTTTTTGCCGGACGCATCATTATAGTCAACATCAATATTTAACCTGTCTCCGATATTCCCAGAAACTCTCATCCAAAGTTCTTGTTCCATTTTAAAAAACGACATATTTTTTCTTTTCCTGTCTTCTTCCTTGTCATACACTCTTGCAGTATAATCAAGTCCTGTCAGTTTTCTTCCGGAAATTGAAAGCCGGGATTCAAAAGGAAGTTCTGCCATAAATCCAGATGAAATATTTTGATATGTCAAAGAGCTTTCTGCGGTATCATTTGATATTTGCCAGACTGCAATTTCTTGAATGGATTCCGGAAGCGTTTCTTCAAATTCCGGCGGTGCACATTCCTGCGATATTATCGCACCGTACAGTATAACGTCTTCAATGCCACGAAATATATTGTATTTGTCAAATTGCATGTAACCCTTGTCCTCACTGCTTCTAAGAACAGAATACTTTTTTGAGGGATACTTATATTCCGCTAAGCACAGAGCGTAAATAAATAAGAAAAACAATAAAATAAAACTCTTAACTCCTCTCATACAATTTTCAAATTTTATAATATTTAAGGATTAAAACGACATGCGGAAAAGTCAAAGTAAAATGCTAAGGAAAAAACTGCAAAAAGAGATGATGATGTAAATAATATATAAAACGTCTATATAAATATCGTACGCGCGTATCCAATAGATAAAGTCTTTTGCGTTGCAACAATTATAATAAACGGCGATACTACAGCATTGCTGCCGGTATCGCATACATTATACAGGCACAACAATCAATTCGTATCTTGCTGCCTAAAAAATTATCAACTGTTACAAATTTCAAATCTTTCACTGAATGCTTTCCTATTTCATATATACAAAATAAAACATTATATAGGCTAAGGTAAAAATTTATGAATACTAATCAATGAAGACAACTTTAACGTCTCATCTGCATATTGCAACAGCAAAAGATATCATTTTCCTTTAAATCTAAAAACTTCTTTAGATATTATGTTCCAAAAGAATTTTAAAATTCCTATATGTATCCAATAAATACATTTTTTCACTTTTTTATAAATTTTGATACAATTATGCTGATACAAGAAAGATGTCAGTTGTTTTCCGTCATAGGAATACTTGTATTTCTGTTTACCTTAAATGTCATTCCTGAAAGTCGGAGATATAAACTAGAAGCTGCCGTTTACTGTTTCTTCAGTTGCTCAACAGCAGATTTCCGGCGCAGGCAACCGCGAAATGACAAACAATAAAATATTTCTTTCAAACAGCCAGCATTATTATGATAAAAAAACTACATTTATATATTATTAAAGAATCTTTTGGATCTTTCCTTTTTGGAGTGATTGTATTTTCTATTCTTCTTATTTTGGATTATGTGTTTGATCTTGTAGATCTTTTCCTTTCAAAAGGAGTATCCTTTTTTCTAGTTCTAAAATTGTTTGCTTTCGCTCTTCCCAACATCTTAACGCTAGCGATACCTATGGCTGTGCTTTTCGGCATATTAATCGCTTACGGAAAACTGGCAGAAGACAACGAAATTACGGCAATGAAATCTTCAGGAATGAGCTATAAAACTCTTTCTCTGCCTACAATAATTCTTGTATGCACAATATCTTTTTTCCTTTTGTTTTTTAATCATTTTTTATCGCCGGCAATGAATTCCAATTTCAGAAATCTCTACCAAGAAATTCTCACCAAAAGACCGCTTATCAAATTTACCGAAAAAACAATAATTGGATTGGGAGAATACCGTTTATACGCAAATAAAGTAAATAGAAAAAATAATACTCTCTACGAAGTAAGCATATATAAATTTGAAAATAAAGACGACTATTATTACGGATATGATGACGAAAAAAACGATAAAAAAAGTTTCTTCCTGCAAAACAACAGCAAAACGTGGCGTATAGCGGCATCTTCAGCAAAAGTCAAATCCTATCAAAACGGCACTCAGTTCTTTATTTATGACGGCTATTGGCAGAAAGCAAACCCTTCAGATATAAATAATATGACGCATATGACTTTTAAGTCTTATTGTTTTTTTATACCGTTCACTGATATTATAAAAGAACGAATTTTAAGCGTATCAGAAATGTCTTCGCCTGAAATCCTTAAAACCATAAAAATCTGTAAAGAACAGGGCATTCCCTTTACGGTAGGCGAAATTGAATTCTGGATTCGATGGATTTACGCTCTCGCCCCGATTGCTTTTGTGCTTATTGCGCTGCCTATAGGAATAATGGCTGGTAAAGGCGGGAAAACCATAGGTTTTGGAATGAGTTTGGGAATCATTTTAGTCTATTATGCGCTGCTTATACTTGCGTTAACCTTAAGCGAAAAAGAGTATGTTTCGGCAAATCTCATAATGTGGCTCCCGAACGTTACAGTTACTGCCGCCGGAATTTGTTTATTTATAAAAATGGTAAAAAATAATGAAATTTCTTGACAGATACATTATTAAAATCTTTGTAAAAATTTTTATGTTTACGACTTCGGCAATTGCACTTGTAGGAATAATATCCGAATTATTCAGACATATAAGTCTTTATATGGACAATAAAACTCCTTTTTATCCGATACTCATCCACCTGCTTTCAGATATGCCGCGGTGGCTAATACAAGTACTTTCAATCGCCACCCTTTTAGCTCTCTTATTTTCTCTCGGAGATTTATCAAAAAACAACGAGATAACGGCAATAAAAGCCGCCGGAATAAATATTTGGAGGATTATTATATTATTTTTTATAATAGGTTTTGTCATAGGAACAGGCGACTTTGCCGTAAAAGAATTCATTGTTCCTAAAACAAGCTTATATAACAAGGTAATAGAAAAAGAAAAAATACGGAAAGAAAAAATAAATACAAAAACAAAAACCGAATTATCCGATTTAATAGCTCCCGTGCTAAATAACACAAGAGTTACAATAGACTATTTAAACACCGAAGAAAATATAATGAAAAATATTGCAATAGAAAAATTCAGCGACAAATTTAAAACAGAGCGTCTCATTTTAGCCGAAGCCGGCATATGGGAGAATGACTCGTGGCTTTTAAAAAACGGAGTCGTAAGAAATTTTAATGCTGATTTCTGGGATGAAACACATTTTGAACAATATAACTCCAATATACACATAAAACCGGAAGATATGGCAATACAACAAGATGTCAGCTACGACGCTATGAGCATGCACGCGCTTAAAAAATATATTAATCAGCTTAGAGCGCTCGGACAAACAACAGTCAAAGAAAGAATTATTTTAAATATGCGATTTGCCGACGTTTTCGCCTACATTATAGTTATGATAATAGGAATTCCTTTTGGCATCGGATTTGAAAACAAACTAAATAAAATATTAAGCTTTACGCTCGCTATGACTGCCGCATTTATTTATTGGGGAACTCAGGCAATCGCAAAGTCGCTTGGCGAGAATCTTATCTTATCACCATTTATAGCCGCTTGGCTTCCAAATCTAATATTTTCAGCAATCGGCGTTTATCTGCTTGTCAAAGTAAAGAAATGAGAAATGATGAACCTCAAGAAGATTCTATTTTATGAAAAAAAATAAGTCATTTAGTTAAAAACATTTTCCGTTTTAAATAAAAAATTTCTCAACAAAATTCAAGGCTGCTCTCTGCTTACAAGTCAACTTTCCAGATTATTCCGTCTTTTACTCACAACCGTCGCATGAAAAATTTTCTTGCGCTGTTACAGATGCCGCAATTTCTTGCGACGCATGCAATATGGAGAAAAAAAATTAAATTTATTATCATATACATTAATCCTGTTGTCATAATATACTGAATGAAGTTTCGGAGGTTATAATATGCATATTCCTGACGGATTTCTAAACAGCAGTTTATCCGGAGGACTGCTTGCCGGCGCATTAGGCATGCTCGGATTCTGTCTGAACAGAGTTCTCCAAACCGCAACCACATTCGCAAACGTCCCTGCGGTAAATAACAGCAATATAAGCACCGTATTATGCGCAAACGAACTTTCTAACAATGCAGGTAAATATTTCCAAAAGCTGACAATTGCCGCGTTGTGGGTATTTGCTTTCCAGATGTTCAATATTTCTATACAACCAGTGACTTCGGCACATCCGATAGGCGGAGTATTTGCGGCTGTTCTTGCAGGACCGTCTGCAGGATTTTTAATAATATCTTCTGTCCTTACCGTTCAGTCTTTATTTTTCGCCGACGGAGGAATATTTTCACTCGGCGCAAATATTTTTAATATGGCTTTTGTCGGTTCTTTCCTTTCCTATTACATTTACAAAGCATTATCGGGGAAAAATCACCATCTGGCAATCGCAGCGGCATGCTTCTTTTCGGTGTTAGCCGCCGCTATATCCTGCCTGATTGAACTCAGCATTTCAAAAACCGTATCCTTTACAGCAGCTTTTAAAGATATGCTAAGTCTGCATTTGATTGTCGTCTTACTGGAAACTGTCATTACTCTGGCGTTACTTAAAGCATTTAAAAATTTAGCGAAAAGTAAAAATGAATAAAAAAACCGGTGCTGTTATATTTCCTATATTTGTCGTACTTTCTGCAAGTTTGTTTGCTTCTAAACATCCCGATACTTTGGAAACGCTCGCAATAAACTATGGCTTTGACAAGCAAGCCAAAGAGATGGCTTCAATATTTGCGGGTTATTCTTTTCCTTTTATCAACAATCAATTCCTGTCAACTTTATGCGCCGGCGCAACAGGTTTAATTCTGATATATGTTTTATACAAAGGAATAAATAGCGCTGTCAAACATTTCACAAAATAAAATATTTTTCTGTTTTAGAAACGGACAAAAAAATGAATAAAGCAACCCAGAAAGAACAGATTTTGGAATTATTGAAATGCGTAAAAGACGGGCAAGTGTCTCCAGATGACGCATTGCTGCGAATGCAGACTGTTCCTTTTGAAGATTTGGGATACGCCAATATTGATTATCACAGAGGACTGCGACAAGGCACAGGAGAGATAATTTACGGACAAAATAAAACGCCCGTACAAATCAGAAATATCATTTCCAATATGCTGGACAAAGGTTTAAATAACATTATAATTACGCGAATTCCCCGACAAACAGCCGAGTTCTTAATCAAACAGAAAATAAATTTGGAATATCATCATATCGCAAAACTTGCCATTGCAGAGCGCGACAACGGAACGCAACGAGTCGGTTCGGTGGTAATTGCATCCGGCGGCACAAGCGATATACCCGTATGCGAAGAAGCCGCCATTACCGCAGAGATTTTGGGAAGCCGTGTCATCCGTTTATACGATATCGGCGTTGCAGGACTGCACCGACTTTTATCACAGCAGAACATTCTTGCAAAAGCGCGCATCATTGTAGCAGTCGCAGGCATGGAAGGCGCTCTCGCAAGCGTGATTGGCGGACTTGTGAGCTGCCCGGTTATTGCGGTGCCTACAAGCATCGGCTACGGTTCTAATTTCAACGGTCTTTCAGCACTGCTCGCCATGCTTAACTCCTGCTCAAACGGTATTTCGGTTGTTAATATAGACAATGGTTTTGGCGCAGGTTATATCGCCAACCGCATCAATAAGATGGAGAGCATTTGATGAAAACGCTTTATCTGGAATGCGCTATGGGGGCTGCCGGAGATATGCTGACAGCGGCATTATTGGAATTAGTTAACGATAAAGCAGATTTCCTAAAACAAATAAATTCAATCGGAATTCCAGGACTTAAAGTGGATATAGAGTCTGTCGTCAAATGCGGGATTAGCGGCACGCATATCAGAGTAAGCATTAACGGCATAGAAGAGTCTGCAGATGCAGATATTTTGAAATACAGCCATAAAAATTTACATAAGCATTCTCAACATATACATCACAATCTTTCACATAAGCACAGCTATACAAGTTTTGAAAAAATTGAAAATATTATTGCCCGACTGTCTGTTTCCCAAAAAGTTAAGGATAACGCGCTAAGCATCTACCAGCTGATTGCCGGAGCGGAAGCCTCTGCGCACGGAACTTCTGTAGAACAGATTCATTTTCATGAGTTAGGCAACGCAGATGCCATAGCAGATATTGTCGGTGTATGTATGTTAATGGAATCTCTTGCCCCACAGGAAACAATTGCGTCTCCGATAAATGTGGGCAGCGGGTTTGTACAATGCGCACACGGCATAATGCCTGTACCGTCTCCCGCAACAGCATACATCTTACAAGACATTCCAATTTACAGCAGAAATGCGCATGAAGAACTGTGCACGCCTACCGGAGCTGCCATTATCAAACATTTTGCAAAGCGTTTTGAACAGATGCCCAAAATGCGTATTCAAAAAATAGGCTACGGTATGGGTACAAAAGATTTTGAATCCGTCAACTGTCTCCGCACATTTTTAGGAGAAACTGAAAACAACAACGACGGGATAAATGATCGCATAGCCCAATTACAATGCAATATGGACGATATGACCGGTGAAGCTGTAGGATTTGCCGTCAATTTACTGTTACAAGAAGGTGCTCTGGACGTTTTTACCGTTCCAATTCAAATGAAGAAAAATCGTCCGGCAGTTCTGCTTACCTGTATATGCAGTGAATATAAAGTTCATTTCTTCGCCGAATTAATGCTGCGGCATACAACTACTTTCGGCGTACGCCGAACCGTCTGCTACCGTTATGTGTTAAAACGCAAAATTTTAACAAAGCAAACATTATTTGGCAACATACGGATAAAAACAGGAGAAGGTTATAATATAAAAAAATTTAAGCCTGAGTATGACGATATTGCGGAAGCGGCACATTTAAATAATATATCTTTCGGCGAAGTTAATGATGCCGTATTACATGATAAAACAAATGAAGAGAAAAAAATATGAATACAAAACAAAAATATGAAATATTAAAAGAATATATATCTGACTTAGACAATCTTATTGTTGCATTTTCAGGCGGTACAGACTCTACTTTCCTACTGAAAACGGCACACGGAGTTTTAGGCAATAAGATCATTGCCGTAACTGCAAAATCATGTTCTTTTCCGCAACGCGAGTTAAATGAAACGATAGCATTTTGCGAAAAAGAAAACATACGCCAAATTATCTGCGATTTAGAAGAACTAAATATTGAAGGTTTCTCCCGCAATCCAACAAACCGCTGTTATCTGTGTAAAAAAGAGTTATTTGAAAAAATTTGGTCTGTAGCCAAAGACAACGGCATATATAATGTATCTGAAGCTTCAAATATAGACGACGACAGAGACTACCGTCCGGGTTTGAAAGCAGTATCTGAATACGGCGTTAAAAGTCCGCTTCGTCATGTAAAACTTACAAAAGATGAAATCCGCTCGCTTTCCAAAAAGCTTGGACTGCCTACATGGAACAAGCAGTCTTTTGCCTGTCTGATTTCACGGTTTCCCTACGGGGAAAATATTACGCCGCAACGTTTGTCAATGATAGACCGTGCAGAACAACTGCTCTTGGATATAGGACTCAGGCAGGTAAGAGTGCGTCATCATGGAAATCTTGCTCGTATTGAAACAGATGAACTGGGATTTAATATTCTTATAGAACGTAGTCAGCGCGAGAAAGTGTATAAACAATTCAAAGAAATCGGGTTTACATATATTGCAATAGATATTATAGGATATCGCACTGGAAGTATGAATGAAACGCTGCCTACAAATATTGTAAAACCTCTTTATAAAATTTAGAAAGATTAAGGCATCATAATTTATTTAAATATTCTTCCAACTGCTGACCCCATTGTGATTCATTTTTGATTCCACCGTTAATTCTCTTTAACATCATCATTTTCATATATATTTTCAACTCATTACACTCCAATTTTGCCAAGTTTTCAGTTTTTTCCCTTAAAATCTTATTCGTTATGGGCAATATTCCATTAATAAGGCTGGAGTCGGCGTTCTGATCAGCCAGTCCATTATACATCCCCTTTACAGCACAGTCAATTTTCAGTTTCGACGAGGAATCCGTTGGAATTTCGTCACAGATTTCCTGATCCGCTTTATCCACTATCCCTTCCTCCTCCTTTTCAGCTCTACTAATTATTTTATTTCCGCCTTCTCTTTTACCGCAGGAAACTAAAAATTGAGTTTTTAACTTCTTATAAACTCCTTTTAAAGACGTGGCAATAAGACTTCGCTCCACCGCATTTGAAATTACGATAAAAACCGTGATATCGCAGTTTTTTTATCTTAGATAAACGGCAAGCTTGTGAAAATCTTTATCTCCTCGGATGAAATTTTTTGTGCTGCTGTACGATTCTGTCCTTATCAAGATGCGTATAAATTTGCGTTGTCGTAATTGAAGCATGCCCCAACATTTCCTGAACAAAACGGATATCAGCTCCGCCTTTAAGCAGATGACTTGCGAAAGAATGCCTTAAAGTATGCGGCGTAATATTTTTATTAATCCCTGCATTTTTGGTAATATTTTTAAGTTGTCTCCAAAACTCTATTCTT
This sequence comes from Endomicrobium sp., assembly GCA_031260705.1. Classification (GTDB taxonomy): domain Bacteria; phylum Elusimicrobiota; class Endomicrobiia; order Endomicrobiales; family Endomicrobiaceae; genus Endomicrobiellum. The sequence continues at coordinate 13,345 of JAISLA010000001.1, read as the reverse complement.
GAAAGTTTTTTACCGAGCCTTGAAATAAATATATGATCATCAACACTCAAACAGGGTTTTCTTTTTTTTAAATAAATACCAATAAAAAATTTAGCTTTGTTTCCGAAAGGAACAAGTCTTTCTTTAGAACCTTTGCCAACAACCCTTAAAAAACAGTCTTCCAAATTTATATCTGAAAATTTGAGATTTATAAGTTCTGAAACCCGCAGTCCCGTAGCGTACAGAAGTTCAAGCATCGCCTTATTTCTTATATGCATTTCATCATCGTCGTTTATGGAATTTAAAAGTAAATCGACCTCGTCAAAAGTAAGTACGTCCGGCAAATTTTCAGGAATTCTTGGAGCTGACAGATACAAGGTAGGATTATTTTCCGCCAAATCTTCCGAATTCAGAAATTTATAGAACTGTCTCAAAGACTCCATAACTCTAAAAATAGATCTTGGTTTTAAGCCTTCAGTTTTCATTTCCCACAAGAAATCAGTTACATCATTATGCTCAAAATTTTCAAGAGATATCCGCTTCTTTTCAGCAAAATTAATAAATTTTAAGACATCAGCTTTATAAGCCAAAACAGTATTTTCTGACACCCCTCTCTCAACAATTATATAGGGAATAAAATTGTTAAGCGCTTTTTTACAATCTGTCATAATATATACCTTTCAGGCGACAACATATAAAACCCATCACTTTGAACAAATTCAGTTTAAGACTCAAATTCGCAATCTCCTATTCTTTCAAACGGCAGATATCCCTTCTGCAAAAGGCATTAATTTGATATTATATGTTTTAAAGTCTCGCGGGGAACTGTACTACTTTTTTTATTTGTTTTGCTGTCAAGTTGTAAGCAATTGAACACTATCTCCCGTCAGAGAAGCCCCCCCGTAAATGTACAGCATAGTCAAGCTTACGCTGTACAATCTTAGTCAATATCCGTTCAACATCGGCAATAGTTTTTGCTCCTGCTTTCACCGCTGAGTCTGTTAATTTTCTTATACGCTCTTTTTTAATAGACTTGTTCTTCTTTCAAAGTTTTTTTTAAATAATAATCATTAGCTAACCAATCCCAAGCATCTGCAAAAGTTGACGTTCTCAAAATTAAGAAAAATATTATCATTTTTTTCAAACACTCACTCTCACTCCACGAATTTCAAGGATAAACTTTATCGCAGATCTTCCCAATTTACCCCACCCCCGTCAGTGAAAGCCTTTACAAGCTTAGTATTAGTACACACAGAATACCCACCCAAAGAACGACGATCGATATCATCAGATATTAAGCGGTATACCATTTCTCCGTTCAAGCTCGGCAGCTGCCGCCTGCTGTTCAATATCGGAATAGGAACAATCTAAGATCCCTGCCCTTTCTATATTTTTTAAGGTATTCATCCGGGCAAGACAGATAAATAATAGCACACTCAGACATTTTATTAACGGACAAATAATCACCTTCATTATTTCCAGGTTGTTCATTATCTCTTTTATTAATAATCCATTTTCCGACGACGACAGAGACTATCGCAATAACCGCAAATGCTATAAAGCATATCGCATAATGATCATATACAAAATTTGTAGCCGTGTACCAGTATTTTTTTGTCGTGTCTGTCCACGACTTTTTTGCCTTGTTATTATTATTTATTAATTGTATAAAATTTCAAGTAATGTTAAACAAGTTTGTTCAGTAGTCGTGTTGCTCCACTGCCAATCAGTTGTAGTGCTAGTACTGATCATCCATTAAAGATTGCTCCTACGGAATAATTTGTGAAGCTTTTTTTATTTCAGGTTTTAATACTGGTGCTTGTGTTAGTTCTTTTTTTCTACCGCAAGCAGTAAGAAGAATTGCAATTATAATAATAATATATTTTTCGCATTTAGGTATTATTATATTCTTATCCGTAAATAGTATAATTTTAAGCCAGTGCGCAATAGTTATATCAAGTAATTGTCATACGCTTTTTGGTTTCTTAGGGCTTGTATAATGAACTAATTGTACATAACCTATCTTTTAAGACAAACAAAACCATTGTTTTTGCTGTTATTTTAAGCTGTTTTAAGGCTTTTAAGATTTTGGCTTTGTGTGTTGGTGTCAGTCGTGTATAAAGGTGCAAATTTCTCAATACTTTTTATTCTTGAGACAGTACTTCAAGTTTTGATAAACCGCTACAATCAACTGGGTTTGCTGGTAAACCAAAAATGCATTTAACAGTATCTCTGCTGAGCATATCTTTGTGCATAATCGTGATTTAGGCTTTTTGCCTCTCGTCCAACATTGTAATAATATGCACAGAAGCAGGATCAGAATCTGGCAAAAAATATCGAAATAGGTTTAAACCAAGAAACTAAGAATCAAACAAATCAAGATGCTGAGAATCATGAGAATTAGAAGAATTAATATCCGGGGGCGTTGGTTGCTTCACCTATGTAGTGTCCAGTCGAATGTATAAAAAATACACAACCTAGTACTGTTAAAGATATTCCCATGCCTATAAAAGCAGGAGTTCCAACAAAAGCTCCTAAACCGTAAATAACGTCGGATAATTTCTTAGCGGTTGAGTTTTACCGCAAGCCGACATCATCATTGATACTGTCATTAAATATACAATTATCTTTTTCACTTTTTAAAACCTTTAATCTCTTTTAATAATCATAATGAACAATTCTACAAACTTCCGCTTTACTCAGCAATACGTTAAATATTATGCATGTGCGCAATTTTAACTTGATTTTCAAGTAATATAGCTAAATTTCTATCCAAATTATTCAAGAATAATATAACTATTAACATAAAAACTATCATTATCACGGCACACACTTTTACAAACAATATTTATCCTCTTGAGAGTCTATCATAAATTTATCATTTATCCCATTTTGAACAAGCCAATCATTTCAATATTCTATTTTAAGTACGAATTGTGTCTGATCTCATTAGCCAACGTCGTATTGCTTCCGTGTCCGGGATAAATAACAAGAGACGAATTCAATTTTGTTATTTTAGAAAGAGAATTCAGAATTTCTTCATAACTTCCTCCGTCAAAATCGGTCCTGCCTATTGTTCCAGCAAAAAGAGTGTCTCCGGTAATTAAAAAACCGTCAAACAACAAACATATACAGCCTTTTGTATGACCCGGCGTATGCATAACTTTAAAAGTTGTAAAAGACAATTTTACTTCCTGATTGTCTTCAAGCAGCATTTCAGGTTCTCTGACATTTACGGTAAACCCAATCGATCCGGAACCGTTTCCATAACCACCGGCAAGCATTTGCGCTTCATATTTATGTATAGCCAACGGAATTTTAAATTCAAAACGTATCTGGTCATCAGAAAGCACATGGTCGTAATGACCATGCGTATTTATAAGCAGTTCAGGCTTTAATTTGTCTTTTTCTATTTCAAAAATCACCTTTTTTCCATCTTCGCCAGGATCTATGATTGCAGCTCGCAGACTCTCAGAATCATAAACTGCATAACAGTTTTCTTCTAAACCGCCTGATATTATCTTTTTAACTTTTATCATTGCAAATACACACCACCTTTCACCCGCTCTGCTTCTGGTCCGAGCGACCGCAGTTTTTAACAGCACCTTTGTAATAGATTCTGCTTATTATTTTACATTATTACTTTCTCAATCTCACGACAGACGACTGAAAAGGCTTCTCAGAAAGAACCGCTTCTTTAGTTTTAGCGCTTTGATTTAGAAAGTCAACGATAATCTTTTTACCATCAACTTCAGAGACAATCACAGCCTGATATCCCCAGTTAACGGGATTTCCCCTTATATATTTTTGCGGGATTAAAACAGAAGCGCCGTTGACCAGCAAATCTGAAACAATAGAAGTCCCCTCTGAAGAATATTTGTATAAAACAGCTTTATCTTTATATATTCTCAAAGCGTATTCCCACCCCGATTCCGCTGTTAAAAAACCGTTTATGCCCTCAAGCAAGGATGTAGCTCCCGCTCCATAAACATTATTTAAATCTATATAAAAATCTATAAAAGCAATGCTTTCACTCCATTTCTCATCTTCAAAATAAAAATTTATTTTTATGCTGTTATTTTCTGAAACAACTTTTATCAATTTTAACAGTCCTTTATTGTATATCGCAATTCCGTCTGAAATACTGTCAACAACACTTTGTCCGTCTGAGACAGAAATATCTCTTTTTTCCGTTTGAACTGCACGTGCAGAACTGTCTGACTTCTTATTATCAGGATATGAAGCGCCTAAAAGACGGTAAATATTCCCACTGGTGGCATCAAATATTCTTTTTCCGCCAGCTTTATCTGCAGCCGCATTTCTCAGCAGATCCGGACTGCAAAGATAAATCAATTCGCTCTGGGCATTATTATACGCATATTCTTTAAAATCAGGAAAATCCGCATAATTATTAATTAAACTTACCGCAGAATAAAGTTTTTCCATCAGCTCAATATTTACGGGAAACTGTTTAAAACGTACATTTCTTTGCTGAAGCATATTTTTTTCAACTTCAGTTATATACAAAGGCAACGCAGGTTTTATGTATCTGCTGTTATCAAAAAAATCTATCAGATACTCCATAAACTTTGCATCTTGCAGATGTTTTTTTGTAAGCAAAACAGGTATAATATTTTCGTGCTTTGTCTCAAGCCACTTTATAACGTCTTTCTGGTTGTAAGGAAAGTTTTTATAGAGTGAAAATACGGCAACGCCGTCAATATCATAAGCGCCTGCAATATTTTCTTCAATATTGTCAGCATTAATCCACGACAGACTTAAACCTGCAAAATAATACAGTATATTGTGCGATACTTCGGCAAAATTTAAAAAGATACCGAAAGTGTTTCTGTTTGTATTAGTTTCAAAATCATTTAAATTACTTGAAATATATTCTTCAAAAATACTCTGTCTGCCTGATTTCTCTGATTTTACTCCGGAAAGCATTGCAAGAACAGGTAAAACAGGTTCAGGACTCAAAGAAACCGCCGGTTCTATTTTTTTGTATAAAACAAGTTTTTCCAAATTTTCAGGAACACCTATTATGGGATTTGTGGGAACAGTCAGACAGAACCGTTCTGATAAAAACATTTTATCAACAACAGTCTGTAATATATCCGGACTTTCAGCGAAAAAAACTACATATCTATTTCCTTCGCCAAAAGCTGCGGAATTTAAAAATATAAATAATGCAACGTATATAAGTTTTTTCAGATGCATAACTATTTGTATTATACCATTATTGACAAAGATTGTTAATTTCAATACAATAACCCCGTTATGAAAAAACAAAAATTAAGTGCTTTTATTCCTCTGATAGTTTTTTCATTTTTTGTCATTGCAGGATGCACAGACTATGAGGCAAACTCTAAATCAGTAACATTAGAACAGCCTCAAGAAGAGCAGTCGGTTGCAGATGCCGTTTCAACAGTTTTAACCGACATAAAACCGGAAAAAAAAGCAAAAAGAACATATATAAGAGGAATACACCTTTCCGCACTGATAAGCGGTTCTGAAAAGCACAGAAGAATCGCGGCAGACCTTTTTGATAATACGGAGTTAAATACCGCTGTAATAGATATAAAAGAATACGAAGGAAAGGTTTACATTGACGGCGTAAAAATTGTGAATACAAGCGGAACTTATGCGAAAGCAATACCTGATCTAAAAAAATATATTTCCAATTTAAAAGAAAAAGGTGTTTACATCATAGCAAGAATTGTTGTTTTCAGAGATAATACCATGACAAGGAAAAAACCTGAACTTGCAGTAAAAAACCCCGACGGCACTATTTGGACTGACAGAAAAGGCGTAGCATGGCTTGATCCTTACAATAAAGATGCATGGGATTACAATTTACAGATAGCCGAAAGAGCGGCGAATATAGGTTTTGACGAAATACAATTTGATTATATACGCTTTCCGTCTGACGGCAATACAAAAAACTGCTGTTACAGTAAGCCGCATTCCGCAGCTGAAGCCTTAAAAACTTTAGTAGGCTTCTTAAAAGAGTCCAACAAACGGCTTAAAACTAAAGGCACAAAAGTATCCATCGATGTTTTCGGCTTAACGACTACGGCAACAGATGATATGGGCATAGGACAAAAAATAGTTGAAATGACGGAATGGGTTGATTACGTAAGCCCTATGGTTTATCCATCGCATTACGGAAAAGGGAGTTACGGGCTTGCAGAGCCGAATAAAGAGCCGTACAAAGTTGTCTATTTTGCTCTAGCGGACGCATTAAAAAGAATACCCGCCGAAAAACTCCGTCCGTGGCTCCAAGACTTCAGTTTAGGATATAAATACGGCAGAGACGAAGTAAAAGCACAAATACAGGCCTGTTATGATAATAAAGTAGACAGCTGGCTTCTATGGAATCCTAGGTGCGTTTATACAAAAGATACTCTAAAAGGACAAGACGACGATAGCTTATCCAATCCAACATCTGAAATATGAAATATTAAAAACCGCAAAAGCTAAACAATTTAAAGCAGAAAAAACTGAAAAGATATGAATAAAAATTAAATGCCTAATTAAAACTTAACTAATACCGTAAAATGATTTATTCTTCTGTCAATATATCGCCCAATTTCGGGTTATCCTCTTTATTTGAGTACTTCCTTATAAGTTCTTTCTCCCTGTCAAATTCAAGTTTTTTTATTGATAGTTCTATTTTTCTGTTTTTTATATCAACTTTTATTATCTTAGCTTCAACTTCCTCACTTTCTTTCAGTACGGACTGAAATTCATCGATTCTTACAGAAGACATCTCTTTATTCTTTATCAAAGCTTCTATACTGGATTCAAGTTCTACAAAAGCACCGAAATCGGTGACTCTTACAACTCTGCCTTTCACCAAAGCATCGACTTTATAATTTTTGTAAGGATCGGACTTAGTATGTTTTAATGAAAGCGAAATCTTTTTAATCTGCGGATTTATTTCGAGAATGACAGCTTCAACCTCATCGCCTTTTTTAAGAAAATCTTCCGGACGTTTTACTCTTTCAAGCCATGAAAAATTGTTTATATTTATAAGTCCTTCAATTCCCTCCGGAAGTTTTACAAACGCACCAAAAGACACAATTTTCTGCACTATGCCTCTAATAACAGTTCCCGGCAAATAATGTCTAAATGCCTCGTCCCAGGGATTTGTAAACATTTCTTTAACTGATAAGGCGATTTTTTTCTTTTTTTTATCCACATTTATAATTTTCACTTTTATTTTTTGTCCTTCTTTAACTTCTTTTTTCAATGCTGCTTCACTGTCATTCCAAGCATATTCAGAAGAATGAAGCAATCCATTTATACCAGGTTCAAGTTCTACAAAAGCGCCGTAACTCATAACTGCCGTTACACTGCCTTCCACAATAAGTCCTACAGGAAATCTCTTATCCGCAAATTCCCACGGATGCGGAGTAAGATTTTTCATACTTAAAAAGATTTTTCCGTTAGTTCTGTCAACTCTTAAAACCTGCACCGTTACCGTCTGTCCGATGTGCAACAAATCTTCAATTTTTTTAATTTTATGCCACGCCACATCGCCGAGATGCAGAAGTCCGTCAATTCCGCCAAGATTAATAAAAGCACCGAAATTGGTGATTTTTGACACCGTACCGTCGAGTATCTGTCCCTCAGCGATACTTTCCAAAGCAGACGCTTTTGCCACATTTTTTTCGTCTTCAATAACTTTTCTGCGGGAAACGGTTATTTTCTTATTTTTCCTGTCAAATCCCGTTATCATAAATTCGTACGACTTACCGACATATTTTTCAGTTTCTTTTATAAAGTATATATCAAGCTGCGAAATATGCAAAAACGCACTTACCCCAATATCTACAAGAAATCCGCCTTTAACGGTTTTTATTATTGTGCCGGGCAGCCGTTCAGCGTTTTTAAAAGCTTCCTGTGCCGCGTCCCATTTTGCTTCCTCAATAACTTTTCTGTAAGAAAGAACAGGTTGTCCGTAAGTACTTAAAATCTTTACTTTTACTCTTGCGCCGACTTTAAGTTCAGTCGGCACTTTATTTTCCTCAAACTCTTTTTTGGGAATTATTCCTTCGGACTTCATTCTCAAATCAACCATAAAACCGTCTGCATTTTCTTCAATAATCGTCACTTCAAGCTCTTTCTCAAAATCAGCATTGTCGGTTTTATCATAATTTTTCATCAAATCGGACATACTGATATTTTCATCGTCTTCAAAACTTGTCACTATTTTATCTAACTTGTTATTTTCCGTCATTTTGCTTCTTCTCCTCAAATTAAAGTGCAACCCGAAATTTCACTTAATGTCCAGAAGCTGAAATAAATTCAAGATGACGTTTTGCGCCGACTTCCTTTATCCTCATTTCAATCTCTTTTATTATCCAGTCAGGTGTCGACGCTCCTGCGGTAAGACCAACGCTGTTTATATTTTTAAACCACTTTTCTTTCATACTGCAAGCCGTTTCAATGTGGTATGTCTTTGTTTTTTCCGAGCAAATCTGCGCAAGTCTTGTAGTGTTGCCCGAATTTTTACCGCCTATTACTATCATCAAATCGACGCTTTTTGCAAGTTTTTCAGCTGCTTTCTGTCTGTCAAGAGTCGCTTTGCATATAGTATTATAGACTTTCGTCCTATAGCGTTTTTTCAAAACTTCTACGATGTTGTTAAAATTTTCAGGAGTCTGTGTTGTCTGACTTACAATATTTAAATCCCCTCTGCCCCTGAACTTCTGCGCTTCTTTTACATTTTCAACAACAATACACTTACCGTTGCCGTAAGATACGAGTGCGATAACTTCGGGATGGACTCTTTCACCAACCACTATTATCGTTTTGTCTTTAGACTTTATGTCCGTGCTTAACCGCTTTACAGTATTCTGAGCTCTTTTTACAAAAGGACATGCGGCATCTATTACGTTAATATTTTTATTTTCTTCAAGTCTTTTATGAAGATTAAATGGTATGCCATGCGTGCGTAAAATTATAGAACCATTTTTTACCTTTTTCGGATCTTTTAAAGTTTTTATGCCTTTTTTCTCAAGTCTTTTAACTTCTTGCGGATTATGTATAACAGGTCCTAAAGTATATACTTTGCTTTCTTTGCCGGCAGTTTTTTCAGTCAAATCTATAGCTCTTCTAACACCAAAACAAAAACCCGCGTTTTCTGCTATTTTAACTCTTAACTTTGTCTTTAACTTCACTTACGCGTCCTTCAATCTGCTTTACTAAACATTTCTCTTAATTCTGTATTTTCTTACATTCCAGATATTATATCCAAAACTCTCTCTGACAGGTTTATATAATCATTTTTTACAAAATCTTTCGGAGGATATACCGGCTCTCCAAATTTTATTTTTATTTGTTTAAACTTTAACATCATATTCGTGTTTTCTATTTTTGCGGGAATTAAAGGTACTTGAGCATTGCACGCTATCATTCCGGCACCTGCTCTTGCTTTTCCTATTCTGCCATCTTTTGAACGCGTCCCTTCTGGAAATATCAAAAGTAAACGTCCGTCTTTGAGAAGGGAAAACGTATTTCTCATTGCGGCAATATCCTGTATGCCTCTTTTAACGGGAAAAGCATTTGTCTGTTTAATTATCCAACCCAAAACAGGGATATCAAACAACTCTTTTTTTGCCATAAAATACACAGGACGCTTTATTGCGGAACCAGTCAGCATAGAATCAAAAAAGCCTATGTGGTTAGGAGCAATAACAGCTCCGCCTGACTGTGGTATATTATCTACACCCTCAATATGCCATCTATAAAACAAGCTGAACATCACTCTAAACATCTGTCTGCCTGTTAAAAATAAAATTGAGGATTTTTCTTTCACCTGCATATATTTTTCAACACCTTATAAAAACCGGGGAAAGATATATCAACGCAATGTGAATCTCTGATTACAGTTTCACCTTCTGCGATTAAAGAAGCTACAGCCAAAGTCATAGCGATCCTGTGATCTTCAAAACTATCAACAACAGTACCGGTGAGATTAAATCCGCTGTTTCCATTTATAATAAATCCATCTTCAAGAGATTCGACCTGTGCACCAAGTTTTTTAAACTGGCTTGTAACCGCTTCTATTCTATCGCTTTCTTTTACCCTAAGTTCCTTAGCGCCGGAAATTCTTGTAACACCACTCGCCTGCGTTGCAATAAGCACAAAAACAGGTATCTCGTCAACCATGCGCGGAACAAGAGAAGCGTCAATATCTACGGCTTTAAGTTTGGAATATTTTACAACTATGTCGCATACCGGCTCCTGAGAAATTTCTCTCATATTCGTTAAAGTAATATCCGCACCCATTTGTTTTAACACTTCAATCAAACCATCTCTAGTAGGATTGACTCCGACATTTCTTATTGACAAATTTGAATCAGGCACAATTAAAGCTGCGGCAATAAAAAAAGCCGCTGAAGAGATATCGCCCGGAACCGTTATGTCCTGCGCCGTAAGTCTCTCCGCGGGGTAAACCGTAACGAAATTGCCGCTGACCGTAATATCCGCTCCGAAAGCTTTTAGCATTCTTTCGCTGTGATCTCTCGATTTCGCGGGTTCTTTGTAAGTTGTCACACCGTCGGCATATAAACCTGCAAATAAAACCGCTGATTTTACTTGCGCGGTTGACTTGTCACTTTCATAATTTAGCGCTTTTAAAGGATTTCTGCCCTTTATTATTAAAGGAAGCAATCCGTCATTTGATTTTATATCAGCACCCATCTGTGACAAAGGCAATATGACTCTCCGCATAGGTCTTTTTGAGAGACTGTCATCGCCCGTAATAACCGCTTCAAACTTTTGTCCGGCAAGAATACCCGAAAGAAGCCTCGTTGTCGTACCTGAATTTCCCGCATAAATATTATATTTCCCGTTCTGCGGTTTTGCAAGTTTCAGTCCCGCTCCTTTTATGTAAAGACTGCCGTTATCAATTTTAATTTCTGCGCCCATTTGGCAAAACGCTTCAATTGTTCTGTTGCAATCGTCGGACGGCAGATAATTTCTGACAATGGAATTACCCTCCGCAAGAGATGAAAGCATAACAGCTCTATGTGTTACCGATTTATCCGCCGGAACTTCAACCACGCCTGAAACATAGTTAGTTTTTTTAAGTTTTATTTCCATAATCTGCCAGCATCTCCGTTCATCATTTTATAATCAATATGTTTTAAAAAGTTTAAATATTTTTGTTCAGACAGAACAGTTAAATAATTTGAGATAAATATTTCTCTGCCGGTCTGATTTCCAAACTCAGATACATTGCGCATTCCATATTTCATATTCCAAGGAAAAATATCGGCAAAAGAGAACAAATTCCTTATATAATCGCTGTCATCATACGTTATAAGCCATTTATGCTTACAATTTTTCATATTTTCAGCAAAATGCCTATGGTCAAAACTTTTATGCAAATTCCCGTTTTTTCCATAAAGCGCTGATTTTCTTGCCGAGAAATACGGCGGGTCTAAAAAGATAAAAACAGAATTACCCTTTTCTGCAAGCAGTTTTTCGTAATCAAGATTTGTTATTTTTGTATTTTTAACTATTTTTTCAATATTTTTCAACCTCAATACACTGCTTTCGGTAAACCGTTCTCTGAAAGCTGCATTGCTGTAACCACCGCTTAAACTTGTACCTGAGAACGTAATACGATTGTAAACAAAAAAAGCAGCGGCTTTCTCCAAACCTGTAAAATTGCAGAGACTGCCGTTAAGAAACTCATAAAGTTTTTTCCCGTTATCATATCTTTTCTTCCATTCATAAATCTTGCCGACCAGTCTATTCATATCTTTTTGGCTGTATTGCCAAAATTTATAAAGTTCATCATATAAATCATTCACCCAAAAAGATTTATCGGGGAAAATTTGCTTTAAGCGTATAAATGCCGATCCCCCACCTAAAAAGGGTTCTCTGTATTCTTTAAAATCCGGAATAATCTTTAATATTAAATCAACAGCCCTGCTTTTGCCGCCGGGATACCTCAAGGGGCTTTTTATCATTTTATCCCCTCTATCTGAACAATAAAGTTATTTTCTTCTGCCTCTTTAAAAATTCTCTTTACAAATTCTTTTTGTTTTTCGGATAAACTATTTGCTTTAAAACAATTATCAACATCTTTTTGTGCGGACTTTGAACTAACCGCCCCGAGAAACACCTCAGAAGTTAATCTCAAAACAGATTTACTTTTTACAGAGACACCGTTTATCTCAACAGAACAAAGATTAGAATACAAAATCATTTTAAGCAAACCATCTTTTATATCAGACGCACTCGGCAAAACTGAATTTCTACTGTGTTTACTTTCCACGAGCTTTACAATATTTTTACTCAGCACAACCTCATCAACCGTAAAGAAATACTTGCCGCCTAAATAATTTGAAATTGTTACTTTAGCTTTTGATAATGTATTCAAACTTTCCTTAGGCTGTATCGTTTTGTATTCTCTTACCTGTGCTTTCCTTGCTTTTTCTCTTGAAAACTCCATGAAATCTTTAATGTTCTTACTAATCTTACTCCTAAAAACATCAATTCCTTTAAAATCATGAAGTTTTACTCCTGTTTTTTTCTCAATTCTTAAATAGTTGTACTTTATTTTATCTGCTATAAAATGCAAATCTGCCAATTCTTTTAAATTCCAATGCAATCCTGAACTATGATAACCTTTTATTTCCTTTATTTTAGATATAACATAATCATTATCAAATTTTTGTTTTGCAATCTTATTTTCTAACTTCTTCGCCTCTGAATAGTAAGCAAAAATCACGTAAATATCAAGCAAAAACATCATAGAAACAGTATCCCATTGCAGAAAATCTCTATCGCCGCTTTTACCTTCATCTTTCACTACCGGAATAACAGTAATTTTTTTTGATATATGTATAGTATCATATATTCTTTCATACGGATATGAACGCGTTCTTTTCGGAGATACCCATTTTGAAATTGCAAACAGATTTTGTCCGTCAAAAATTAAAGAGCTTGACGGAGATAAGTTTATATCAAAATTTTCCAAATTAAATTTAGTCAGATTTTTCTCAAGCGCTTTTTTGTATTTTATTCCCTTAATTTTTCCGGTTATATCCATAACTTTTACGCAATTCTTTTTCGAGTTAAAAGCTGCGGGTTTTTTAAACCAAGCCTAAAAAACTGTCCCAATCCCACAATACACACTTTCAGTATCAATCCAACAGCTCCCTTCCAACTGCTTTCGCCACCAAGTCAAGTTCTTTCATCAAATTCCTAAACTGTTCCGGCAACAAACTCTGCGGACCATCGGAAAGCGCTTCCTCCGGATGAGGATGCACCTCTATTATTATCCCGTCTGCCCCTACCGCTATACTCGCCTTCGCCATCGTTCCCACATGCTCTCTTATCC
>JAISLA010000009.1 GCA_031260705.1 Endomicrobium sp. | reverse complement strand
TATAGAGGGCTTTATTTTGTGCTTGGAGGCGCTTTATCGCCTCTTGATGCGGTGGGTCCTGATGACATAAGAATTGATAAGTTGATAAAGAGATTGAAAAGTGATAGCATTAGCGAAGTAATAATTGCTACTGATACAGACTCTAAAGGCGAAATAACTGCTGTTTACCTTGCAGGCATTATTAAAATATTAGGTATTAAGGTCACAAGATTAGGTTATGGTTTACCTGTTGGCGGCGATATTGAGTATGCCGATGAGATAACTATTTCGCGTGCTATTGCAGGGCGAAAAGAAATGTAAAAAGGCAGAGAAAAGAATAGATTGACGACAAGGATAAGAAATTTTTTGTAATTTTATCTTCACCTTTTACTTTTTAATTCTATATATATATGCAGAAAGGAGCAGAATAATGTCAGCAAAAATGATTGAAGTTCGTTGGCATGGGCGCGGCGGACAGGGTGCAAAGACAGCTGCGCTTTTATTTGCCGAAACTGTTTTGGCAACAGGTAAATATATACAGGCATTCCCTGAATACGGACCTGAAAGAATGGGCGCTCCCGTTCAGTCTTTTAACAGAATCAGCGAAGATCCCATTACAATCCATTCGGGTATAACAAATCCTGATTATGCTGTTATTTTAGATCCGTCTCTAATAGAATCTGTTCCAGTGACGGACGGTATAGGAAAAAATGGAAAAGTTATAGTAAATACTTCTTTCAGTTCCTCACAAATTGCGCATAAACTCAGTATTGACGCAAGTCAAGTATTCGTGGTTAATGCAAGTCGGATCGCTGTGGAAACTATAGGAAAAGATATACCTAATACTCCTATGCTCGGCGCTTTGGTAAAAGTTATAGGAACTTTGAATATCAACGGCGTTTTAGAGGATACAAAAGTCAAACTTACGGCAAAATTCAGACATAAACCGGAAGTTATTGAAGGAAATCTTGCGTCGATAAAACGTGCTTTTGATGAAGTAAAAAACTAAAAAGCTGTTTCTCTTGTAAGGCATTTTAGGGGATGTGACATTTCGTTTCGTTCAGTTCAGCTCTGATATCTGATATTTAATAAAAGGGCTTTGTCCTTTGGAGGAAATAAAGTGAAAAAAGAAGAAAGAAAATTAACGACTGTTGAACTACCTATAGGCGATATAGTTGAAGCAGGAACGGCAGTCGAATTTAATACGGGGAGCTGGCGTTCTGAAAGACCCGTATGGAATAAAGAAAAATGCATTCATTGTTTAACATGTTGGATTTCATGCCCTGATTCTTCTGTAAAGATTGCTCCAGATGAAAAGAGAATAACAATTGTTACAGGTATAGATTATGACCATTGCAAAGGCTGTGGAATTTGTGCAAGAGAATGTCTGCCTAAAATTAAAGCAATTACAATGGAACAGGAAAAGAAATAATAAGGATAAATAAAAACAAAAGAGATGCTACCCAGTCCAACTCTGTTTTTCCGGGTGTGTGTGTGGGGGGGGGGTAGGTTTTAAATGAAAAAGTTAATAACATTAGTGATGGTATGGGTGTTCGGTTTTAGTTTTGTATCGTGCGGAAAACTCCAAAAAATAAAAGATAGAGAATGGTCAAGTGGATTTGATAGAGGATGGGATGTTGGATGGCAGTGTGGACATAAGAGCGGATGGTCTCGTCTCTAGCGTATTCAGATGCGATAAAAGAAATTTTAGAAGATAAAACGTTTGTTGACAAATATAAAGAATTTACCGATGACCAAATCGGAGTAATTTTTAGGAATGTTTGGGGGGGAGATATTTAACAAAAAAGAAGAGGCTAAAAATGAATAGAAATTTATAGAGAGGCTTTGCCTCAAGAGGGGTTAATGAAATGATAAAGACAGTATACTCAAAAGGTAAACTTGTTGCAAAGACCGGCAACGAAGTTATGGCTGAGGCAATGCGCCAGATAGAACCGGATGTAGTAGCGGCATATCCTATAACTCCGGCAACTGAAATAGTGCAGATTTTCTCACAGTTTGTTGCAGACGGCATTGTAAAAAGTGAGTATGTTGCGGTAGAAAGCGAACATTCTGCGATGTCGGCGACGATAGGGGCATCGGCAGCCGGCGCAAGAGCAATGACAGGCACTTCTTCGCAAGGATTATCTCTTATGTGGGAAATGCTTTATATAGCTTCAGGACTGAGGCTTCCTATAGTTATGGCGGAAGTCAACAGGGCAATTTCTGCTCCGATTAACATTCACGGAGATCAGTCGGATACAATGGGTGCAAGAGATGCGGGATGGATTCAGATATATTCGGAAAACTCGCAGGAAGCTTACGATAATATGATTCAGGCTACAAGAATAGCCGAAAAAGCAAAACTTCCTACGCTTGTGACGACAGACGGGTTTATTATTTCTCATTGTATGGAAGTTGTCGAGACTTATCCTGATGCGGATGTAAAAGCTTTTATAGGTAAATACGAACCTGAAAGATACCTTTTAGATATTAAAAGGCCTTATACGCTAGGTTCAATCGATTTACAGGATTACTATTTTGAACACAGATACCAGCTTGCGCAGGCTATGAGAGATGCGAAAGATATAGTTTTAGATGTAGCGGAAAATTTTGAAAAAACTTTTGGGCGCAAATACGGTTTATATGAGAAATATATGCTTGACGATGCAGAAATTGCAATAGTGGTTATAGGTTCAACAGCCGGAACTGCAAAAGTCGTAGTAAATGAATTGAGAGAAAAGGGTGTTAAGGCGGGTCTTTTAAAGATAAGAGTTTACAGACCGTTCCCTGTGGAAGAAATTGCAAAAGATTTAATGCATGTTAAAGCAGTTGCGGTTATGGACAGAGCGGATTCATATTCCGGTGCATTTGCCCCTGTTTATTCGGATATTGTCGCATCTTTGTATGCCTCGGGAGTTACAAGCCCTAAAGTTGTGAACTATGTTTACGGTCTTGGCGGAAGAGAAATCAGTACCGGACATATTACCAGTATTTACGAGACACTCTGCAAAATTACTTCAGGCGCAGAAAAACCGTCAAATAAAGTTGAATATATAAATGTAAGAATAAAATAATCGCCAGTCTGTTTTTCTTTCTATCTTAAGAGGGAAGAGAGAGTATATGTTAGAAAGGGTGTGTACAAATTTGATGTCGGGAGTAAGAGGGTGAATAACTCTCCTCGAAATGGACACATCCTTTTTTTAGCCTTCCGCAGGGGATAGTAAAGGTGAGGTTGCGGTCAATGAAAAAGTTTTGTTCTTAGGAGAAATAAAATGGCAAGTTTGAAAGAATTAAGCAAAAACCCAGAGCGGTTGACAGGTGGACACCGTCTTTGCGCCGGTTGCGGCGCAGGTATAGTTGCGAGACAGACTTTGATAGCCGCTGGTAGTACGCCGGTTGTTATCGCAAACGCTACAGGGTGTTTGGAAGTTTCGACGACAATTTTCCCTTATACGGCATGGAAAGATTCTTTTTTTCACAGCGCTTTTGAAAATTCGGCGGCAACATGCAGCGGCATTGAAACTGCATATAGAAGTTTAAAAGCACAAGGAAAAATTAAAGACGATATAAGGTTTATAACTTTTGGCGGTGATGGCGGAACTTATGATATAGGATTACAGTCTTTGTCGGGCGCAATGGAGAGAGGACACAGAATGCTTTATATATGTTATAACAATGAAGCATATATGAACACCGGAATCCAAAGATCTAGTGCAACTCCTAAAGGAGCTCATACGACAACTGCTCCAGCGGGAAAAGTGCGTCAGGGTAAAGAACAAAATAAAAAAGATTTAACACAGATAATGATTGCTCACGATATTCCTTATGTTGCGCAGGCTTATGTTGGAAACTGGAATGATTTTATAACAAAAGTTCAGAAAGCTTTGGCAGTTGACGGACCGTCATTTATAAATACTTTAACGCCTTGCAGACTGGGTTGGACATATAAACCGGAAGATACGATGTGGATTTCAAGACTTGCGGTTGAAACCTGTGTTTGGCCTTCTTTTGAGGTTGAAAAAGGTGTTTATAAAATAAATGTTATACCTAAGGAAAAGAAGCCTGTAATAGAATTCTTAAAACTCCAGGGAAGATTTAAACATCTTTTCAGATCCGATAACGCTCATATTCTTGAGGCAATTCAGAAAGGCGTTGACGAAAAATGGACTCTTTTACAGCGTAGGGCAGCAGCCGGCTGTCGAGCATAAATTTGCAATAATCGTCGAGGTATGTTCACAATGATAATTTAATAATTGGTATTGTAGGATAAAATAAATGCAGATACTGGACGGTGGCGTATAGCTTTTAAATAATTATCTTACTTATAAATGCAAAAACATACCCACAAGAGAGCAGATATTTTTATCTGTTCTCTTATTTACATACTTCTTTTAAATTAGATATAATTACTAATAATACACTATTTATAATTGGTATTGGGAGTGGATATGATAAGATTTACTACGGCAGGTGAATCGCATGGGGAAGGGCTTCTTGTTATTATTGAGGGGATTCCCGCAGGGTTTACCATAAATTCGGAAGATATAAACATAGAACTTGCAAGAAGACAGAAAGGTTATGGCAGAGGACAGAGAATGTGCATAGAGACGGATACTGTTAAAATTTTTTCGGGTGTGCGTCATGAAGTGTCGCTCGGTTCGCCTATAGCAATGTATATTGCAAATAAAGATTTTAAAAACTGGACGAAAATAATGTCGCCTACGTCTGTCGATTCAGAAGAAATGCCCCTTTTAAAACCGCGTCCGGGACACGCCGATTTACCAGGTTTTATGAAATACGGCGTAAACGATTTTAGAGATATTCTTGAAAGAGCTTCTGCAAGAGAAACTGCGGCGAGAGTAGCTGCCGGCGCTGTATGTAAAGCTCTTTTAAAAGAATTTGAAATAAGTATTGCGTCTTATACGTCGCAGATAGGAGACGTTACTGCAGATATCTCTTCTGTTAAAGAAGATGAAATATGGTATGATGCAGAAATGTCTTATGTAAGATGCCCTGATGCAAAAGCAAGTGAAAAAATGATTCAGTTGATAAAAAAGGCTGGCGAAAAAGGAGATACCTTAGGCGGTAAAGTCGTTATTGTAACAAAAAATGTACCGGCAGGGCTTGGAAGTCATACTCAATGGGATTTAAAACTTGACGGGCGTCTTGCGCAGAGTTTAATTTCAATTCAGGCTGTAAAAGCTGTTGAGTTTGGGGCGGGAACAAAACTTGCCTCGCTTTTTGGTTCGTTATCTCATGATGAGATTTTTTATGATGTAACAAGAGGATTTTATAGGAATACAAACAGGGCGGGTGGCATAGAGGGCGGTATGAGCAACGGAGAACCTATTGTTGTAACATGTACGATGAAAGCGATCCCATCGCTTGCCAATCCTCTGCATTCCGTCAATCTTGCTACAAAAGAAACCGCTGAAGCTGAGGCGGTAAGAAGCGATGTTTGTGCAGTTTCTGCGGTTGGTGTTGTTGCAGAAGCCGCAGTTGCTGTAGAACTTGCAAAAGCTTTAAAAGAAAAGTTCGGCGGCGATTCGCTCAAAGATATGAAAAAGAATGTAAATATATACAAAGAAAGAATAAAGGTATTATAAATGAATTTGGTATTTACCGGTTTCATGGGTACCGGCAAATCGAAGACCGGGAAAATCGTATCGGAAAAACTTAAGATGAGTTTTTTTGATACTGATGACTTAGTAGAAAAAAAATCCGGTTTATCAATAAGGGACATTTTTAAAAAATTTGGGGAGACTAATTTCAGGAAGATGGAAGCCGAAACTGTAAAAGAGGTGTCTGAAAAAGATTCTGTCGTAATTTCATGCGGCGGTGGCGCGGTTTTAAATCCTGCAAATATTGCGAATTTAAGGAAAAAAGGAATAATAATAAATCTCTATGCTTCAGCAGAGGTTATATATGATAGATTGAAAGTCGAAAACAATAGACCTCTTTTAAGATGTGAAAAGCCTTTGATAGAGATAAAGAAACTTTTAGACTTTAGGAAAAGCGTTTATGCGGATTGCGATTTTTCTTTTAATACTGACGGCTTGACAGCAGTCGAAGTTGCGGATAAAGTTTTAAATAACGATGCCATAAAAAAATTATTGCTTTAGTATAATCGCTGTAAATAACCTTAATTTGTTCAATGTAGGTATGTGTATACTCAAAGGAAAAATAAATGTTTAGAAAAATATTGGGTTCGCTGCTATCGGTTTTTATTTTTATTTCTTTATCATTTGCGAGTAAAACTTATTTAATAGATACGCCTACCCTAGATATATTGAGTTGCGATTCTTATGATATGGGATTTAGGTTTTTTTCAAACGGGAACGTTCTTTCCAAAATTGATTTTGGTGTTTTTAAATTTTTAAATGTAGGTTTATCGCTGGAGTCGGGCCGGATTATAGGGTATGATCATGCAAAAATTGCAATTCCGGCTCTACAGGTTAAGTTCAGGATTTATGATGGAAATATGACTCTGCCCGGAATAGTAGTAGGTTATGATGGTCAAGGTTATTTTTTTAATTCCGGTTCTGACGACAAATATTTGCAAAGAGGCAAAGGGGTATATATTGTTGCAGGCAGAGAGTTTCTTATTGAAGGTTTAATGCTTAATATCGGCATTAACATAAACGGTTTTTCAAAACCTGAAACTCATGGTTTTGTGAATCTGTTATGTCCTATATATAACGAGATGACATATTTTATGATGGAATACGACAATATAAGTTATTTTCCGAAATTAAGTCTTGAAGCGGCAAGATTCAATTTCGGTTTGAAATTTTCTTTAACAGAATATATAGATGTGGATTTCATTGTGAGAGACTGTTTTGCAAAAGGAGATAACAGATTTCCCTGTGAAAGAGTTTTTAAAGTAATTTGTTCCAGTAAATTTTAAGCGAGGATACATGGAAACGTCTTTTGATTTTGAAAAACCTATTGCTGAAATTAATAATAGAATTAATGATTTAAAAGAATCTTCCCGGGTCGGCAATATAGATTTGTTGGCGCAAATTGAAGATCTTGAAAAAACAAGAGATGAATTGAAACAAAAGATTTACGGTTCTTTGACAGCTTGGCAGAGGATACAAATCGCAAGACATCCAAAAAGACCTTACTCTGCAGATTACGTTAAACTTATCTTTAAAGATTTTATAGAACTTCACGGCGACAGAATTTTTGGAGACGATCAGGCGATTTTATGTGGCATTGCTGTGTTCAACGATAATCCCGTTGTTGTTATAGGGCATCAAAAAGGCAGAACTCTTCAGGAAAACATGGATAGGAATTTTGGTATGGCACATCCTGAAGGATATAGAAAGGCAATGAGGATTATGAACCTTGCCGGGAAATTTAACAGACCGATAATAACCTTTATAGATACGTCGGGCGCATATCCCGGAATTGCGGCAGAAGAAAGAGGACAGGCGGAAGCTATCGCAAGAAATTTGAGAGATATGTCAAATTTAAAAGTTCCCATTATAAGCATTGTTATCGGTGAGGGTGGTTCCGGCGGAGCTTTGGGCATAGGGGTTTCAAATAAGGTTTTGTGTCTTGAAAATGCTTACTATTCCGTTATTTCTCCGGAAGGCTGTGCCGCCATACTTTTCAGAGACGGCGCAAAAGCGCCGGAAGCCGCTCAGGCAATGAAAATAACGGCTAAAGATTTGTTAAATTTAAAAGTTATAGATGGAATTATAAAAGAACCTCTCGGTGGCGCTCATTATGATCCGGTGGCAACGGCGGCAAATATAAAAGCTGTTTTAAATGACTATCTCTGTAAATATAAGACTATGAGCCGTAAAGAAATTGTAGACGAAAGATATTTAAAGTTTAGAAAAATGGGTATATACGAAGATGTTGCAGAAGAGAAAATGAGCGTAAAAAAACGTGGAAAAAATCTGCAGAAAAATTAGAATAAAAGCAGGGTCTTGAAGATAAAGACTGTAGCGATCAAAAGTGCGATATCTCGGTGACGCAGAGTTGGATTCTTTGAATGTCTCTTAAGAAGACATAAGTGCCCCCCCCCGAATAACAGAGCATAGAAATTTATAATTTTAAAAATTTCAAAGGGGCAAAAAAAAAGTGAAAAAAGCATTTGTAGTTTTACTTATGACAAGTTTTTAGTATAGTATCCGGTTGTGGTAAGTCGGTTAAGCCTATCATCAAGGATGGAGCGACTGCAGGATGATACAGTGTTGTAGACAAGGTAAAAAAGTACGCTAAGTATGCACATCAGTTTTCTAAAGAATATTCCGTAGAGGTAATATTTGGAGTTTATGGTTTTTTCTGGGTATTGACTGAGGTTTATCATTGTTTCATTGGCAAACATAAACATGCGGTTTCCAGTGGTAGTGGTGTTTAGAAACTAAAATAGATGACGCAGATGTGAAATTATCAAATGTAGGAATATCGCTGGCGCTAGCCAAGACAAGAAAATAGACTATAGTGCTATACTGGACGAGATAAAGGCGAAGACAGACACGATAGGCTTTTAAATTACTACAGAGTTACTTCCAAAATAGGAAGAAGAAAACACAGAAACAAGCAAGTCAATTTTCTTGAGATATTTAGAGCATACTAAAAAGAAAACAATTGTTTCCAACGTTTGCGGATGAGGAGTCTAAACTGTTTAGGAAGCTCAATATTATAGTGATAGGCGAAGTTTCAATGTTTTCCTGCTATGCTTTAGGCGCAATGGATAGATCATAGATAGCGCTTCAAGCCAGTTTTTTATGACGGATAGGGAAACAATTTAATATTTTGGAAAAACAATATTTGAATTTAAGGAGGGAAGGAAATGGCACTGGTATCAGGAAAACAAATTTTAGAAGAAGCAAAAAAAAAAGGCTACGGAGTGGGAGCTTACAACGTTAACAATATGGAGCAGATACAGGCAATTATGGCTGCTGCGAAAGAAACACAGTCTCCCGTAATAATTCAGGCGAGCAGAGGTGCTTTAAAGTATTCTAATTTTACATATTTGGGATATTTGATGAAAGCTGCTATTATAGAAAACCCGGATATTTCTGTTGCAATGCATTTAGACCACGGCAACTCTTTGGAATCGGCTATAAAAGCTATAGATCTCGGATTTTCATCGGTTATGATAGATGGTTCTTTGCTGGAAGATGGAAAAACGGCTTCAACTTATGATTACAACGTAAAAGTTACTCGTTCTGTTGTCGAATATGCGCATGCTAGGGGTGTTTCGGTGGAAGCTGAAATCGGAACTCTCGGCGGTATAGAAGACGGTGTAGGATCAGGTAAAATACATTTGACAGATCCTAAAGAAGCGGAGAAATTTGTAAATGAAACGGATGTCGATTCTCTGGCTATTGCGATAGGAACTTCGCACGGTGCGTATAAGTTTAAGGGCGTCGCAAATCTTGCTTTTGATGTTTTGAAGGAGATCAGAGCTTTGATAGATATTCCGATTGTGTTGCATGGCGCATCATCGGTTCCTAAAGAATTAACTGACGAAGTAAATAAATATGGCGGAAAAATGCCTGGAGCAACAGGTGTGCCTATGTCAAGCCTTCAGGAAGCAATTAAACTTGGTGTATCAAAAATTAACGTTGATACTGACGGAAGACTTGCGCTTACTGCCGCAATAAGAAAAGTTTTTACGGAGTCGCCGGAAAAATTTGATCCCAGGGATTATTTAGGACCTGCAAGAACTGCTCTTACAAATCTTATTATTACAAAGATGAAAGATTTTGGAACTGCGGGACATGCAAGGGATTATGCTCCAAAATCTCTTGAAGATATAAAAAAGCTGTATGCATCAAAGTGACGACAAAGTATTATCATACTAAATCGTCACAGCGGGCTTGACCGCAATCTGATGTTTAAGGTTATTCTTTAAAATATACTTTCCGCTTTGCTTTTTCTTCCTTGCGGGGAAGAAAAGGGAAAGCGGAATAGGGAAAGAAGCAAACAAAGTCCGGGTAAAAATAATATAAATCTATATCATTAAAATGCGAGATGAGATAAAAGCTAACTGGCAGATTAGAGATTAAAATGGAAATTTTCTTTTCTGATGATGACAGAAACTCATGATCCATACCGGGTATGTGGGGAAAAATAAAATTGCAGTTATAACAAAACATTTATTGTCAGTTACAGAGAGTATTCTGTTGAATTCATTTAAGCGGGCAGAGTTAAAAGTTAAAAAGAAGAGGTTTTTAATGTTAGTTTACAATGTAAAGAAAATTCAACTTCTTTCAATTCTAAAAATATTTCCTATCATTTTTGTAATTTTAGGTACTATCGTCGGTTTGTTTTCATTTTTTTACCTTCCGTTTTTTTTAATACCGTTTGATTTAGCTGTGAGTTTTAGTTTTATTGTGAAAAAAATATTATTATTTTTCATTTTTGTAGTTTTCTATACTCTTATTATGACGGCCGGATCGATATTTATAGCATGGATTTATAATTTTGTAGCTGAAAAATTAAACGGCGGCGTTATGATTTCTATTGAGTCTAAAACAGATTAACCGTTTGCCACTTTCGTATATTTATGTTCTTTGCTTGGAGAAGACTTCATTAAAACGGTTAATCATCTTTTGATAAAAACCTCTTTGTTGTTTTCTCCTCTACTTTTTACAATTTTTCCATTGTTTCTTACATATTTTTCTGTACATTTCTTTTTCTAATCTCTATTCATATAATTAGTATATATATGTTATTTCTCTGCCTGTCTCTTTCTTTCTTTCTTTCTTTCTTTCTTTCTTTGTATTTTTTATATGCCTGTTTTACTTATCTTGTTTTAATATGTTTTTGTTTTTTCTGGTTGCTTTTAGAAAATTTATGATATAAAAAAATTGATTGACTGCCTGCACTTAAAGATATATAATAATTAGCAAAAGTCAATAAAATTATGAAAGAATGATATCAAAAATGTTTTAAAGAAGGAGTGTAATTTTAGATTATTTTCCTAAGGGGAATTAAAGAGTAGATTGTTTTTATTAGAAATGGCTTTTAGCTTATTTAAGAATTTTTATAGTATATTTCCGGGAAAGTAAATGTTAAAAAACAGAAAAAACTTTACGTTTATCCTATATATAAGGTTTTTTTTAACAGGAAAATAAAATGGAGAAACAGAAAAAAGTTGACGTAAATAAACTTTTGAAAGCGGCAGAGGAACCATCAAAAATTGCGAGAAAACTCCATCCTTTTTATCGTGGTAAGATTGAAGTTGTTCCTAAATGCAGAGTTAAGGATTTTAACGATTTTTCAATATGGTACAGCCCGGGAGTTGCTGCAGTCTGCACTGATATTTATAAAAACCCGGAACTTGTGTACGAATATACAAATAAATGGAACAGCGTAGCAGTAGTGAGCGATGGAACAAGAGTTCTGGGGCTTGGCGATATAGGACCGGAAGCAGGAATGCCCGTTATGGAGGGGAAAGCTCTTTTATATAAATATCTTGGTGGAGTTGATGCATATCCGATATGTCTTGACACAAAAGATGAGAAAGAGATAATACAAACCGTAAAAATATTGCAGCCGTCTTTTGGCGGCGTGAATTTGGAAGATATAGAACAGCCGAAATGTTTTCCTGTATTAAATACTTTGAGGAAAGAATGTCGTGTTCCCGTATGGCATGATGATCAGCAGGGAACAGCTCTTGTAACACTTGCAGGTTTTATAAATGCTTTGAAAGTTGTTGGCAAAAAAATAGGAAAAGTTAGAATTGCAATGATAGGAGCAGGCGCTGCGAATATATGCATATCGAGACTTTTAATTCTTTACGGTGCAAATCCTGCAAATATAATTATGGTTGACTTGTGCGGAACCTTGCATAAAAAGAGAGTTGATTTAAAAACGTGTCCTGAAAAATGGACATTAGCCGCTGACACTAATGTAAACGACGTACACGGCGGAATTAAAGAAGCTATGGGAAATGCCGATGCTGTTATCGCTTTATCAGCTCCAGGTCCGGGAGTAATAGATAAAAAATGGATAGAAGGGATGGCTAAAAACCCCATAGTTTTTACGTGCGCAAATCCCGTACCTGAAATTTGGCCTTGGGAAGCTAAAGAAGCGGGAGCAGCCGTAGTTGCAACGGGAAGAAGTGATTTTGAAAATCAGGTAAATAATTCTTTGGGATTTCCGGGAGTTTTCCGAGGAGCTCTTGACGTAAGAGCTTCAACAATTACAGATACTATGTGTATAACGGCCGCGACAGAACTTGCTTCATGTATAGCGGACAATAAAATAAGACCGGATAAAATTCTTCCTACTATGGATGACTGGGAAATTTTTCCTAAAGTTGCCGCTGCGTTAGGTATAAAAGCGATAGAAGAAAAAGTTGCTGGTAAAAAATTAAGTTATGATAAAATTTTTAATGATGCAAAATCTATTATAAAAAGAAGCAGAGCTATAACTGAAACAATGATGAAAAGTGGTTATATAAAAAGTGCGAAAGATAAAATCTGAAATTATCATTAATGCCGTAGAAAATTTGTGTGCTGAGACAAATTTTAAACTTCCTGCAGATGTTTTGAAATCTTTGGAACAAAATATTGTTTTGGAAAAAAATACGGCAAAGGATATTTTAAAAGAAATTATTGAAAATGTAGATATCGCAAGAAAAGAGCAAATTCCGCTCTGTCAGGATACAGGTACGGCAAATTTCTTTATAAAGCTTGGCAGAGACACAGAGATTGAGAACGGAGATATTTATGCTGCAGTAAATAAAGGAGTTTCTTTAGGATATACAAATAGTTATTTACGCAAGTCCGTTGTCTTTGATCCTCTTGAAAGAAAAAATACTAAAGACAATACGCCGGCAAATATTTATATTGATTTGGTGTCCGGCGATAAGATAGAAATTACTTTTTTGCCTAAAGGAGGCGGGAGCGAGAACGCAAGTGCCTTGAAAATGTTGACTCTGTCCGTCGGCTGGGACGGGATAAAAGAATTTGTTTTGAGCGCTGTAAATGATAAAGGCAGAAATGCTTGTCCTCCTTTGGTTGTCGGTGTCGGCATAGGTGGAGATTTTGCATCTGTAGGTTTTATGTCAAAGAAGGCTCTGCTACGTGAAATTGGCAGTGAGAATAAAAATGCTTTTTACGGCGGAAAAGAAATAGAATTGTTAAATGATATAAATAAACTGAATATCGGTCCTATGGGTATGGGCGGGAGAACGACCGCTTTGGCAGTATTTATTGAAGAGAAACCGGTGCATATAGCCTCGTTTCCTGTCGCTGTAAATATTCAGTGCCATTCCTGCAGAAGAAAAACTATTATAATATGAAAATAAATTTACTAGATTTGGTTTTAAATCCTAAAATGCTGAAAGCAGGGCAAAGAATTTTGCTCAGCGGTACTGTTTATACGGCAAGAGACGCCGCTCATAAAAGAATTATAGATATGTTAGACAGCGGCATCGCGGTTCCTTTTAATTTAAAGAATGTTGCAATTTACTATTGCGGTCCGTCGCCTGCAAAACCGGGTGCGGTTATAGGAGCATGCGGTCCTACAACATCTTCAAGAATGGATATTTTTACGCCTAGAATTCTAAAAGAAGGCGTTAAGTTTTTGATTGGAAAAGGAGGGCGGTCAGAATCTGTTGTCAATTCAATAAAAGAAAATAGTGCGGTCTATCTCGTTGCCACCGGTGGTGTTGCAGCGCTTCTTTCTAAAACGGTAAAAAAAGCCGATTTGATTGCTTTTGAAGATTTGGGACCCGAAGCAATTTATAAGCTTGAAGTTGAAGGTATGCCATTAATTGTCGCAATAGACAGTGATGGCGGCAATGTTTTTAAATTATAGCAACTCTCTCCAGCTGAGATGCAGCTTTGCAGACCCCCGTATCCACACCATACGGTTACGCTTTAGTGTTGTTAGCCCTTTGATTGTAGCACTAAGCGCACACAGTCGGTTCATTGTGATTAATGAAAATAAATATGGGAAGAAAATCATTAAACGAAAAACCGGTACATAAAGAAATCAATACTCTTTTAAAAATAAAAGAAGAGTTGTTAACTTTTATTTCAGCTAATCAGTTGTTGAAAAAAAATACTATTGAGTATCAAAATAATAATGATATAAAGCTGCAATATTTATGTGAAGCAGTACAGGGAATGCTTTTTGATATAGTTCATACTCAGCGAAAACACTCTAGCTTTTATACTGGAAAAACTCCGGGAAACTTACTGTTACACGACAGGAGAAAAAAGGAATTATTTTCAATTATATAATCGCAGATATATAGAAAGTAAATACAAACTTGTCAGCTGGATATTCTCAATAATTGAGAGTGAATGTGAAATCGATTCTTTTGCGGATATTTTTGTAGGTACTTGAATTGTTGTCGCTGAGGCAAGTAAAAATTTTAAAAAAGTGTCAGTAAACGACTTCTTATATTCAAATTATGCAATATACAGGGCATTTTTTGGTGATGAGTGTTTGATAATAATAAAATTAACAGTATTATGAAAATTTATAATGCTGTTTCGGAAAAAGATTTATCGGAAAATTATTTTTCGAAATATTTTGGCGGTAAATTTTTTAATGTTGATGCTGCGAAAAAAATTGGATTTATAAGAGAGAATATCGAAAACAATAAAAGTAATTTGACCGATAAAGAAAATTATATCTTATTAGCATCATTGCTTTATTCAGCAGACAAAATAGCAAATACAGTAGGACATTTTGACGCGTATTTAAAAAAAGAAGTCTTAGATGATAATTTTATAATGAAATAAATAGATACTATATCTGTTAAAAATGTGTCTATTTTTAGGGAAGATGCAAATATGTTTGTGAAGAATATATCAGCTGATGTGGTGTAATAGATCCGCCGTATAATTCAAGACAATACAGTAGATTTTATCATGTTCTTGAAACCTGATAAAATGGGACAAATCGAAACTTTACGGAGTAGCCGTAAAGCCTGAACCTGAAAATATGAGTAATTATTGTAGAAATAATGCAAAATATAAGTTTTCTGAACTTGTTAAAGATATAAAAGCTGAATATTTAGTTGTTTCATACAACAATACTTGTGATTCTAAAAGCAATTCATCACGTAATAAAATTGCTTTGGAAGAAATAGAAAGGATTTTAATGAAAAGAGGTTCTGCAAAAATTTTTGAAAAAGATTATAGATATTTTAATGCAGGTAGTACTGATTTCAAAAGTCATAAAGAATATTTATTTGTTACAAAAATAAAGTGGAAAAAGTAAACAGTAAAAGATCTCCATTATTTTATGTGGGTGATAAATATCATCTTTCTTGTTCTTATAAAAAAGATACAGTTCCATTTGAGATGAAAAGAGAATTTAAAAAAACTTACTATGCAAGGTTTAATAAACAGGGTTATGAAAAGCTAAGAATATATGTTAATAATTTCGGAAATAATAATCCCTTAGTTTTATATATTTTGCTTATTTACGGATTTAACAGGATGTTGCGGTTTAACGGCAGAGGAAAGTTTAACCTGCCTGTTGGTAATATTGATTTTAATAAAAATGTGGCACATTCATTAAATGAATATTTTGATTTTGCACAAGACAAGTGTATGCTCTTTAGTTGTGAGGATTTTAGAGATTTTTTTTACAGTAGGAAATATTTAAAGAATGATTTTGTTTATTTGGACCGTCCATATTTAATAGCTGCGAGTGAATACAATAAATTGTGGAATGAAAGATCAGAAGAAGATTTGTTGAGAATTTTGGATGGATTGAATGAACAAGGTGTGAGATTTGCCTTGTCAAACATTGCGTATTATAAAGGAAATAAGAACAATATATTGTTAAATTAGATGGAAAAATATAATACTTACAATATTAAGAGTAATTACATTAATTATTACAATAACAGTCGGAAAATAGTAAAAGAAGTTTTAGTAACTTACTGAATTATGAAAAAACATCAAACTGGATATAAACCGTTATTATTTACGACAACTATGAGAAATCCTGAAAGATTGAAAGATTTTTTGAACATTCTTTTTGAATATGATGGAAAATACTTACGGTAGATATAATTATAAAGTTGTACAATTGTTGATTCAAAATGGTTTGTATAAGCCGGTAAAAGTATCTCAAAGCGTCAGAAATAAATGGAATAATGGGATCAAATTAAGTAAAGGTGAAGTTGAAAAGATGTTTATGGATAATCCTCAAAATCATAAAGAAGCTGGCTTTGAAAGGGGTTGGACATCAAGATTTGACACATAGTTTAAAAATTGCAAAGGAACTTGGTTTTGTGTGATATTTTTTGCAAGAAAAAATAGTTTTTTCAGAGAGCGGAAAAATGTTATTGGACAAAGAAAAACCTGAGAATGAACTAATGGTTTTTGCCAATGCTTTTGCAAAATATCAAAGAGATAATCCTTTTCGTAGAGTGTTAAATAAAAATATTCCTTTGGTTTTATTATTGAAAACAATTAGACTTTTGAATAACAACAACATAGGTATTTCAAAAAAAGAGATTCCATTATTTCTTTGTTGGCGGAATGATATTGCAGAGAGTTTATATGTTGAAA
The DNA here is from genome assembly GCA_031260705.1 of Endomicrobium sp. Classification (GTDB taxonomy): domain Bacteria; phylum Elusimicrobiota; class Endomicrobiia; order Endomicrobiales; family Endomicrobiaceae; genus Endomicrobiellum. Next base: position 65,956 of record JAISLA010000009.1, on the reverse strand, counting down.
TCAAAAAAATTCGTAAAAAATATGGTTTTTCTCCAAGTAATGAAATAATTTTAGAAACATGTTATAAAATGCTTGAATGAAATAAAAAGAGATGATAATTCGATTTTAATAGATTATCCCGATGATTTTATTCGAAAAATGAGACTTACAGGTTTGATTTCCATACGAGGTGGCGGTCATTTTATAGATTTGAATACAAAAGAGAACAATGTTATTGATTACATATTACAGCAATACATTTATTGTAAAGAATTTAGAACAGAAAAAGAATTTTTCTCATATATCGGACAAATAGATAATAATTTAATTTCAAAACTTTCTATATACAATGTTTCTGCAAAAGTTAAGAAAACTGAATTAAAAAAATGGGTTGATTATTATGACTGGATATTAATTAAAGAAGAACTACTTAATTTATTTAATAAGAAAGCTTCAAAAGATGAAATTTTAAAGGTTATTGAGCAACCGTTGAGATTAGAATTTTTAATTTCTCTTGCTATTCTTAAAAAGCTTAAAAATGTTACGGTAAAACGAATTTTATTTCAGATGATTAAGGGCTTCCTACAAGTTTTGCTTCTGGTGGCAATTCTGATATTGAGTGTTTTGAGAATAATGATACGATTTTGGTGGAAGTGACTTTACAACAACATATAAGAGAATCTTTTTCTGTTCACAGACATTTAGAAACATTTTTAAAAAAGGGAATTAAATCTTATTCGATATTCATTTCTCCAAGAACTTTTACTGATACTAAAAGATACTTTAGTTTTATAAAAAAAGATGGGTTTGAAGTAAGAATATCTGAAATTGATAGTTTTATAAATGCATCGGAAAAATGCAAAACTTTAAATAAAGCTGCATGGGATAATAGGGATAAAAAGAATGGAGTGGTTTGAGAGCGCTCATTTTGTGATATAGGTAGAACACAGGAGTTTTGAAGAGGATGTATAGTAGGAAAGGAAGATAAAAGAAGAAGAGGTAAAAATGAACCTTATAGTCATGCGAGTAATTATTGTAGAGTAATGAGTAATATTTGACAACTATATTACAAGAGAATCTTGACGATAATAAAAGCATAGATATACTTATAGTATGAGATAATTTGGTAGGATTTAACAAACGATTAAACCCGTTCTCTACCATATTGTTCTGTTTTTAAGTATTATCTCTCCTGATAATATTAATTAAACCTCACCTAACACTAATTACTAATAATCAAATAAATATCCTTTATGATGGGAAAATGTGTGCGCACTATCCGGCGGATAAGTCGAAAAGGCTGTTAAAGAGTGCAAAAGAGCAAATGTCCTGTCTTATTTTTACATAAGTTTTTTTACAAAGTTGCAGTCTGAATATTAAGACTGTTATAGGAGAAATTATGTTCTTAGCGTTAGACATTGGCAATACAAATATAACTGTTGGTTTGTTTGTCATGAAAGACGAGAAAGTTTTACCTGAACCGTTGAAAGTTTGGAGAATGTCAACTGTAAAAGAGCGGACTTCCGACGAATATGCAACATTTCTTATGGATATGTTTTTTTATGACGGTTTTGATGCAAAACAAGTAAGCAATTTTGCGATTGCCAGCGTGGTTCCGTCGTTAAATGCTGTTTTTGAAGAACTCATAAAAAAATATTTTGAAAAAAAAACGTTTTTTGTGAACTCAAAAAACTGTGGCGGACTTATTTTTGCGGCGGGAAATTCTAAAGAAACTGGTGCTGACAGGATTGCAGATATTGTTGCCGCATATTCCGTTTATGACGATAGCTGTGTTGTTATTGATTTCGGTACGGCAACAACTTTTGATTGCATAAATTCTGAAGGAATATATATCGGCGGTGCGATAGCTCCAGGTCCAGCAATTTTAGCGCAGTTGCTTAATTTAAAAATAGAACAACTTCCGCGTGTAGAAATGAAAAAACCTTTAAAATCAATAGGACTTACAAGTATTGAATGCATGCAGTCAGGACTTTATTTTGGTTATACGGGACTGGTAAAAGAACTTATTGCAAGAATAAAAAAGGAAATGAAAGTAAAGCATATAATTGCCACCGGCGGTTTAGCTGGATTTGTGTTTGACGAAATAGAAGAAATAGAAATTGTTTTGCCGTATTTGACTTTAGCTGGAATACGAATTATATGGAAAAAAAGTAACTTAAATAGCAGGAATTGAGAAAAAATTTTTACATTTATGGTGATGTGTTTGTTGTTTTATCTGCGTCGTTTTGAAATCCTTGTGCTTTTAATATGATTTAGACCGTTTTTTAGAAGCGGGACACAAAAATATCTTGATGTTTTTACAAAAGACTTTGAACGAGGAATTTCCGGAAATTCTTTTAGACTTGAGCGACATTAATATTTAAGTCAGAGCAAAAGTATTTTGTTGGCAGGTTTTTGCATAGTGATGTAATTGTGAGAATTATAGATTGGAATAACGTCTGCTTTCCGGATAATGCTTTTTGTTATTTTTTCTCTGTCTGTATTTAAGATGAAAAAGATACTGACACTGCATTGACAAAGAGAGATAGTTATTGTACAATTCGCTAAATGCTAAGTAATAAAGCAGCTAATCCCGGCTCATCTTCACCCAGATGTTATTTAAGGGAAAAGGTTAAAGAATATAAAACAATTGTTTTTACATTGTATATTTACGGGGCGGGGTTGGTTCGCCCCGATTTTTTTATTTAAAAATTGACAAGTATTGTCAGGGGAGGAGTCGTAGAAAACAGAAAATTTCGTATAAACCAGTTTATCAAAGTGCCAGAGGTAAGGCTTGTTGATTTTGATGGGACGATGATAGGAGTAATAAAAACAGCTGATGCTTTAGCAAAAGCGCTGGCAAAAGATTTGGATTTAGTAGAAATTTCTCCGCAGGCAAATCCGCCTGTGTGTAGAATAATTAATTTCTCTAAATTCAAGTATGAGATGGAGAAAGAAGAAAAAGAAGCTAGAAAAAAACAAAAAATTTCTCATATTAAAGAAGTTAGAATAAGATCTCGTATCAGCGAGCATGATCTGGAAGTTAAAATTAAACATGCCAGGGAATTTATTGATGGAGGAAATAAAGTGCAGCTTACGGCTTTATTTTCCGGAAGAGAAATGCAACACAAAGATTTGGGAATTAAAATTATGGACAGAATAAAAGAATCTTTGGCTGATGTTGCATGTCCCGAAAGAAAAGTTTATTCAATGGGTACGAGGATATTCTTGACTTTGGTCCCAAAAAAGAAAATAAAATAAATTTAATTTATGACAGACTGCTTTAAGTTCGGCAGATTGCAGACATAGATTGGTTTGTCATAGTCAGCGGGGGATAAAGTGCCTAAAATGAAAATGCACAACGGCGCAAAAAAACGCTTTAAAGTCACGGGAAAAGGAAAAGTTAAATATAAGAAACCAGGACAGAGACATCTTTTAGCTGGGGATTCCGGAAACCAAAACAGAAAAGCAAGAAAACCTGTCATAGTTACAAAAGCAGATATGAAAACGATGAAAAAGATTATGCCGTACAGTTTTTAGTAATATTTATATGAAGGGAGATCTTAGATGCGTGCGAAAAGTGTTGTATATACAAGACAAAGAAAGAAAAAAATATTCAGACTTGCAAAAGGATCTTATGCAGCGAAGAAAAACCGTTGGAGAATGGTAATCCAGCAGGTAGAAAGATCTCTTAATTATGCTTATACCGGAAGAAAGGACAATAAGGCAAATTTCAGAACTCTTTGGATAGTGCGTCTTAATGCTGCAGTAAGAGAAGAAGGAATTTCTTATAATAGATTTATTTCCGGTCTTAAGAAAGCCAATGTTGCAATAGACAGAAAGATGCTTGCAGAAATAGCGGTAAACGATAATGCTGCATTTAAACAGCTGATTGAAGTTGCGAAAGCTGCATAGAAATAAATGAATTATTCTCCGGCAAAAACACTGATATTGTTTTTTCTTGGACTTATAATAACAGGCGTATTACTTTTGTCGCTTCCTGCCGCGCGCAGTTCCGGTGATTTTTCTTTTATTACAAGTTTATTTACATCTGTTTCAGCTGTATGCGTTACGGGTCTTTCAGTCGTAAATATTGGTGAATATTATTCAACGTTCGGACAGATAGTTATTTTAATTCTCGTGCAGCTTGGCGGTATAGGGTATATGTTTGTTTCCACCTTTATTACGTTGCTGTTTGGTAAAATAGCTTTGAAAGACAGACGTATAATGCAGGATATATTTGATATATCGTCTTTCAGCGGTTTAAAGAAACTTCTTTTAAAAGCTGTTTTTTTTGTTTTAGTCATAGAATTTACTGGAGCGGTTGTATTAACTTTTATTTTTTTCCGCAGTTTTTCATTTTTAAGATCAGTATATTTAGGAATATTTTATTCAATAGCGGCTTTTTGTAATGCTGGTTTTGGTTTTTTTTGTGACAGTTTAGCAGGATTTGCAAATGATCCGGCTTTGTTGTATGTGATTTCTGTCTTAGTGCTTATCGGTGGACTTGGCTTTTTTGTAATAGTTGATATTTACGATACATATAAAGAAAAGCGTTTGCGTTTGTGGACGCATACAAAGGTTGTTCTTTCCATATCGGCGGTGATTACATTTTTTGCATTTATATTGTTTTTATTTTCAGGTGCGCTAAGAGGACATGGACTATTTTATTCAATAAATAATGCTTTTTTTCAGGCTGTAAGTGCAAGAACGGCAGGTTTTTATTCTGTCCCCGTAAATTTGTTTAGTGAATTTACTGATGCAATACTGTTATTTTTAATGTCAGCCGGCGCAGCGCCGGGAAGCACGGCGGGTGGTGTAAAAGTTACTACGCTTGCGTTAGTTTTTATATTTGTAAGAAGCGTGCTGAAAGGTGACGACGATTTTGTTTTATTTAAAAGGCGGATCCCGGCCGGTATAGTAAAAAAGGCTCTGGCGGTTTTTATTATATTTTTTGCTTCAATTGCATTTTTTTCAGCGATTATCGTTTTGCTTGAAAGTTGTTTAAAACCGCTTACTGTTGTCTTTGAAGTTGTTTCGGCATTTGCCACAGCCGGATTGTCACTGGGTATTACCGCTGATTTGTCAGTTGAAGGTAAAGTGCTTATCATTATTGCAATGATAGCGGGAAGAATAGGGATACTTACATTATTGATACTTGTGTTAGATCCAGTTGGTAAAAAGAAGAGGATAAGATATCCCGAAGCCAGAATATTAGTCGGATAGGTCGACTGGCATTATCTTTGTTTATATGTCGTAATGAATATGAAATTTTACGAAAAGACCGGATGCTTTAAAAATATTGCCTTTTCATTATGACAAAAGAGCGAATCATCGATGAAAAAGAAACAGTTTGCGATTATAGGACTTGGGACGTTTGGTTATAATGTTGCGGTGGAACTTGTAAAAAAAGATATGCAGGTTTTGGCTATTGACAATGACAGTGAAACAGTCAACCGTATAAGCCGGTTTGTCACGCAGGCTTTAGTGGCTGATGCAACCGATGAAAAGGCTATGGAAGATGCCGGTGTTGCGGACTGCGACAGTGTTGTAATTTCAATAGGCGGAAATATAGAGACAAGCATTCTGTCCACGTTAATAGTTAAGGAACTCGGTGTTAAAAACGTCATTCTCAAATCTTCAAGCCGTTGGCATTCTAAAGTTGCGGCAAAACTCGGTGTGGATATCGTAGTTTATCCGGAATTTGAAATGGCAAAAAAACTTGTAGATAATATAGTAATGCCGAATATTTTGGAACAGATAGAACTTTCAAAAGATTATAATTTGGTTGAAGTGATAGCCCCGAAAGAGATTTGGGGAAAGACAATAAAAAATTCAGGTGTCAGAAACAATTACGGGGTCAATATTATTGCCATGCGCAAACGCATTCCGATTATTGATGATGACGGACAGAGTGATATAAAAGAAGAAGTAAATATGATGCCGGGACCTGACGATGAAATAAGTCAAAATGATATTTTGGTTGTAATAGGTTCTGTAAAGTCTTTGGTAAAATTAAGAGGATGATTAATGAGTAATGATATAAAAAATACGGTTTCAAACGAGGCAAACCATATAGAATTGGGGAAATTTTACTTTCTTAACAATAAGTATGATGAAGCCGTGTCTGAGTTTAAAAAAGTTTTGGAAATAAATCCGGGCAACGCTGAGGCTTATTATAATATAGGTCTTATTAAAGAAAGTTCAAATCAAATGGACGAAGCAAGAGAAATGTATTCAAAAGCATTGACTGTTAAACCCGACTACAAAATAGTCAGAGTCAGGCTTAATAAACTTATAGGTATTAAGAGTTAAAATATGTGCTATGTCGGTTTTCGGTGTAGCAAAAAACAGACTTTAAATATTTATACATAACATAAAATGATATAGAGATTCTGCAATGGATGATATTAAACAGATTATTGATAGAGCATCAGAAGAAATAAAAAATGCCGATTTTACAGCGCTTGAAGACATAAAAACCAGATATTTGGGAAAAAATGGCGTGTTGACGCAGATTTTAAAATCTCTGTCGCAGTACTCTATTAAGGATAGAAAAATAATCGGCTCGGAAGCGAATGGAGCAAAAGATATTATTGTAAGTGAAATTGAGAAAAGAAAGAAAAGTCTTAAAAAAGTTTTGCTTGACGAAAAAATGCATAAGGATAAACTGGATTATTCTCCAAGTTTTTATTTCCCATTTTCAAAAGGGAGTTTTCATCCTGTTGTGCAGACGATAAAGAATATAAGTTCTGTTTTTAAGTCGCTTGGCTTTAGTGTTGTGGAAGGACCTGAAATAGAAACCGATTGGTACAACTTTGAAGCTTTAAATATACCTGAAAGTCATCCGTCAAGAGATACCCAGGATACTTTTTATATTGAGGGTATGAAAAATCTGCTCAGAACCCATACTTCTCCGGTACAGATTCATGTTATGGAAAAACAAAATCCTCCAGTAAAAGTTATTGTCCCCGGAAGAGTTTACAGAAATGAAGCTTCTGACGCTTCACATTCGTCAACTTTCCATCAGATTGAAGGGTTTGAAGTAGATGAAAATATATCGTTTGTGGATTTAAAAGCCGTACTTATCAATTTTATACACCAATTTTTTGGTTCTGAATTAGGTGTACGGTTCAAACCGTCGCATTTTCAATTTACGGAGCCGTCTGCTGAGGTTGATATTCAGTGTTTTTTCTGTAAAGGCGAGGGCTGCAGAATATGCAAAAATTCGGGATGGATTGAAACATTGGGTTGCGGAATGGTTCATCCTGATGTTTTAAAAGCCGTTAATTACGATTCTGAAAAATATACAGGCTATGCTTTCGGTATGGGAGTTGAAAGAATTGCGATGCTTAAATACGGAATAGATGATATACGGCTTCTGTATGAAAACGATTTAAGATTTTTGAAGCAGTTTTAAAGTTATATAATATTGTTTTTATCGGTCTCTGTCATTGTGAAAAATCGCGGATTTTGAAAGATTTGCAGAAAAAACAGATATTTCAAAAACTTGTCTTGTTATCTTGGATACAATATCCTTAAAGAATTTGGATTTATTCCGTTTGTCGTGTCTCAAAATTAGGAATTCTTGATGTAATAAAGTAAGTAAGCGGGCAGCGAAAGACGGGATGCTAAATGGCGATAAATGACTTCGGCGCGACAGATTCTGGATCAAGTTCGTAATGACGGAACTTGTATATGGAGTTGGGCTTTTTGCGTCGTTGTCCCGAACTGACGGGAAAAGTAAGGAATTGGGAAATGAAGTTATCGTATAATTGGCTTAAAAAGTTTGTAGATTTTGAGTTAAGCCCGCAAGAACTTGCCTCAATGCTTATTTCTGTAGGCATTGAAACTTCTGTTGTTTCAACGGGGTGCGACTGGTGTAATGTCGTTACGGTAGAAGTTTTGGAGGTGCTAAAACATCCCGGGGCAGACAGACTTTCTTTGTGTAAGGTCAATGACGGTTCAAAAGATTATTCAATAGTATGCGGTGCAAAAAATATTGCTGCGGGGCAAATTGTTCCTCTTGCAAAGATAGGCGCCGTATTACCTGGAAATTTTAAAATAAATAAATCCAAAATAAGAGGAACAGTGTCTGAAGGTATGATATGTTCTGAAGCGGATCTCGGTCTTAAGAAAGAATCCGACGGCATTTTGATTCTTGACAAAAATACAAAGATGGGCGTTGCTCTTGAAAACGTTTTAAGCGGACTTGATTCTATACTCGAAATAGAAATAACTACAAATAGAGGCGATTGTTTAAGTCATTTAGGAGTTGCAAGAGAGATAGGTGCGAAACTGCGTAAAATACTATCTTTTCCGATAATAAAGACTTTCAATATCCCGTACTTAAACTGCATTGAAGTAAAATCTGATTTGTGCCGTCGATATATAGGAAGCGTTATATCCGGTGTTAAAATATGTCCGTCGCCCGGCTGGATTGCAGATGCTTTGGAGAAAAGCGGAATAAGACCCGTCAATAATGTTGTTGACATAACCAACTACGTTATGATTGAACTAGGACAGCCTCTGCATGCTTTTGACATAACGAAACTTTCGTCTAAAAAGATTGTCGTAAGAAAAGCTGTCGATTTCGAGAAGATAACTGCTCTCGACGGCAAAGAATATAAACTTGATTCTGAAATGCTCGTTATAGCGGACAGTAAAAAGCCTGTTGCGATTGCTGGAGTGATGGGAGGAGAGTATTCTGGTATTGATGAAAAAACTGAAACCGTATTTTTAGAAAGCGCAATTTTTGATGCGGTTTCAATAAGAAAAACTTCAAAAAAATTAAATCTTTCGAGCGGTTCTTCTTACAGATTTGAAAGAGGATTGGGATGGAATATAACCGAGCTTGCGTCGTGGAGAGCCGCTAATCTCATAATTGAAATTGCAGGCGGCAGAATGGAGGCAAGAGAAGATTTGCAGATTGTAAAATATGAAAGGGCAGATATAGCTTTAAGAGTTGAAAAAGTATCTAAAATTTTGGGCTGTGCTGTCAAAGAAGACGAAATAGCGGAAATTTTAAGATTTTTAGGAATAGATTTACAGTCCAGAGGCACAATAATTTTCTGTACTGTTCCATCGTGGCGCAACGATATAAAAAAGGAAGTGGATTTAATTGAAGAAATTGCAAGAATTAAAGGATATGACGTCATAACGTCTCCTGAAAAAAGGTGTGCTGCTGAAGTTTGTGCAACGGATAATTCATTTCTTCATGCTGTTGCTGAAGAGTTTAGAGTTAAGTTAAACGGACTTGGTTTCAGCGAAGCCCTGAATTATAGTTTTTCGGAGATCGCTGAACTGGAAAAATTTGATTTGAAATATTCTTACAAAATAGCAAACCCTATATCAAAAGAAAACGAAGTTTTAAGACCGTCTTTACTGCCGGCGCTGTATAAAAATCTACTGCTTAATATCGGGCGGGGTTCTGAGACTGTAACTTTATTTGAGTATGGTAAAATTTTTACCGGACTTGGCGAAAGAAAAGCTTTTGCGGTTATAATGTATGGTAAAGTTTGGCAGAAATGGTGGAAATGGGCGGAACAAAAAATTAGTCCGAAATATGACTTTTATTTCGGCGGCGGAATAATAAGAAATATTTTATCGTCAGATGAATTTATAATTGCTGAAAATTTAAATGCTGAGAGCTATTATCACTCTGGAAAAACCGCGTCTGTTGTTTATAAAGGGAAACCTGTAGGTCACTTCGGTGTTTTGAAGCCGTCAATAACTGATGATGACGTTGAAAGCGACGTATTCTATTTTGAAATTGATTTAGAGCCGTTTGAGAATGTTTGTGCCGGAAAGAAATCTCTATATAAAGCATATTCAAAATTTCCTGAGGTAAAAAGAGACATCTCAATTACTGCGGATAAAGCTTTGCAGTTTTCTGAAATAGAAAAAGTCATTAAAAATGTTATGAAATCCGGTGGTATTTTAAAAGAGTATTCGTTATTTTCAGTGTATTCCGATGAGTCTAAAATAGGTAATGGCAAAATCAGCTACTCGTTCAGATTGTCTTATAAAAACAGCGAAAGAACATTGACCGACGAAGAAGTCAATAAAGATATGAATGTTCTATTACAGAAACTCGATACTGATTTCGGCGTCAAATTAAGATGTTAAAAATAATAGTTGGGTAGATAACTGATGACGTTTGAACTATATTGCGGGAAAATAAAATGATAATAAAGAGAGATAAAGATATAATTCAAAATTATTTTGAAGATAATTCGGGTGTCATAGGTTCCAGCGCCGATTTTGTTGCGGTGGCGGAAACTGAAGACGATATATCCGGCTTTCTTGTTGAAATGTCTAAGTCTAAAACACCGGTAACGGTTGTAGGCGCGCTTACGGGAAATACTGCTTCCGGACTTGCGTTTGGCGGAAGTATATTATCTTTGGAAAAGTTAAATAATATCAGCGAAATAAAAGAGATTGATAATAAAAACGCTCTTATTACTGTTCAGGCTGGAGCAAAAATTTGTGATATAAAATTGAAAGCTTTCGGCAGAGGCTGGATGTATTCGCCGGATCCTACTGAAAAGAATGCGTCTATTGGCGGAAATATTTCAACTAATGCTTCTGGAGGCAGAGGCTTTAAATTCGGCGTAACGAGAGATCATATCAAAGCTTTAAAAGTTGTTTTTTCAGATGGTTCTCAAAGTTATATTGAGAGGGGTAAATATTTTGCTGATAAAAACGGCAGAATAACTTTTGATACGAATAAGGGTAAAAAACATATACTGCTTCCAAAGTATCATTTGCCTGCAATAAAAAATGTCACGGGATATTACAATTATCCCGCTGCCGATTTAACGGATGTTTTTATAGGTTCGGATGGCACTCTTTGCGTTATTGTGGAGGCTGTGCTTAAACTTATTCCTCATTTTAAAGAAGTTTTCGGTGGGATAATATTTTTTGAGAGTCGCGACAGTGCATGTGAATTTGTAAATAAAATAAAAATTATTTCTAAAAATACGGAAAAAGAAAATTTAAAAGATTCAATCAGTGCTATGGCTTTAGAATATTTTGATAAGAATACATTGCTTATGATAAAAAAAGATTATCCTGTCATACCTGAAAATGTTGAGGCCAGTATTATGTTTGAACAGGATATATACGAAGATAATTTTGATATTCTAATGGAAAAATGGATTGAAGCCATCAGCGGCAGCGGCATTGATTTGGAAAAAGTTTGGTTTGCTTCAAATTTGGCACAGCAGGAAGAATTCAGGGTTTTCAGGCACAGAATTCCAGAGCGCGTAAATGAAATTGTAAGAAAGAATAAAATTCCGAAATCCGGTACGGATTTTGCTGTTCCTGAAGGGAAACTGCCTGAAATTGTTGACTTTTGTGACAGGGAATTTAAAAAATCCGGCATTTTTAATTTAACTTTCGGACATATAGGGGAAAATCATCTGCATGCAAATATTATAGCTTCAAATAAAGAAGAATACGAACGATGCAGACGAATATGTGTAGATATTGCCCAGAAAGCTGTTGAGCTTGGTGGAACGGTTTCTGCGGAACATGGAATAGGAAAACTTAAACATATTTTATTGGAGAAGATGCTTGGCAAGGAAGGCTTTAAAGAAATGGCGAAATTTAAAAAGAGCCTTGATGAATCCGGGATTTTGGGGCAAGATAATATATTCCCGAAAAATTATATTCAACGGATTCAATGATTAAGTAAGAAGGCAAAAAATAGTGTTGTACACTGCTTGTTCAGTGTTTTTCAAGCAAGTACGGCCCCCCCCCCGAAGTCCGGTAAGCGTGTTGAGATTAGGAAAGGAAAGCCGGCGCAACTATACATTTGCGGACATAGAAATTAAAGGATTAAAAATCCTGAATAATGAAAAAACTAATTAATGTTTACATTTTGATATTTTTAGTCTTGTTAAATTTTAGCGGTTGTGCTGACAGGAAGCAGATGGTAAACCCAGCGAATAAAGTGTCTGGAGTTATGAAGAAAGAGGAAGCCAGTCAAGGGAAAATGTGGGTGAAACGGTATGGAGTGCCGTTAACAATCCGTACGTTCTAGCTATTCTGGCGGTTGGTGTTACCTCTGCTGTTTGGTATTTTGGCTTTTATAAGCCGACAATGAAAAAAATAGCGGACTTGGCTAGTGTTTCTCCGACAGAGGAATAGGAAGAGCAGTCTGATAGAGGTGTTCAGAACTTCAACAGGAGATTGCAGAACAGATAAACCAGATTAAGGAATTAAATCAGCAAAAAGCCAGTTTATCAAAAATGGTGAGCAGTTTTTTTAGACTGCTTCCCACTTTTTTCTTATTCCTATTTACGCAAACATATTTCACAATGAACCGACTGCTCAGCAACTGGCTATAGCGTGTGGGACGGAATTAACAAAGACGGAGGCGAAATCGAGAATGTATAATAGTAAAAGAGAAGAAAAAAATGAGGTGTATAGTGTTCAGCTATATGCCTTTTGTATTAAACTTAGATAATACCTTGACCTAAAAGCTTTTGTAGAATTTAAATCAATCACAGCAGGAGGAATACTATATCCAATTTATCAAGTTTTCTAGGAAGCGACTGGGTGTTTATCAACGGGTGGAAAAGCACACGTTGTACTACTTCATAGCGGGTGTAGGAGAGGCAAGAGCGTACCTTAAAAACATTGATTATATGCAGATTATTATGATGGCAAATGATAGAATAACAGACAAACAGATTGTCGGCAGGGACATCCTGAAAAAATTAAAAAAGAAAAAGGCAAAAAAATGATGCAAGCCGAAACGGAAGTCGCTTATAAATAAAGCTAAAATGAGGATACCAATTCTGAAAATTTCGCATAATACACAAGTTTGACAAAGAAATTCAAAAAAACATAAAATTACTTATCAATTTTTGTATGATATTTCAATAAGTGATATGAAAGGACAGCAATGACGGTATTTGTATATATTGTAATTTTGCTTTTTTCAGCAATAATTCATGAAGTAGCGCACGGATATGTCGCTTATTTAAGAGGTGATGATACAGCCAAAATGGCAAGACGCATTACTTTAAATCCTATACCGCATATAGAATTATTTGGAACTATTTTACTTCCAACAATATTATTTCTTTTGAAAGTGCCTGTTCTTTTAGGATGGGCAAAACCCGTTCCTTTAAATTACAAAAATTTAAAAAATCCGAGAAAGGATATTCCGCTTGTTTGTCTTGCCGGACCTGCCTCCAATATATTGCTTGCTTTTCTATCCGGACTGGGGATGCATATTGTGAAATATTTTCCGAATTTTGAACTTATGCATAACCGGTTGATAGAACATTCTTTATATATGATGATTGTCATAAATATTATTCTTGCAGTTATAAATCTTATCCCTGTTCCGCCTTTTGACGGTTCAAAAATTATAATATATTTTTTGCCTGAAAAAATTGCGGCAAGATACTTAAATTTAAATCCATATATTTGTTTAATGTTGTTATGTGTGATATTGTCGTCTGAAATAGTGTGGAAGTTTATATATTCTATAGCAAATTTTTTTGTAGCGACTTCCAGAATGATTGCTTTTTGATGTTTTTCCGAGTTAAATAAAAAGAAAATTTTAAAATAAACAGAGAAAATTGTATGAGTAAAGTGTTGTCAGGCATGCGTCCGACGGGCAGACTTCATTTGGGTCATTATTTCGGCGCTCTGCGGAACTGGGTTAAATTTCAAAATGAATATGAGTGTTATTATATGTCGGCAGACTGGCATGCTTTAACCACCAATTATGCTGATACTTCTGCAGTTAATGAAAATACTTTAGAAATGGTTGCTGATTGGATTACCGCGGGTATAGATCCCGAAAAAAGCGTACTTTTTAAGCAATCAGGAGTACCTCATCACAGTGAATTGTTTTTAATACTTTCTATGATAACTCCTCTGAGCTGGCTTCAGAGATGTCCTACGTACAAAGAACAAATAAGTGAAATCAAAAATAAAGATCTCAGCAATTACGGTTTTTTAGGCTATCCTATTTTAATGTCTGCAGATATTCTTCTCTATAAAGCCGATATTGTTCCTGTCGGAGAAGATCAGCTCTCGCATCTGGAGCTTACCCGCGAAATAGCAAGAAGATTTAACAACTTTTACGGTGATACTTTCATTGAACCTAAAGAAGAACTTACAAAAGCTGCAAGAGTTCTGGGCTTAGACGGAAGAAAAATGTCAAAATCTTACGGCAACTCAATTCTGCTTGGCGAAAGCAACGATATTTTAAGGGATAAGGTTAAAAGTATGTTTACGGATCCTCTAAAGATAAAAAAAGCCGATCCCGGACATCCATGCGGTTGTGTAGTTTTTGCGTTTCACGAAATATTTAACAGAGAATATAAAAACAGAGAAGAAGAATGCAAGGTCGGCACAATAGGCTGTGTGTCGTGTAAAAAACAGTTAATAGAAATGCTTTCTGAATTTATGAAACCTTTGACTGAGAAAAGAAAAGATTTAATTGCCGATAAAGCGTATTTGGAAAAGATAGTTGAAACGGGATGCCGAAAAGCTGTGGAAATTGCGCAGCAAACTATGGAAGAGATCCGCAAAGCAATGAAGTTTTAAGAGATGTTTGCCGGGTGTTTGGCTTCTTTTGAAAAAATCAAGTTTTAAATATCCTGAAAAGAATGTAAAAACACAGATACTCCCGAGGACAAGCTCTGCTCGTTGTGACAGGAGAATGGGATTGTTATGGTTTATGACATACATCTTGATACATTTGAAGGACCTTTAGATCTTCTTCTGCATCTTATAAAAAAGAACGATTTGGAAATTAATGAGATAAAAATAGCCGAAATAACAGCCGAGTATCTTGCGTATCTTGATTTGATGCAGGAACTTAATATTGATATAGCGGGTGAATTTCTTGTTATGGCGTCGACTCTTATGCAGATAAAGGCGAGAATTCTTATTCCGTCAAATAACGAAAAAGACATCTTAGAGGACGATTCTTTAAGTTTTCTTAAAAACAGACTTCTTGAATATCGGAAATATAAAGAACTTGGAAAACTCTTGTCGTATAAAATTATAGAAAATTCGCAGATTTACTACAGACCGGCTCTCCCGGTAAATAAACAGGATTTTGTTTTAGATGCTACGATTTTTGATTTGGTGGGCAGTTTCCGCACAGCTTTAACGACGCTTCCAGAAAATATAAAAGAAATTATGTATCATGAAATTCCCATTGAGACAAAAATCAGGGAAATTCTTGATGTTTTAGAGGGAAGACAATATATTTCTTTTAATGAGATACTAAGAATGCAAAAGACTAAAACAGCGCTGATAGTGTGTTTTATGGCTGTTTTGGAGCTTGTAAAAAATAAGCAGATCGCCGCTAAACAGTCCGAATTATTTTCGGAAATAAGAATTTATAAGATTTATAATAAAGGGGATAGTGAAAATTAAATTATTTGTTTTATTGTTAACACCACTATTTATGTTGTCTGCCTGCCATAACGTTATCCCGAAACCAACAGATATACTGTCAAAAGAAGAACATAGGTGAAATCATCAAATATCGTCTATCGTCCCGAAGTAAAGCAGGACGCTAATCGATTAGTTAGTGCTTATCAATTTGGTGCGAGAGTTATACTTTGACTGTAATTGGTACTGCTATGCTTGTTAAATAGCTGTATGGATCGTATGCTCTATGCCAGAAACAGGAAAACAAGTCTACCCAATATATTAAACCGGATGGGGAATAAATTAGGTGAGGTAGACGAGAGGTATAATGTAACACAGCTAATAATATAATAAACAAATTCATTGAGGTGATAAGTATGGAGCATCGAAGTCTTGCTAATTTGATCGTTGACGCGCAACATAGTACTGTTAGCTGGGTACAATTCCTCAGCGACCGTTTAACGAGAATGCAGTTGAGAATTCTACCGGCGTTGTGACGGATAGGTGTATACTGTAGCGTAGTTAAGGTGTTTGATGGTTGGCAGACTTCTTTTCTATTACTCAAGAACTAGAAGTGAATGCTCAATTGGATCCGACGGAGAAGCCGCCAATTCAATTTAATCCGATGAACGGTCAAAATCCTCACGGTCAAAATTAAAAAAGCAGCATTTTTATAGAACAGTTATTTGAACGAGCTGGAAGATGAAAGCTCTGTACTATAACACACTCAAACCCTCAAAAAGGGACGTAGAATCGGCTCTATATCAAACTAAATATCTTACGAGGACTTTGAAACAGCAAATGTCTGAAATTATATTGAGTCTGAACTGGAAGAAGATAATAGTAATAAATATATTTTAAAAGATGTGGAAAAAGAAGACGAACAAAAACGGCTTTCGCAGGAATCTGTTGCCTCTGGTTTGAAATTGGCTTCTGAAACTGATAAGTATAAGAGGGAGATGATGGAAATATCTGAAGTCAGACAAATTTTGGAAGCACTGCTTTTTGTTTCTGAAAGACCTTTAAGTTTAAGAGAATTAAAGAAATTGATAAAAGCGGATTACGCCGATACGGATAATATTGAAAATATTTTAAACGAACTCAAAGAAGAATATGCAGATTTAAATAAACCTTATGAAATTAAGTTTGTCGCAGATGGCTGGACTTTTGCTACAAAACCGCAGTATTATCCGTGGATAAAAAAACTTCTCAAAGAAAAATTTGTCTTGAAATTATCTCCGTCGGCTCTTGAAACTCTGGCAATTATTGCCTATAAACAGCCCATAACGCGGGTTGAAATTGATGAAGTCAGAGGCGTTGAATCTTCAGGTGTTATCGATACTCTTCTTGATAGGAAATTGGTAAGAGTAGCAGGTAGAAAAGAAGCTTTGGGAAAACCTTTGCTTTACGGTACAACGCAGTGCTTTTTAAAACATTTCGGGCTTGCGCATCTGAGCGAGCTTCCTCTTATTGAGGATATGCCTAAAGATGTGCAGCAGTCCGATAATGATCCTGAACCGGAACTGCCTTTTGACGACGAAAATTCCGGTGGTGATGTTCCAGTTGATGTTACTAAAAAAGAGTTGGCTGGTGCTGCTGAAAATCCGGTTGGAACTGAAAAAGAAAATACTTGAAACTGAAAATTTAATCAGACATAGGTATTTGATAAAAGCAGAGATGCGTGCCGAAATTCGTATCATAGAAAATGGCTGGGATTTTTAGTATATAATTAAATGTCGTACGTTTTTTATGGGCGCGCTTATTTTTGTACTGTCTGAGGTATTAAATAATGATAACGGCGGTTAAAGAAAATGCTGTAAATATCA
The DNA here is from genome assembly GCA_031260705.1 of Endomicrobium sp. Taxonomy (GTDB): domain Bacteria; phylum Elusimicrobiota; class Endomicrobiia; order Endomicrobiales; family Endomicrobiaceae; genus Endomicrobiellum. The sequence continues at coordinate 48,740 of JAISLA010000009.1, read as the reverse complement.
TGATCGAATTTCTATGAAGGTTTTATTATGTAAAAACTAAAAAGTCTGGTAAATGCAGGATAAGACGCCGTAAAAGATTTTTTTTTGGTTTTTGATGTGGCGGCGGAAATTTATAAAAAATGTAAAAATATTTTTTATGGAGTGTTGATATGAAAATTGGTAAGTTTACAATAAAAACAGCCTCTGAGTCGCTGAAACTTGTTGCTGTTGCATCTTTGTGCGCATTCTGCATTTTAGTTTCAGGACATTATTACCGAATTAAAGACTATGCTAAAATATTGTCGGAAAATCTCAATATAGTCGTCTTTTTTGACAAAAATTCCGCAGATGACGCAGTTATAAGAGGAGAGATCGAAGCTACGGGTTTGGTGTCGGTAAAAGAGTATGTAAACGCAGCCGAAGCTTACTCAAAAGCTGTTGAAAAAAACCCGTTTTTAAAAGATATTTCCGTGCCGGATGCCGCAAAATCAGTTCAGTCGTACGCGCTAGTTGCTCCAAAATCCATACCGTATGAAAATTTTCTTTCGGAGATGAAAAGTGTTTTAGAGAGAATTTCCGGCATTGATGAAATCGTATTTGATATGCCGGTTTTTAAGCATTATGCAGAAATCGAAAATTTATTGTTGTTTTACCGGAAAATATTTTTTGTTTTTGCAGTTATTATTTTTATTTTATTTGTTTTCAAATGCATATTTTTCGTTTTGGAACAGAAGTTGGATACAAGAAAGATTGTTGCAAACATTTTCCCTTATTTACTATCTTCGGCGTCCGGTTTTCTTATTTTGTGGACTGTCTGCATTTGTGTGCGGTATCCTTTGTTAACCGATAAGATAGCAATATTTTCAATAATACCTTTTATCGCTGTTTTAGGAGTCATATTGGACTGATATGAAAAAAATATTTACTTTGATTTTTTTGTTGGTTTGTTTTTTTCTATCGGCATCAGGACAGAGCGAAGATATAAAATCGCAGTCAAAAAAGCTTTCCGAAGTTAAAAAATCAATAAAAGAAAAAGAGCAGGAAAAGAATAAACTTATACGTCGGGAAAGAATTTTTAAAGAAGAGCTGAAGTCTATTAACGATAGTATAGAAAAAACCGAAAAAAAACTTGTAAAACTCTCGACAGATATAAAAACCGCTCAATATAACCTTGAGAACTTTTCAAAAGTATACAATGTTGCTTCTTCAAGAAGCACCGTTTGGAATCAGGCTGTGCTTGACGGTATCAAATTTTTCAATAAAATGACTTTTTCATTTTCTTATGAGCAAAATCCTGTGGAGTATAAGATAAGACAAAAATCTTTGGAATATAAGAAAGAGAATTTTGAAAAAGAAAAAAAGTCGGCAGCAATTTCTGCAGCAAATATGAAAAGGTGTGAAAGATCAAAAAAAGATCTTTTAAATCTGCAGCGGAAAGAAAGCAAATTTGTAGAACGTCATAAAAATGTGCTCAAAGAAAAAAATGAATTTTTGAAGATTACATTAAACAAAAGGCATGCCGCGGAACGGGAAATAAGAGCTTTAAACGAAAGCGCAAAAGCGCTGCAGAGCCTGATAGATAAAATAAATGAGGCAAACAAAAAGAAACGGACAGCCGCAGTGCGTCCTCCTGCTGTGCAGGCGGAAAGAAAAAAATCTCTTCCGTGGCCTGTAGACGGGAGAGTTGTCGTCGGTTTCGGCAGGAATAAACATCCTGATCTTGATACTTATGTAATAAGTAACGGAATAAAAATAGAAGCCGCTGATTTCAGTAAGGTAAAAAGCGTTGAATCTGGGATTGTAGTTTTTGCCGGACAATTCCGCTCTTACGGAAAAGTTATTATAATAGATCACAGTGATTCAAATTTTGGCGTTTACGGTCTTTTAGACAAAATATTTGTTAAAGTAGAACAAAAAGTTTCAAAAGGCACTGTTATTGCAGAGCTTGGCAACAGAGGAGGGAACAGCGTTTTGTATTTTGAAATAAGACATAATAATGTTCCTGACGATCCGATATTGTGGCTTCAGGCTAAATGAAGACCGTCTTCTTTCTGCCAGTCTTTTTAGTATTACGGCACTAAAAGTCCAACAACATTTATAAGCTGTTATTGCGGATAGTGTAATCCGAAACCTGTCTTTTTGCCGTCAGTTTTCAACAAAAGAACTTTAATAACAAAAAATAATACGTTTTGGAAAGGGAAACTTTCAGTCTGTTGTGCCTTTGTCTAATGGGGCGGCTTTAAGACTTACAGTTGCAGAGTATTATCTTCCGTCAGGTCGTCTTATAAACTATTCTGATAATAAAAATGTAGAGAAAGGCATAATTTCTAATGTAGAAATTAAAGTTAGCGTTGAAGAGGAAATCAGACTTTATATGCAAAGGGACAGAGTTGGAGACAGTGCTTTAGATGAAGCTGTAGAAATCATAAAAGAAAATAAAGTTGCCGAAATGATAAAATCTTCAACGGTTCTAAGCGGGGCAAAAAACGATAAAGATAATAAAATGGATAAAAAGAAAGAATGATTGATTCGTACATATTATTGTCATCCTAAAAAAACTAAGCTTTTTTCAGGATGAGATTTTGTCAGGAGAATACTGTGTCGCACAAAGTAAGAAAAGAAAGTATATTGGTTAAAATGTATGTAATAGTATTATTTTTTTGCGGTATAGAAATATGGTTTTCCTTTATACAGCCTGCACATAATCAGAAAATATATACGAATGCGGCGCTTAATAGAAAGATAGAGAGCGTTTTGGTTGAAAACGGTATCGTTAAAAATGACATCTTAAGCCAGTATATAAGAGAGCGGAATAAAAAGACAACTGCAGGGAATGAATTTTATAAAATAATAAAACTTAAATCCGGTAAAGCCGCCCGAACTTTTGAAAAGAGTTTTAGAAGTGTTGTCCGCTCCATGAAAGTGGGTTTGAGCAGAACGGATAATGCCGACGGTTCGGTAGCGTATAAGTTTTATTCGTCTGACAAAAATTATTTCAATGTAACTTTTATGAGTCCAAAAAAATCTTCAAAAGGCTGATTGTGGAGTATGAATATATTTGCAATAGAAACTTCATGTGACGAAACTTCAGCGTCTGTAGTTTCGAATGGTTTGAAAGTAAGGTCGGTTGTAATTTCTTCCCAGATAAAAATACACGCCGGATTTTTCGGCGTTGTTCCGGAGCTTGCGAGTCGCGCGCATATAGAAAATATCAATCACGTAATATGGCGGGCTTTAAACAATGCCGGTATAAATTTTACTGATTTTTCTCAAAAAGTAGACGCTGTTGCTTTTACCTCTGGACCCGGTCTTGCAGGCGCTTTGCTTGTCGGAGCAATTGCCGCAAAATCGCTAGCCTGCGTTTATAAAAAACCTTTAATACCGGTAAATCATTTAGATGGACATCTCTATTCTTCATTTATTGAAAATATGTCTATAAAACTGCCGTTTTTAAGCTTAATAATATCAGGTGGACATACGGAATTAATCGCAGTGGAAGATTTTGGAAAATATAAAGTACTCGGAAGCACAAGAGACGATGCCGCAGGTGAGGCGTTTGACAAAGCCGCTAAAATGCTCGGGCTGTCTTATCCGGGCGGTCCTGTCATAGATAAAATGGCGGAAAATGGAAACCCTGAAGCTGTCAGGTTTACAAGACCTTATTTGAAAGGAAGCTGGGATTTTTCTTTTTCTGGAATTAAAACGGCTCTTTTAAATTACCTTAAAACAAATCCTGTTAGAAACGAAAAACAGTTAAATAACATCTGCGCTTCTTTTAGACAGGCTGTTGCGGAGACGATTTGTTTTAAATCTTTTGAAGCTGCGAAGAAATTTAATTTAAAACGGATTGTGCTGGGGGGCGGAGTAAGCGCAAATTCTCTTATAAGAAAAATCTTTTTGGAAACCGGTCAAAAAAATAAGATAAAGGTCTTTATTCCGTCTCTTATTTATTCTACCGATAATGCCGCGATGATAGGCTGTGCTGCGTATTTTAGACAAAAAAAATGTGGTTTGAAATACGACGATATTCAACTCAAACCCAATCCGTCTCTTCTGTTGGAAAACTGGCGATTATAAGCAGGATAATATTTCGGATATAACTTTGAAAAGTATGAGCTTATGCGCCGCTTGCTCTGCTTTTCTTAAGGCGGCGCGCGCTTTTGTTTTTTCATTTTGTATTTCTAAACTGTTGCAAAATAGTTGGCAAATGCGGCGTAAAAATGATGTGTCTGTCGAGGTGAAAGTGAAGAAGTTAAGTATAGGAAATATTGAACTTGGCAATAATATCGTTCTTGCCCCTATGGCTGGGATAACGGATTTGCCTTTGCGTCGCCTTGCAAAAAGCGGCGGAGCCGGGCTTGTATATACGGGGATGCTGTCTGCTAGAGCGCTTATCCGCAGTGATGAAAAAACAGAAAAACTTTTAAAAACGGCAGACGACGAGAGACCTGTTGCAGCGCAGCTTTTCGGCAGTGATGCTTATATTATGACGGAAGCGGCAAAAATTGTCAGAGACAGGGGCGTTGACATCATAGATGTCAATCTTGGCTGTCCCGTAAGGAAAATAGCGAAAGCCGGTGCTGGTGCAAGACTTCTCACCGATGAAAAGCTTGTTTCGGAAATTTTAGAATCTGTTGTAAAAAGTGTTGATGTCCCCGTTACAGCTAAAATTCGCACTGGTCTTTTGCCGGAACATAATGTGGCAACAGAAATTATCAGGGTAGCGTATAATTGCGGGATAAAAATGGTTGCGGTGCATGCAAGACCTGCCTCGCAGGTACACTCCGGATTCCCTGATTTAAAATTATTCGCTGCTTCCTGCGCCGGCGCAAAAATTCCCGTTATTGCAAACGGCGGTATTGTAGATGAAAAAACTGCGGCTGATTTTTTACGGGTGCCAAACTGCGCCGGAATTATGATAGGACGCGGCGCCTTAGGTAATTATTCGATATTTAAAAGGCTTGAAGAATTTTTTAGCAGCGGCAAAAAACTGCCATTGCCATCAAAAAAAGAAAAAGCGGAATGGTTAAAGAAACACGCCCGATATTCAATGGAATATTATGGTGAAAAAAAAGGATTTGTCGTTATGAGGAAAGTTTTTCATTACTATGTCAAAGATCTACCAAATGCCGCAAAAATACGGGATATGTTTAATAAGAAAATAGTTACATTGTCGGATTTTAATGAGTTAATAAAACTTTTTTAAGACTTGCTGCTGGAATTCAGCCGCTTTCTGTTGACAGAAAAGCATAATAATATGTAAAATAATCGACAATTGAAAAGACAGTTAAAGCAGGGGAATTTTTAAATGAAAAAGTTTTTATTGCCGGTGCTAGCTGCCGCGTTTATTTTTACAGCAGGCTGTAAAAAACAAGACATAAAGCATGATAATGTGGACAGTACAGACAGCGTAGAAACAGTTGTTTTTAGTGACGAACCGTCAATAAGAGGTAATTATTCCGATAGAGATATAAATCTTAATATCATATATTTTGATTTTGATAAAAATGATTTAATAAAAGATTCTATGGAAATATTAAAAGAAAATGCGGATTATTTAAAAAGCAATCCTGATATAAAGGTTGTTCTTGAAGGTCATACTGACGAGAGAGGCACTACCGAATATAATTTGTCTTTAGGACAGCGCAGAGCTTTAAAAGTTAAGGAGTATTATACGCAGCTTGGAGTTGCTGCCAACAGGATTGCAACAATTTCCTACGGACGTGAAAAACCTGTTGATTTTAGAAAAAATGAATTAGGATGGGCAAATAACCGGAGAGTGGAAACGAAACTGCTGGTGAGACAAAAATAGATGAAACATTACAGATTTATACCGGTATATTTTATATTTATGATGGTTTTTGCCACTGGATGCGTTACGTTAAATTCAAATTCAATTGCGGATTTGAAAGGCGAACTGTCACAGTTGCAGATACAGGATAAAGAACTTCGGGAAAACCAAGCCGATTTATATACAAAAGTTGATTCAACTTATACGATGCTTGACGTTCTTAGCGCTTCACTGCAGGATTTGCAAAATAAGATTTCTGTATTAAGCCAGACAATACATGATTTGAAAGTTGTTACAGATAAAAAATCAAAAAGTGATGACCAATCTGTTCTGCTTTCATCTATTTACCAGAACGCTTACGGCGATTACTCAATGGGAAAATTTGACCTTGCGTATTCGGGATTTCAGTCGTTTATAGATAAATATCCTAATGCTGAACTTGCGTCGCAGGCTCAGTTTTATATGGGCGAATGTTTTTATTCTATGAGTATGTGGGACAAAGCTCTTGAAGAATACAAAAAAGTAGAACAGCATTATAAAAAAAGATCAAATTTGGTGTCGTCTGTAAGATTTAAAATAGCTTTATGCTGCCAAAAGCTTGATAAGAATGAGGAAGCGATAAGAATGTTTTCGTCAATAATAAAAGATTTTCCGCAAAGTCCGGAATTTTTAACAGCAAAAGAAAATATCGAAATATATAATAATGCTCAAAAGAGATAATTTATTTCCTTATTTAATAGTTTCAATATTTTTGCATGTAACGATTTATTTTCTGTTTCACGGTAAGGAAAATCCTGTCTTTTTGTCTTTGCCTATAGAAGTTTCTTTTTATTCTCTCTCCAGTCAGAGAGCAGAACAATCGCCGGCTGCAGTTTCTTCAAAAAAAACCGGAGCGACGGCTGCATCCGCATGGGAACAGATAGAAAGCAATGATACAAAAGAAGATATAGTCGTAAAGAAAAAAAAATCTCCGGAAAAAAAAGTGGACAGATTAAAACCCGAAGAGAAGCCGAAAGTCCAAATTGAAACTGATGCAACAAAATCGGATAAGCAATCCGCAAAATCCATTGGAGAGAAAAAAACTGAAACGACTGAATTTTCGGGAGATAACAGTAATGTTGAAACTTTTCAATCGCTGAATTCCGATAAACTGCCTGCCGGAGCAGACTCGCAGTACGAGGGACTTTCTTTTGATGCTAAGAGTTTCAAGTATCCTTACTATAGTGGGCAGATAATAAGGAAAATAGGGAGACAGTGGATGTGGTGTGAGAATTACGGAAAGCTTAGAGCGCTTGTATATTTTAAAATCTGCAGAGACGGAACAGTATATGATGTTTCTATCAGAGAATCTTCGGGAAGCGGCGAATACGATAAGTATGCTTTAGACACAATCCGCAGAGCGACGCCCTTTCCTGATTTGCCTGACGGTTATGAAGACGATTCGCTGGGAGTTTTTTTTGAATTCAAATATTAAAATAATAATGAAAAAAAAATTCTTATTTATTTTTGCGGTTTTGTTTTTTGCAGCGGCTATCTATGCGCAGAGCGATGTTTATCTTTCTCTTTCCGCGACCGGAAAAAGATCTGATATTGCCGTAGAATATTTTATTGCCGCGGATGAAAAAAACGATGCCGCAAAATATGCAAAACTTTTAAAAGAAATAATAGAAAATGATCTCATTCTTTCCAGATATTTTAATGTAATACAAAACGCATTTGAAGACGGTGAGGCGACCGCTTTTAAGGAAAAGTTGTTTTTATGGGAAAAGAGAGGAGCATCAGTTCTTCTTACGGCTTCTGTGTCTATTGACGGTGATAAACTCGTTCTTGAAACAAAAATGTTTGATGTTGTCAGCGGAGAAACAATATGGAAGCATAATTACAAAAACGAATCTTTAAACTATAGATATATGGCTCACGAGGCAAGCGACGAAATTGTGAGAAAGTTTACGGGTGAAACGGGCATAGCGCGTTCAAAAATAGTTTTTGTAAATGACAGTACGAGATTTAAAGAGTTATACATTATTGATTATGACGGATATAATATTCGCAGACTTACGGAAGACGGTAAAATAAATATTCTTCCTAAGTGGTCGCCGGACGGGGAACAGATAATTTATACAAGTTATCTCTACAATAATCCCGATTTATTTGTATTAAATCTTGTCAAAAACAGACGCAGCATTATTTCAAAATATCAGGGATTGAATGCCGCCGGTTCGTTTTCTACGGATGGGAAAAAAATACTTCTGACTTTATCACGGGGCAGATATCCGAATTTGTATTTGATAAATACATCCGGTGAAATACTACAGCGGATGAATGACGGTTTGTACATTGATACAAGTCCTTCTTTTGCTCCTAATGGGCGGGAGATAGTATTTATTTCAGATAGACCCGGCTATCCGCAGCTTTATATAATGAATGTCGAGGGTGGAAATATAAGAAGGCTTACGACAAGCGGTTTCTGCGATTCTCCGTCATGGTCTCCGCGCGGCGATAAAATTGTTTTTACAATGAGGCAGCCAAAAGGAAATTATGATTTATATGTCTATGATCTGCCTACTGCAAAGATAACAAAACTTACAAATAATCAGCGAAACAATGAAAATCCGACATGGTCGCCAGACGGAAGATTTATAACATTTTATTCAAACAGATCCGGTAAAGGCGAAATTTATGTAATGGCTATCGACGGTTCGGGAACAAGAAAGCTCGCGGAAATTCCGGGAATGTCTTGTAGTCCATCATGGTCTCCTGTTTTAACAAGATAAAAAATTTTTATGTAAGAGGATAAAATGTTTGAGGGGAAAAGTTTTATAGATATACTCAATATGGGCGGTTGGACGCTTTTCGTGCTTTTGGGAGCTTCAATCTTTTCAGTAACAATAATTTGTTTTAAGCTGGTTGAATTTTGGATAAAATCAAAGATAACAAGGTCTCAGTTTATGTGTAAACTGATGGAAAAAATTAAAAAAGACAAGCTTGACGAAGCTGTTGATTTTTGCGATGCGGTTAATTCTCCCATGTCGCCGGTTGCAAAGGCGGGCATAGTTGCTTTTAAAGAAAATGAAAGAAATATAGGCGAAGCTATGGAAAGAGAGATAATGATTCAGACCGTAAAGCTTGAAAGATTTACCGCTGTTTTAGGAACGCTGGGAAGCATTGCGGTTTATATAGGTTTATTTGGAACGGTTTTGGGCATTATAAGAGCGTTTCACGATATTTCAAAGATGGGTTCGGACGGTATATCTGTTGTTATCGGCGGTGTTTCGGAGGCTCTTGTTGCAACGGCGGCGGGTCTTTTTGTAGCGATTCCCGCAGTTATTGCATATAACTTTTTTACAAAACTCATAGATAAATTTATTGTAAATATGGAATACTGTTCTTCAGCGGTTGTAGATACACTAAAAGGAAAAACAGTCAGATGACTTTAAAAAGAAAAAAAAACACTATTATTTCGGAAATTAACATAACGCCGTTTACTGATGTTATGCTTGTGCTTCTTATTATCTTTATGATAACTGCGCCTATGCTTATGCAGCCGGGTATAAAAGTTAATCTTCCAAAAACGCAGATATCCGATAGCGAAGATACCTCAAGTATAGAGGTTTTGATTTCAAAAAACGGATATGTTTATGCGCAGGGTAAACAAATACATGATTCAAACGTCGCAGATGTAATGCGCATTTTAATATCTTCTCACCCGGATAAAACCGTGATTATAAAGGGCGATAAGGAAGTTCAGTATGATTACATAATACAATTTATGGATAAGGCTAAGAAAGCGGGGGTAACAAAATTTGCTCTCGCGGTTGACAACAATAATGTTCCTGAAAACTAAAACTGCACATTTGACAATTGCATGTGCATCATTTTGCTATTGTAAATAGACGGATTTGTTCGTTATGACGCAATTTTCGTGAATTTATAGTTTATCATGTCAAAATATTATTACAGAGTGGTAATGAAAACGTTAAAATCATTGGGTCTGTTGTTGATTTGTTTGTGTTTGCTTATCGGTTCAAGCATTATTTTTTATTCTCCGGTGCCGCTTTATGATTTGATAACAGGGTTGCATACTCCCGATTTTTCGCTGAATTGGCCTAAGGTAAGACTTTTTATCGAGCCTTTTTATTCTTTTTCGTTTTATATATTGACATTAAACAGAGATTTTTACAGGCCGGTTGTAATTTCATGGGTTTTATGGGTTGCGGGTACTGTGTTGATTTATTGTTTGGCTGATAAAAAGAAACTAGGACAAATTTTAAATAATATATTCTATTCGTTGATGATTCTTGCGACTGCATTTGTTTTTGCGGTTTTAATTCCCATACCCGGTCCTAAACTTGAGAAACCGCAGAATTGTATTGCGGTTGATATTCATTCTCATACGATAAGTTCGCATGATAATGTCGCACCTGCCGAAATAAGTTTGAAAGTACATTTATGGCAAGGATTTGACGCTTTCTTTAATACAGAACACAATCAGACGAAGGGTTTTGCAATGTTTCCTAAAGATACATTGTATAAAACGGTTTATCCGGGAATGCAGGTGCAGACCGAAAACGGAGTGTCAGTTATACTTTTGTCTTCTGAAAAGTTTGACGGACGAGATTATAAAAATATGATGCTTGCAGACGTTATAAGAAAAGCGCATGAAAATAAAATGCTTGTTATTATGCCGCACTGGTGGAAATGGCACAAACATACTTTTGCAGAACTCAAAGATTTTGGGATTGACGGTTTTGAAATATATAACTGCGGGTACAGAAATTTTAGAGAAGATGACTGCAGGGCTTTAATAAATTTTTCAAAAGAAAACAATCTTTTAATGTTTGGCGTTACGGATTGGCACGGCTGGGGGTATATGTCTAATGTTTGGACTGTTTTTCAGGGTGACAATCCGGAAAATGTAGAGAAACAGCTTGCAAAGAAGCCTAAAACGCAGGTAATTTTATACAAGCAGGAGCAGTCGAAATCAAATTTAAGGTTTGTTTTTGAACCATTTGCCGCTTTTTATTATTATATAGAAAATGCAGGTTTGAAGTATATTATATCATTTACGGTTTGGATTGCTGTTATTTTTGTTATTTTTAGAAGCAGGTTTTTTAAATATATAAAGAAATATCTGCCGCTTGCGATGACGAGTATTTTTGCTTCTGGCACCTTATATTTTTATGTAATCGTAAAAAAAGTTGCCGATACTAATGAAATTATACTGAATTCAGTAATACCTGTTTTGCTGCTGTTTTGTGCGTTGTGGATTGTTTTGTGGAGAATTAATGGCAGTGGCGATGATAGTATGTAGAAAATATATTTGTTTTGTAATGTTTCTTATTGTTCCGACAACGTTTGATTTGCCTAGCGTTGTGCAAAAACATCTGATAAAAATTAGTCCCTTATTTCGCACGTATCCTGACACTGAAGATAAGATATTAACCGTTAGTCCTGTTTTATTGCTTTTTTTGCCGCAGACAGGAAACTTGTTATGTTGCGTAGTCGGAATTATACAGCTGGAATGAAGTATCTTATTTCTTCCATGATATAACAAATGTAAAAGGCATGAAAGGAAAAAATTGATGATAAAAAAACTGTTAAAGTTTTTATTTACCGACAATATTTTAAAAAAAGACATTGATTTTTTAAAAAAGATTGTTTTATTCCGGGATATTTCAGAGAGATGTCTGGCGAAATTGGCATTAATCGTTTTTAAGAAAACTTATCTTGCCGGAGAAAAAATTTATGAAATTTATCATGAAGCAAATGTTGTTTATATAATTAAAAGCGGGCAGGTCAAGCTGAGCGCCGTCAGCGGCGGCAAAATTGTTGAAGCTGAAAATTTTTTCGGTGAGATCTCTTTGATTGGAAATCGTAAGCATAATTGCAGCGCAGTTGCTTTAAAAGACAGCGAACTTTATCTTATTTACCGCTCCAAATTTGACGATATGTCGTCGTCGAACAATAAAGCAGGGTTGATAGTAATGAGGAATCTTGCGTCGATATTTGCAAAGAGACTCAAATATTCTGAGATTTAACGATGGTTGCTGTCGCCATTTGAAAGGCAGAACCTTTTACAATGAAAGACGGGAAACAATACAGAGGGAAAACAGTGGCGGAATCGTCAAAAAATAAAGTTTTTATTGTTATGGTAATGATTTTTCTTGTAGTTTGCCTGTTTTTGTACTTTGCAAGAGCTATTCTTATGCCTTTTCTCATAGCTGCATTTGTCGCATATTTAATATTTCCATTAGTTTTAAAAATACAGTCTTATGGTTATAGAAGATGGGTAGGTGTAGCGGTAATTGCCGTTATTCTTGCCGCCGTGCTTGCTGCTTTCTTAATAATTTTTATTCCCCTTTTAATTAGCGAAATTGAGAAGTTTAAAGTCAACTATTCGGATTATTATAAATGTTTTTCAGATTATCTTGACATTTTAAGGAGGAAAGTCGAAATAGCGATTCCCGTGATTAAAAGCTATAACATTTCAGATATAATTATTGAAAGAACCCGCGATTTTATACTCTCGGAGGTACAGAAGATACCCGCATATCTTATGAGTGTTTTCTCAGTTTTTTCAATTATAGTTTTAATTCCGATGCTTGTCCTTTTTATGCTGCTTGGCGCGGATAAAAGTATAAATGCGGCTTTGAATTTTCTGCCGTCGAAGTACATTGAAACGCTGTTTTCCGTTATTTACAAGATGGATGCCATACTAGGAAAATTTATACGCGGACAGATTATAGAAGTTTTTTTTGTAGGCGGTATGTCCGTGATATTTTTAAGCGCGTTTGGGGTTAATTTTGCATTAATTATCGGAATTATCGCGGGATTTGCAAATATGATTCCCTATCTGGGTCCTTTGGTAGGGCTGGTTTTGGCTCTTACGGTTGGAATCATACAGTTTCAGACTTTTGCAGTGGCGGTTAAAATAGTCGTTGTGTATGCGGCAATACAGTTTTTAGACAACAATTTGGTACAGCCTTTTGTTATTGGATATAACTTAAATTTGGGCCCTGTTGCGATGATTTTTGCGATACTTGCAGGCGGTCAGATTTTCGGACTTCTGGGTATGGTTTTTGCTATTCCTGTTATGGCGGTATTTAAAACAATTTTTATAATGCTTATACAAAAATACAACAGCGTGGAAATATAGAATAAGCGTTTATAATAAAGTTGTACCGGTTATTTACATGTCGCTTATGTCAATTTGGATCTAAAAGACAGCAAGAAGAATGTCTATCCCGGTTAAAAAAGAAACGTATTCAAAAATCGTAGTATGTGCGTTTGAAAATTTGCCGAATCTAATGTCAAAATTGTGTTGTTGAGAATGGATAAATAAAAGATTTTAAAGCAAACAGGAAAACTTTTGCGACTTGTGTACAAAAAAGTCGTTGTAAACTGCGATATTTATTGAATTTGCAGTTCTGTATAAGATAAAGAACCGCAAGAAAAACTGAAAAGACTGCGGAGAGAACGCTGGTATTGCGTATGAATTGATGCAGTAAATATAGACGGGTATGTTGCGTGTGTTTTGCCCCGGGCAGTTCTGTTCCGGGATGTTATATCAGGAGAATTCAATGGCAAAAAGAGTAGGTATTATAACTTCAGGCGGGGATGCCCCGGGAATGAATGCAGCTATCAGAGCCGTCGCAAGACGCGGGGTTTTTTGGGGATACCAGATGATAGGCATAAAAAGAGGATTTAAAGGACTTCTTGACGATGAATTTATGACGCTTACTTTGCGATCGGTAAGCGGTATAATAAATACTGGCGGAACGATGTTGCACACGGGAAGATGTCCTGAAATGAAAACAAGAATTGGAATAGGTAGAGCCGTTAAGGCTATAAAAGATCTTGGATTGGACGGTGTGACAATTATAGGAGGGGACGGTTCTCTGGCTGCTGGTAACTCCTTGTCGAAACACGGAATAAAGGTTATAAATATTGCAGCATCTATTGATAACGACATATATGGCACAGATGAAACTATAGGTTATGACACGGCTTTAAATACTGCCGTAGAAGCTATAGATAAAATAAGGGATACTGCAAAAAGTCACGACAGGGTTTTTGTAGTTGAAATTATGGGCAGGGAACACGGATTTTTAACTGTTGACGTCGGACTTGCAGCGGGTTGTGAATATATAGTGGTGCCGGAAATGAAAGTTGATATGCAAAAACTTACTGTAGAACTCAAGAAAGGAAAAAACAGAGGAAAAACGTCTGAAATTATAGCTTTTGCTGAAGGGTGCGGTTGTTCATCTGAGTTTGCAAAAAAAGTGGAGAAACTTACAGGTCTTGATGTAAGAGTAAGCAATCTCGGATATATACAGCGCGGTGGAAGACCGACTGCTAGGACAAGGATACTTGCTTCAAAATTCGGACATGCCGCGATGGATCTTTTTCATAAGGGAAAAGTGAATCTTCTTGTAGGAATAACTGACGGCAACGTGTCTGCAATACCGATTTGTAAGGCTATGAAATGTGAAAAGAAATTTGATGTAAAGACCGCTAGAATAGTGAGAGATTTATCAGTTTGACCCCAGGTATAGCAAAGCTGTAAAAAAGAAGGAAAAGAGATGAACGAAGCGTTAGAAAAAATTAAGCGCGGAACAAATGAAATTATTTCTCTTGAAGAACTTGAAAAGAAACTTGCTTCCAGTAAAAAATTAAGGATAAAACTGGGAATTGATCCTACCGCTGCGGATTTGCATTTGGGACATACTGTTATTATAAATAAATTAAAAACTTTTCAGGATTTAGGACATCAGATAGTATTTTTAATCGGCGATTTTACCGCAAGAATAGGTGATCCGTCCGGCAGATCGGAAATGCGTCCCGTTATGACGGATAAACAGATAAAGATTAATGCACAGACTTACGCCGATCAGGTATTTAAAATTCTCAACAGAGATAAAACAGAGGTTGCATATAACAGTAACTGGCTGAGTGAACTTGGCGTAAAGGGGCTTTTAAATCTTGCCGCAAAGAGTACGGTAGCTCAGATGCTTGTGAGAGATGATTTTAAAAAGAGATATAAAGAGGACAGTCCGTTAAGCATAGTTGAATTTCTCTATCCTTTGCTTCAGGCTTATGATTCTGTAGCTTTAAATGCTGACGTTGAACTTGGCGGAAGCGATCAAAAATTTAATCTGCTTCTCGGAAGAGAAATACAAAGAGATTACGGAATTAAAGACCCGCAGATTGTGGTTACTATGCCTCTTTTAGAGGGGACTGACGGCGTTAAAAAAATGTCGAAATCGTATAAAAACTGCATAGCTTTAAATGATTTGCCTGAAGATGTATTTGGAAAGATAATGTCAATTTCTGACGAGCTTATGTACAGATATTACGAACTTCTTACCCAGGCAGACTTAAATGTCGTTAAGAATATGCATCCAAAAGAGGCGAAATCTGCGCTGGCCAGGGAGATTGTGGGAAGATATCACGGAAAAGAAGAAGCTTTAAAGGCGGAAGAGAAATTTGATAAAATTTTTGCAAAGAAAAACATTCCAGACGACATCAGAGAATATAGAATAAAAGACAAAGAAATAAAGCTGTCTGATTTGCTTGTTAAAAGCGGTATGGTTTTAAGCCGGAACGAAGCAAGGCGTATTATAGAACAGGGTGGCGTAAAAATAGATTCGCAAAAGGCAGTTGGGGATTTTGCGGTTAAATCTGAAAGTCCGTTTGTTATTCAGGTGGGTAAAAGAAGATTTAACAGGATAATAAGAGAAAAAAATTGAAGTCGCTAAAAACAGCGGCATATTTTTTTACTGTTGGTTTGTCTGCGGCGGAATTTTTACTCCTTTCCGCAGGTCAGGGCAGTAATAGAAGGAATTCTGTTATAGTTTAAGTTGTATTTAAAATATGAAAAACTTTTTATTTATATTTTTTTGAGGATAAAGTTTGAGGATAAAAAATGTATAAAATTGTAAGCAAAAAAGAAATCGGACCGAAAGTGCGGACTTATGAAATTTATGCTCCCGAAATTGCAAGAAATGCAAAAGCCGGACAGTTTGTCATATTCAGGATTGATGATAAGGGAGAGCGCGTTCCTTTAACCATAGCTGGAACGGATCCTCAAAAAGGTTTAGTGAGGATAATTTTTCAGGAGGTGGGTAAAAGCACGATGCAGCTCGCCTCTCTTTGCGAAGGCGACTGTATAAAAGATTTTGCAGGTCCTTTGGGATGTCCTACGGAAATTAAAAAATACGGCACTGTTGTTGCAATTGCCGGCGGTGTAGGTACTGCTGAGGTTTTGCCGGTTATAAAGGAATTTAAAAAAGCCGGCAATAAAATTATTACTGTAGTTGGAGCAAGATGTAAAGATTTAATAATACTTGAAGATGAATTAAAACGGGAAAGCGATTTGCTTCTTTTCGCCACAAATGACGGAACATTAGGTATAAAAGGATTTGTCACAGATGTTTTGAAAGATGTCATAAGCAAAGAAAAAATAGATGTAGTGTATGCCATAGGTCCGGTGCCTATGATGAAAGCCGTTGCGGAACTTACCAGATCAGAACGTATAAAAACTTTAGTTTCTTTAAATCCTATAATGCTTGACGGCACCGGGATGTGCGGAGCATGCAGGGTCAGTATCGGGGGGGAAATAAAGTTTGTCTGCGTTGATGGTCCGGAATTTGATGCCCATTGCATAAATTGGGAAGAACTTGTTTCAAGACTTGAGCTATTTAAAAATCTTGAAAAAATATCAATTGATAAATTTAAATATAATCAGGAGTGCAAATGTCACAAAGAGTAAAAATGCCCGAAAGGGATCCAAAAATAAGAAAAAAAGATTTTAAGCAGGTAAATACAGGTTATACGCGTGATGAAATGCTTAAAGAGGCAAAAAGGTGTCTGCAGTGTAAGAACCCGTCCTGCAGTCGTGGCTGTCCTGTTGAAATTGGTATTCCTGGATTTATAAAATATCTTGCCGATGATAATCCCTCTCAAGCCTTAAAAGTTTTAAAACAAAAAAATAATCTTCCCGCTGTATGCGGCAGGGTTTGCCCTCAGGAAAACCAGTGTGAAAAATTGTGTATTTTGACAAAAAAAGGCGAAAGCATTTGTATCGGAAATCTGGAAAGATATGCGGCTGACGCCGCATCTGAAAATGAGGATAACAGTGCGGCGGCTGAAAAGAGCGGCGTAAAAGTTGCTGTTGTCGGTTCGGGTCCGGCAGGGCTTACTTGCGGCGGCGATCTGTTAAAAATGGGATATGATGTTACAGTTTACGAATCTCTTCACAGTGCTGGCGGTGTTTTGCGTTACGGTATACCTGAATTCAGACTTCCGAAGGATGTTTTAGATAAAGAAATAGACAATTTAAAAAAACTTGGGCTGAAAATGATTCTGAACACTCTTATAGGGAGAACAAAAACGGTGAAAGAGTTATTTAATGAAGGCTACAAAGCCATATTTATTTCGGTTGGCGCGGGACTTCCCGTATTTCCGGGAATAGAAGGCGAGAATTTAAACCACGTTTACTGTTCAAATGAATTTTTGGTGCGTGTAAATCTGATGCGTTCTTTTGATTTCCCTGATTATGATACACCTGTATATAGAGGCAAAAATGTCGTAGTGGTCGGCGGCGGAAATACTGCGATGGATTCGGCAAGAACAGCTTTGCGGCTCGGAGCAGAAAGTGTCAAGCTTATTTATAGAAGAACCGAAAAAGAAATGCCGGCAAGAGAAGAGGAGCATTTGCACGCAAAAAAAGAAGGTATAGAATTTATAGTTTTAACAAATCCGGTAAAGTTTATAGGAGACGAAAAGAAATTCGTCAAAGCCGTTGAATGTATAAAAATGGAACTTGGCGACTATGACGGTTCCGGAAGAAGACATCCTCAAGAAATCAAGAAATCAAATTATGCGATAGAAACAGATATGGTTATTTTGGCTTTGGGGCTGCACCCCAATCCGGTTTTACCGCTGCTTACCGAAGGTTTAAATACCGACGAGCATGGTTATATTATAATTGATGATAACTATATGACTTCAATATCAGGCGTTTTTGCGGGCGGCGACGTTGTCGGCGGAGATACTGTTATAGAAGCGATGGGAATGGGTAAAAAAGCGGCAAGATTTATAGCGGGTTATCTCAATCAAAAATAAATGTTCTATAAAAAACTTTTAAAATGCTCTGTGGTATAATTTCGGATTTTTTGATTAAAAATGCTGGATTGCGGGAAGTGCTGGGGGGCGGAATGAAAGCATTAACAATTCAAATTGGAATATTTGGCAGGACAAATGTCGGAAAGTCGTTGCTTATGAATTTTATTACAAACCAAAGCACGTCTATCGTTTCAGAAACAGCTGGAACTCAATCCTTTGGGATCTGTAACGCTGTTTGACACTGCGGGGATTGACGGTACGTCTGTCCTGGGAAGTAAGAGAATAGGAAAAACGCATAAAACTTTTGATTCTTCCGATATTGTGATTTTAATGTGCGAAACTGGAAAGTTCGGTAGCTTTGAAGAAAATATTATTAGAGAAGCAGACAAAAGAAAAACGCCGCGTGTGATTGTTGTAAGCAAAACTGATTTAAAACCGACTGATGGAATGTTTTTGAAAAAATTAAAAAAATATACGAAATATGTTATGCTTTTTTCTAGCGTTATCGGAAACAGGGATGATTTTCTCAATGCCTTAAAAAAAATTCTTTTGGAAGTGCTTCCTGATAATTATATTGAAAATTATTCGGTTTTAAGGAACATAGTAAAAAAAGGTGATACGGTCGTTTTGGTTATGCCTATAGATTTAGGTACTCCGCACGGAAAGATAATAATGCCTCAGGTGCAGACTGTAAGGCATATTTGGGATTTAAACGCTGCTTCATATACGGTGGTAGGATAGCGAATATGAAATTGTCTTGCAGAATTTAAAGACTCCCCCCCCCTCCGGTAATTACAATAACGAACTCACAGGTTGTCAATCGTATAGCGGCAAAAACACCTGCCGATGTTAAACTTACGATTTTTTCAATAATTTACGCTGCAAATAAATCCGACATAGTTGAAATGACTAAAAGCGCTGCTGTTATTAACAATCTTCAGGATGTCGATAAGGTGTTGATCTCCGAAGTGTGTACGCATCATGCATCCGCGGATGATATCGGAAAAATAAAACTTCCGAAGTGAATTAGGGAATATTCAAATAAAAGTTTAGAAATTATGTATCAGGACAAGATTATCCTAAAGACGTTGCAAGTTATAAAATTATAATCCATTGCGGCGGCTGTACTTTAGCTTTTAAGACTTAATAAAGCTGTTGAAATCGGAGTGCCGATAACAAATTATTGTATTGCAATATCGGTTATACACGACGTTATAGAAAAAGTGCTTGAAGTTTTTCCGGAAGCACTATCAGCTTATAAAAAGCATAAATTTTCATAATTTTTAGAATGATTGATGTAAACGATTAGTTATATAATGACATCATTAAGCACAAACCACAAAGTAAAATCTATATTACAGCATAAGTCGAACTATTGTGCGGCTATAACTCTTATTCTTGTCAACCTTACTTCTATCTGCAATCACAAAGTTTAACAGTCTCGTATTAAAAATTTTTAACTTTTACTGGTAATATTTAAAGATTCATCAATCTCAAGCAAAGGATAATCCGGGTTTTACCCATGAGTATAATTTTTTTAAAGGACGACTAAAGATAATAGAATAATAGATTTTTATACCACTCCAAACAATGGGTAATTCGAGTTCTAGGCATTTTCTTACAGTTCTAAGTTGGGCAACAATAAAACCCGTTTCTATTAAGATTGGCACAAGTGAAATTAATGGTGCAAAGGCTACATTATACAATAATTTGAATAGAAGAACATATATTATTCCCCAAAAATTTGTTGTTCTCAAATTATAAAATGCGTTTCTTTCATAAAATGAGTATTTCACATTGTTTTTCACTTCTTGCATTAACTGATAATATGATGCAGTTATCCAAAACACAACATCGTGTAAATACAGATTAATTTTTTCATTTTGAATCAATCCTTTTTATTTATTGCCCAAATATTATATAGAATTTTGTGCAGTGCTGCAAGATTTTACGTCTTCTGGCATTTTTCAAAAAAACTATCGTCAGAACTGTAAGAACTTATCTGTGTCAGCATTATATTAATAGTATAGTTCTTATAACGTTTAATATGTTGTTAACTATATTTCCGCTGTTTTTTAATTATTTAAAATTATCAGATTAAAGAGCATATTGACATCTCGTATGCGGACAAAAGTGTTCCTTGTGTAAATTATTAAAATCAAAAGAAGTGTTGAAAAGACAATGTTAAATCTGATATAATTGTCCGATAATAAATTTGTTTAAGAGAAAAGGAGTTGTTCTATGAGGAAACCGTTGATGGCAGGAAATTGGAAGATGAATAAAACTGTTTCAGAGGCTGTGAGTGTTGTAAAAGCACTTAAGGGCGCGGTTACCGGCGTATTAGATGTTGAAATTTTGGTTTGTCCTGCTTTTACGGCGCTTTATGAGGTGAATAATGAAATTAAAGGTTCAAATATTAATTTAGGAGCGCAGAATCTTTTTTGGGAGGCAAAAGGAGCATTTACCGGTGAGATTTCTACAGCGATGATAAGAGACGCCGGCTGCTCTTACGTTATAGTAGGTCATTCGGAGCGCAGACAATATTTCGGCGAAACTGACGAAACCGTAAACAAAAAAACAAAAGCAGCTCTTGCAGCAGATATTACTCCCATAGTTTGTGTAGGCGAAACTCTTAAAGAAAGAGAAGACAATGCAACTTTTAGTGTTATAGAAAAACAGGTGCGGAACGGCTTGGCGGATATTACTTTGCAGCAGGCGTCTTTAACTGTTATAGCTTATGAACCCGTATGGGCTATAGGAACGGGAAAGACTGCAACTCCCGATCAGGCTCAGGAAGTCCACTCGTTTATAAGAAAAATATATGCGCAGATGTACAAGGAATCTGCCGAGAAGGTGAGAATTCTTTACGGCGGTTCCGTAAATCCGGGCAATGTGTCAGATCTTATGAAAAAGTCCGATATTGATGGCGGTTTAGTAGGCGGAGCAAGTTTGGAAGCCGAATCTTTTACAAAACTTGTCAAATATTCTAAGTAACATAAGCATAGGACGGAAGAATATATGGATGAAATTATGAAATTGGCTTTTGGCACAGATCATGCTGCTGCTGAAGTGAGAAATAAAGTAAAAGAGTATTTTCAAAGCGGCGGCTATGAAATCGAAGACTTCGGTTTCTGCGGAGAGGGAAGTTGCGATTATCCGGATTATGCTGTTAAAGTTGCGGAAGCTGTTGTCAGCAAAAAAGCGGATAGAGGCATTCTTATATGCGGAACCGGAATAGGTATGTCTATTGCGGCAAATAAGATTAAAGGCATTATCGCGGCGGTTTGCTGGGATGAAGACACTGCAAAACTTGCGGCGCAACATAACGGCGCAAATGTTTTATGCCTGGGCTCAAGAACCGCTACCTTAAGCGAACTGTGCCAAAGAATAAAAATATTTCTTGGAACTCCGTTTGAAGAAAGGCATTTGCAGAGAATAAGAAAAATTGAAGAAATTGAAAAACAACAGTGTCGGCAATAATAATTAAAAGATTAATTTTCACTGCTGTTTTTTCTATTTTTTATAGTCGTAAATACAGTCGTTATAAAAACGAATTATGATTTTTCTATAGTTTTATTTACAGAGTTTAAAAAGGAGCTGTTATATTATGGAGACTTCAGACTTAAAAATAATATCTGCTGATGTCAGAAAAGATATTATTAAAATGCTTAGTCTTGCGGGTACGGGACACCCGGGCGGCAGTTTATCTTCGGTTGAGCTTTTGGTATCGTTATATTTTAAGCATATGAAATTTAATCTCAAAGACGCAAATGACCAGAATAGAGATTATTTTATATTGTCAAAAGGACACGTTTGTCCCGTACTTTATGCGGTTTTAGCGCGGCGAGGATATTTTAATCCTGATGAATTGTGTACCTTAAGAAAAACCGGAAGCAGACTTCAGGGACATCCGGCAAAAGACAAAGAACTTCCGGGAATAGAAATATCCACCGGTTCTTTAGGATACGGTTTATCTATAGGAGCGGGAATTGCCGCAGGAATGAAACAGTCAAAGAAAAATAATAGAGTTTATGTTCTTATGGGCGATGGCGAGCAGCAGGAGGGAAGTATCTGGGAAGCTGCAATGTCTGCGGCTCACTTTAAATTTGACAATCTCTGCGCTATTGTTGACGATAACGGTTTGCAGATAGACGGCACTACAAAAGATGTAATGAATGTTTATCCTTTAGCTGATAAATACAGAGCTTTTGGCTGGAATGTTATAGAGATAGACGGACACAATCTTGAAGCGGTTGACAAAGCGTATTTGCAGTTTAAAACAGAAAAAGGAAGCCCTACAGCGATAATAGCGAAAACTGTTAAAGGCAAGGGAGTTTCTTATATGGAAAATCTTGTCGAATGGCACGGAAAGATTCCGTCAAAAGAATTGGTTGAAAGAGCGTTGGCAGAAATTGACGGATCATTGCGATAGAGATAGCGGACTATATAATCGTCTTTTGAGAAAGCGTCGCGGAAAAAGATGGAGAATATGTATGAGAAAATGAAGATAGTGACGGCGATGCGTCATAACTATTAGAAGTATATATTCGATCAGGAGAAAAATATGGTAGAAGTTTTTGGAAAAAAGGCTACGAGATTTGGTTTTGGCGAAGGTATTATCGAGCTTGGAAAGGAAAATCCTAAAATTTTTGTTTTAGGTGCAGATACTATTTCTTCAGTTGTAATAGATGGTTTTAAAAAGATATTTCCCGATAGATTTATTAATGTCGGTATCGCGGAAACCAATTTAATAGGTATGGCCGCGGGGCTTGCCGTAGCGGGATTTATTCCGTTTGTGTCAACTTATGGAGTTTTTGCGTCTGGAAGACCATGGGAGCATATAAGAACAACGGTGTGTTATTCAAATTTAAACGTGAAAATAGGCGGTTCACATTCGGGAATTATGGTAGGACCGGACGGCGCAACTCATCAGGCTTTAGAAGATATTGCTATAATGAGATGTCTTCCTAGGATGAAAGTTATAGTGCCGTGTGATTTAGTTGAGACGAAAAAGGCGGTGGTGGCAAGCGCATATTCGGACGGACCCGTATATATAAGATACGGAAGAGAAAATATACCGGTGTTTACAAAAGATGACGCTCCTTTTGAGGTAGGTAAAGCGAATATTTTAAGAGACGGAAATGATGTTGCGATTATATCCTGCGGAACGATGGTTTACGAGTCTTTAATGAGTGCCGAGATTTTAGAAAAAAAAGGCATTAAAGCGAGAGTTATAAATATCCACACGGTTAAACCTATAGATGAGAAAACAATCATTGACGCCGCAAGAGAATGCGGTGCGGTAGTAACCGCGGAAGAACATCAGGTTTACGGCGGGTTTGGCTCTGCAGTCGCTGAAGTGCTTGTCAAAAATTATCCTATTCCGGTTGAAATGGTAGGAGTTGCTGACAGATTCGGTGAGTCCGGCGAGCCTATGGATTTAATGAGTAGATTCGGATTAAGAGACGTAAATATTGCGGACGCAGTTTTAAAAGTTTTAAAAAGAAAATGATATGCCGGAAAGAATCGTATTAATCGTTTTGGACAGCGCCGGTGTCGGAGAACTTCCTGATGCTGTTTCTTATAATGATGCGGGCGCGGATACAATCGGGCATATTTTTGATAGGGCTGAAAAATCTTTTTCTCTGTCGAACATGGCAAAACTCGGATTGTATAAACTTTTAAATAGAAAAGATTCTCTGCTCTGTACAGATGTTGTTGCGGGTTGTTACGGCAAAATGATGACAAAATCGCCGGCAAAAGATACTATAGCAGGACACTGGGAAATGTCAGGTATAATTTTGAAAACCCCTTTTCCTGTGTATCCGAAAGGATTTCCTAAAAAAATAATAGAAGAATTTGAGAAACAAATAGACGCGAAAATAATAGGCAACTGTAGCACTTCCGGAACTGAAATAATAAAACGGCTCGGATCAGAGCATCAGAAAACAGGCTGTCCCATTATTTATACTTCAGCCGATTCGGTTTTTCAGATAGCAGTTCACGAAGAAACTTTCGGATTGGACAGACTGCATAAAGTATGCGAAATTGCACGAAATATTTTGTGCGGTGAAAATGCTGTAGGAAGAGTCATTGCGAGACCTTTTATAGGAATAGACGGCAGTTACAGAAGGACGGTAAACAGGAAAGATTATTCTTTAACTCCGTTTGAAATTACGGTTTTAGATAAAATAAAAAATTCCGGCGGTGACGTTATTGCAATAGGAAAGATAGAAGATATTTTTAACGGTAAAGGAATAACTGAGGCCGTTCATACCGAAGGGAATTTAAACGGTATGGAAATAACTTTAGATAAGGTGAAACGTCCTTTTGAAAAACAAACATTGATTTTTACCAATCTTGTTGATTTTGACATGCTTTGGGGACACAGGCGAGATGTTTCAGCTTATGCGGAAGGACTTAAAAATTTTGATAATTTTTTGCCCGTGCTGATTGAAGAATTAAAAGACGATGACATACTTATCATTACGGCAGATCACGGCTGTGATCCGACGTATGGGCTGCATACGGATCATACGAGAGAATATGTTCCGCTTCTGCTATGCGGAAAAAAATTAAAGAAAAATATTGATTTGGGAATAAGAGAAACGCTGTCGGATACCGCGCAGACCATTGCTGATATTTTCGGACTTCCGGCTATGCAAAGCGGGAAAAGTTTTAAAAATTTGATTTTTTGATTACCGCTTTACTGAAAAACTTGAGTTTGGCATTTGATTTGATATATCTGCACTTCTCATCAGTTTTTCGTAATGAGTAAATATAACTTTCAAACTATCAGTCTTAAATATCTTGTGCGGCGCAAGCTGGAAAAAAATTGTCTATTTATCTTGTTTATTTACAGGTGGGAACGTGAAATTAAACATATTTAAAAAAATTCAGGAAACAAAAAAGACAATCTTGTCTTTACATGGCTTTAATCCCACAACGGCAGTTATTGCCGGATCAGGACTCGGCGAAATAAGCAAACAATTTACAATACGCAAGACAATAAAATATTCAGACATTCCTTACTTTCTTAAGACTGTGGTTCAAGGACATGTCGGAGATTTACTTCTTTGCTCTTATGGCAGTGCCGATATGCTGATTTTTAATGGACGATTTCACTATTATGAAGGGCATCATCCTCAGGAAGTTGTCTATCCTGTGAGAGTTATGAAATTTTTAGGGATTAAAACTCTTATAATTACCGCTGCAACCGGCGGATTGAATAAAAAATATTCTGTCGGTGATATTGTCGTTTTAAAAGATCATATAGATTTCACTGGAAATAATCCCTTAATAGGTGTTCATTATGACGAGTTCGGCGAACGTTTTCCAAGTATGGAAAATGTATATGATGCTGTTTTAAGAAAAAAAGCGTTGAGTTTAGCAAAAAAATTTAAAATTAAAGCCTGCGAAGGAATTTATTTTGGTGTTTCCGGTCCATCTTATGAAACTCCCGCATCCGTAAAAGCATATCAAATTCTTGGAGGTGATGTAGTGGGAATGTCGGTAGTTTATGAAGCGACTGTTGCGGCTCAAATGAAAATGAGAGTTTTAGGTTTGGCATACGTTTCAAATATGGCTGCAGGTATTCATAATAGACCGTTAAGCCACGCCGAAGTTCTTGAGAATGGGAAAAAAGTAAGTGTCAGTATGTCAAAAATAGTAAAAAATACTATTAGTTTTGCTGATAATCTATAATAATAACGAAAATTTATTGTATTAATTTATAATGGAAAAAAATAAACATAAACTCTCAATTTAGAGGAGATAAAATAAAAAAAATAGTTGTAATTTTATTAATGGTATTTTTCTTAAACGCTTGTGACAAGTCAATATACCCCCTCCCCCTTAGATTCAGGTAAGAATTTGGCGAGCGTTAGGTCGGTTTCTTCCAGAAGGTGGGATAGTACGGACGACTTTGTTTATTGGGCCAAGGAGTACGGTAAAGCAAATGCTTTCATAATTCCTAGTGCGGTTATATTTGGTAGTTTGTTTCTAAATTATCTTAAAAAAGAAAAAGTTAAGACGAATTTATTGTTAGAAAGAATCGAAGCTGCTTGCAAAGCTACTCTCGGGTCGGGCAGTGGACAGACGAATGATGATCGGGATGTTGCCTAAGTAATAGGGGGGGGGGATGATTATTAATGTAAAGATGTAAGAACGCTGGATCTTGCTGCGTGTAATATATTAATGTGTTGTAGCACATGCTAACACAGATAGCCTCCCCTTAAAAATGAGAAAACTGATTTAAATAAAATAAATTTTAAAGAAATATTGAACAGCGGGATATAAAAAATCTTTTAGTCCGAGTCTGAGTGTCTGAAACAATACTCTTTTTAAAGATAAAATAATTTTAATATAATGCTTTAGAACTTAGCTGGCTGCCGTCTTTTTTTAAAAGTATATTCTTAAAAGCAGGAGTGAAATCTCAAAATCAGAGTATTCAGAGTATAGAAATGAGTGATAATCCGATAAAAATTGCATTTATAGTCAGCAGCGGGCTATATGAAATTGACGGTATTGAAAATATTGTTGAGAAAGATATTGATACGCCCTTTGGAAGACCCGATAAAATAATTACGGGTGTGATAAACGGTATAGATTGCGCTTTTTTGCCTAGACACGGCAGAGGGCATATTTTAAATCCATCAGAGATTAACCATAGAGCAAAAATATATATGCGTTGAAATCTTTAGGTGTGGAGCAGATAGTTTCATTTA
The DNA here is from genome assembly GCA_031260705.1 of Endomicrobium sp. GTDB lineage: Bacteria > Elusimicrobiota > Endomicrobiia > Endomicrobiales > Endomicrobiaceae > Endomicrobiellum. The sequence continues at coordinate 22,118 of JAISLA010000009.1, read as the reverse complement.
CGGCACGCTGTTCTTTAAAAGAGGAAATAAAACCCAAATATTTTATTATTCCGGATCAGGTTTTTGATAGAACAAAAAATAGACCGCTGACTTTTTTTGAAAAAGGTATAGTCGCTCATGTCTCAATGGCATATCCTTTCTGTTAATGAGATAAGAAATTTAATTCGTCAAACTGTTTGTGAGATAGGAATAAAACATCATTTCTGCGGAACTTATGTATGTATTGAGTGTCCGCAATTTTCTACAAAAGCTGGATCGAAAATTAACAGACAGTCTGGGTTTTCGGTAGTCGGAATAACGCTTTTTCCAGAAGCAAAACTTGCCAGAGAAGCTGAAATGTGCTATACGAAAATCTCTCTTGTAACTGATTTTGACGTATGGAAAGAAGGATAAGAAGTGACAAAGATGCTGTTATCGCAACCAGAGAAATAAAATGTTCCTGTTGCAGTTGTTCACTAAAGAAATCGCTTATGACCTCTCCTGATGAAGTGATGGCAAGTCCGCATTATAGAAATGTGTCTTTGTTAATTGATAAGTATTTTAAAAAATGAAGGCTGTCATTACAATCTTTTCTATTAATGTTGAAGCACTAACAGGCTGAGTGGTACTAAAAAAACATTTTTTTTGTTTATGTTGTCATAGAAAAATAATCTTAGTTTGAAATTTTCAGGGTGAAAATCAAAGACGTCTTTATTCAAGAGATTTTAAGACAGCTTTACCGAAATCTTCTGCGACGTCGGGACCATTTGCAGTAATAATATTTCCGTCAATTTCCAAAGGATTGCCGGTATATATAGCGCCGCCTTTTATCAATACTTCTTTTCCATCAATGAAAACCGTTGCTTTTTTACCTTTTAAAATGCCTGCATTTGCAAGAATCACGCCCGCTATACATATTGAAGCCGCAGGTTTCCGCTGTTTAAAAAAATCATTTGCAAGTTTTAATGCATAGTGGTTATCAAAAAATACGGCTGATCCGCTTCCGCCTATATATACTATTGCATCAAAATCATTTGGATTGATCTCTTGAATTAAAAGCGTGCTTGTTGTTTTAAACCCGAATCTGCCCTTAAGTTCTCCGGTTTTTACGCTTGCAGTTATGACTTCAATACCTGCATCCTCAAGAGTTTTTTTAGGTTTATAATATTCTTCATCTCTAAATGTTTCGGGGGCGGTTATAAATACGACTTTATTCATAATTATCTCCATTATATATCGATATCGCGGTAGTTTCAGATCGAACTTACAGAATTTATACCCGCATGCAGGCAGGCTCTTGACTCCCTTGCAATCATCAGCTCTTCGTTAGTAGGAATTATCATAATTTTTACTCTAGAATCCGCAGTTGAGACGAACCTTTCTTTACTTGAGGATTTGTTATTCTTTTTCGTATCTATCTTAATTCCCATGGCATGCAGATTTACGCATATTTTTTCTCTTACCACCGGAGAATTTTCCCCTATGCCTGCCGTAAAAACCAAACCGTCAATGCCGTTTAATATTCCATAATAAGAACTTATATACTTTTTTATGCTGTAACAAAGCATTTCAAAAGCGAGTTTTGCTTTTTTGTTGTTTTCCGCGGTTGCTTTAACAATGCTTCTCATATCGCCTGAAATCCCCGATATGCCGAGCAGTCCGCTTTCTTTATTCATTAGAGCGTTTAAAGCCTCGCTGTTTCTATATTTAGGATATATTTTTATAATATAAGCTATAATTGCAGGGTCTATATCTCCGCATCTAGTTCCCATTATAACTCCTTGAAGCGGAGTAAAACCCATAGAAGTATCTATAACTTTCCCTTTTTCAATTGCTGTTATGCTGCTGCCGTTGCCTAAATGGGCCGTAATTAATTTTAGTTCGTTTAAAGGTTTTCCAAGCATTGTAGCCGCTCTCTGTGAAACATAATTATGCGAAGTTCCGTGAAATCCATATTTTCTTATATGATATTTCTCATAATATTCATAAGGAAGAGCGTACATATATGCGTAATCGGGCATTGTCTGGTGGAAAGCGGTATCAAAAACTAAAACCGACGGAATTCCGGGAAGCATTTTTTCTACGGCAAGAATACCGGCATAGTGTGCCGGGGTATGTAAAGGTGCTATTGAAAAACATTCTTTTAATCCTTTTTTTACTTCTTTTGTTACTAAAACCGACCTTGAAAATCTATCGCCGCCATGTACTATTCTATGTCCTATTACGTCAATTTCATCTATATTTGCAATGCTTCCGATTTCTTTATCTAAAAGATTGTTTATTATAAGTTCAACGGCTTCCGTGTGGCTAGCGGCTTTGACGGAATTTTTTTTCTCTTCAGTGATGGCTGTTTGTCTTTTATAATATGATTCGGGAAAACCAATGCACTCAACTATTCCCCATGCGATCTTTTTTTCATTTTCCATTTCAAAAAGAGTGTACTTAACAGACGACGACCCGCAATTAACCACTAATACTTTCATTTGATGTAAAGCCTCCTCTTTTTATATAAAGTTTATTTATTAAAATCTGCGGAAAGGGGGGGGGTAATCTGTTAAAAAATAAATTGATTTTATTGTCTTGTTCAAATTTTTTAGTGCTTTTAGCTTTAGTATTACAATGTGTTTCGTCAAGTTTTGCCGATATATTTTCTCTTTAATTTTGCGGCGTCGTGCCTCTGCCACAAAAAGGATTTAAAACAATCATTTATAATAATTGTCAGGTTTATAAGTATCGCTGCGACTGTTTATAAGGTTTTGCGGATATATGTAAGTTATTTCCCAGCCGTTTTATGTATTTTATTTGCCGGTAAAATATCCCATTATCTTCAATAAACAATGCTGAGTTTTTATGCCATAAGACTTGACCTGGCAGACATATATTTATAAAACGACGTTTAGCGATATGCAACGACAAGTTTTTTGCCGGTAATGCAAGCCAATACGCCTGATTTTAAAATTCTAAATTAATCTTTTGCCAATGTTAAAGACCATTAATAATGCCGGGAAAGTATTTTATTGTCAGAATACGAACAGCCATTTAGTGATTTTCTTCTTTTTTTAAATTATGACGGCTTTTTTTTGCTTTGGATTCGAACTCGAATATTTTCATACAAAATATTTCATTCCTCTATATATGTTATAATTTAGGACGTATTTAGAAACAATCTGCAATTCTTTTCCTACTGAAAATAGGTTTTATTGACGTTTAAAAAGTGTTCTTTTATTTTTATTATTGGAAAGTTAAATTAGTTTTCTGCTCCTCTCTTAAATTTTTAGGAGTATTTAACGACGGTTACAAGTCTCTGATATTTTGCATTTGATTTTATAGTATTTTCAACTTGTTGTCAATTAATATGACTGGTATACCGCATGGATGGATTAAAACGAATATGCGAAAAAGCTGAAAGTAAAATACTAAGGAAAAAAAAGACAGCAGAAAAAGATGCAAATAAAAAGCCTTCTAATAAACGATGCCACCTGTCTTAAGATTGAACGTTTCATATCAAGTAGCTGTTGCATATTTCTTCTTTTCACTTTTATTGTCGGATGGTGCATGTTTCACAGACGTTTTTAATTTGCTCTTTGGTAAGAATATCTCTACTTGTTGGCTGAACGCAAAGTTGGATGTTTTCAATAACATATATAAATATTGATAAGAGATTATCATATTATTCATAAAATCCTGTTCTTCTATTATTAGGTATTTTATTGAAAACTAGTAAAATTACTATTTTTTATATTACTGTACCTTACCTGAACAATATTCATTGACAATTCTAGGGGCAAGTTATAAAATGTTGATATGGAAAATATTGAAATTTTAGCTGTAAAAGTTAAAAAAGCGGCAGAGAGATTAAGAAGACTTACCGATGAGAACCTCAAACTTAGACTGGAAGTGGAATATTTAAGAAAAGAGAGCGAACGTGGCAGGAAACAGGCGGGTGAATATGTGTCGTTGAGAAAAAATACTGAAGAAGCCGCTGCTAAAATTGAAAGAATTATAAAAAAAATTGATACGGCAAAGGTTTCGTAATTATGACAGTTACCCGTGAGAGAATTATGGGAAGAGATATAGATCTAAATATAGACAATATAGATGAATTGAGTTTTAACAGAATAGTGAATTTTGTGAATGAGCAGTGGCTGGAAGTAAAAAGAGAAAATGCTAATATTGCTGACACGCAGAAAATAGCGGCTTTGACGGCTGTAAAAATTGCAGCAGAACTGCTTAAATTAAAATGTTTGCAGGAAAGTATTTCGAATAGTTATGAGAATAAAATCAAAGAATTTATTAGGCAGTTAGATGAAGCTGATTATATAAATTGAAATATTTTTAAACTTAATCTGTAGTGCTGTAGAGTTTTAATCAATTTATTTCTAAGAGCGACGCGTTTGGAAAAAGATGTTTAAATTAATTAAAATTTGCAGCATTACAGCTTTTTTATTTAGAGTTGGAGATGGGATTAAAATTAACGACAGAAAGTAACGGCGGCAGCAATGAAACAGACAAATTTCCTTGAAAATGCTGCAAATCGAAAGAATAAACCCCTAGCGGCAAGGATGACGCCTAGTAGTTTTGAAGAATTTGCGGGACAAGACAATATTGTGGGAGACGGTAAGCTTTTGCGTCGTTTAATAGAAGCAGATAATCTTGGTTCTGTAATTTTTTTCGGTCCACCTGGAACGGGTAAAAGTGCATTGGCAAGAATTATTGCTTCAAAAACGAAAGCATACTTTGAAGAAGCAAACGCAGTAACGACCGGCATAGCCGATATAAGAAAAATAATAGAGGCTGCAAAAGCAAGAACAGAGATGTCAGACAGGAAAACTATTCTTATGCTTGACGAAATTCATCATTTCAACCGTTCGCAACAGGATGCGTTGCTTCCAGATGTTGAAAGAGGAATAGTAACGTTAATCGGCATAACAACGGAAAATCCTTTTTTTTATATCAATGCTGCCATTATTTCAAGAAGTACGGTTTTTGAATTTCAACCTTTGTCGAAAAAAGCGCTTTTATATGTTATGAAATCGGCTTTAAAAAATAAAGAAAACGGACTTGGAAGCTACAAAGTTAAAATGTCAGAAGAAGCAAGAGAACATTTGCTTGCAAATGCGTGTGGCGATGCCAGAAAACTTCTTAATGCTCTTGAAATAGGTGTTCTTTCCACAGAAGTTGACGGAAAAGGTATAAGAATTTTTGATATTGGCGTGGCTCAGGAATCAATGCAGAAAAGAGCAGTTTTATACAATCATTCAGGAGACGCTCATTATGATCATATTTCTGCATTCATTAAATCAATGCGGGGAACAGATCCCGATGCGGCTGTTTACTGGATGGCAAAAATGCTTGTAGCCGGAGAAGATCCCCGTTTTATTGCAAGAAGAATAATAATCTGTGCCTCTGAAGATGTCGGTATGGCAGATCCCGGGGCTTTAACGCTTGCGGTTTCTGCGCTTAATGCGGTTCAATTTGTCGGCATGCCTGAAGCGAGGATAATTTTAGCTCAGGCGGCTATTTACGTAGCTTGCGCTCCGAAGTCAAACGCTTCTTATATGGCTGTTGAACAAGCTTTGTCGGAAGTTAAAAAGGGTAAAGCCAGAAATGTTCCCAATCATTTAAAAGATGCAAATCTTGATGGCGAAAAGCTGGGGCATGGGTGGGGATACAAATATCCGCATGATTTTGAAGGACATTATACGCAGCAGGAATATTGGACTGATCCTGTGGAATTTTATGTACCTACAAAAGAAGGCTGTGAGGAGAAAATTCATGAGTGGTTGCTTGGAATCAGAAAAAAGAAAAATAAGGCATGAGTTTTTGGCTTTAAGAAACAGAATGGATTCGGATTCGGCAGCAGTCTGCAGCGCTGGTATTTTTGCCGGAATTAAAAAACTTTCTGCATACGAAAAAACGAAAACTGTGATGTTTTATTTATCTTGCGGTTCTGAAGTTCTTACTGATTTTATGATAAATTCCGCTTTGGGCAATGGAAAGAGCGTTGTTGTTCCGTCAATAAAAAATTTTAGAAATGGAGAGATGTACGCCGTAAAGATTTCAAGGCTTGAAGATGCCTATCTGTCTGCTTGCGGCATAAGGCAGCCTGAGATAAATTCCGACAATATAGTAGAAAAAGACAATATCGATTTGGTTTTTGTTCCGGGACTTGCTTTTGATATCAAAGGATACAGGACAGGTTACGGCAAAGGCTGCTATGACAGATGGCTTAAAAGTGTGCCGTTTGAAAAAACCGTAGGGCTTGCTTATGATTTTCAAGTTACGAAACAACTTCCGATAGGAAAATATGATATGCCAGTTGGTATTATTATTACTGAAAAAAGAGTCATACAAATTAAGGAAAATTGAGGAGCGGATAATGAAAAACATTATAGTGCTTGTTATAACCGCTTTTGCAGCTTCAGCTGCAGGATATATTTTACGTCTTATTTATGCAAGATTAAATCTTAAATCGGCAGAACAGACTTCAAAAAAAATTATGGAAGAAGCGAGAATGATATCGGAAACAAAGTCAAAAGAAATTCTTTTAGATGCGAGCTTAGTGGTTGACAGAGAGAGAAAAGAGTTTGAACATAAGATAAAAGAGAGAAGACAGTCTATCCAGAATATGGAAAACAGGCTTAATCAGCGCGAGGAAAATTTATATCGCAAAATGGATACAGTCGACAAGAAAGAAAAGGATTTAAGCAAGAGAGAAAAAGATTTTTCCTCAAAAGAGCATCTGGTTTCTGTAAAATTTTCAGAAATTGATAAGATAAAAGAAGAACAGAAAAAAATTCTTGAAAAAATTTCAGGAATAACAAGAGAAGAGGCAAAGAAAATTCTTATAGACGAAATGAAAGAGGATGCAAAACAAAGCGCCGCAGTTTTATTGCAGAGACTTGAACAGGAAACGCGCGAAAACGCTGATAAAAAATCAAAAGAGATTCTTTCTATTGCAATACAGCGTGTAGCCGTAGACCATACGTCGGATATCACTACTTCTACGGTTCAAATTTCAAATGACGAGATAAAGGGCAGAATTATAGGAAGAGAGGGTAGAAATATCAAAGCATTTGAACAGGCGACAGGCGTTGATTTGATAGTTGACGATACTCCAGAAGCGATAACTGTTTCAGCTTTTGATGGCGTAAGAAGGCAAGTAGCAAAGATTGCTTTGGAGAAATTGATTGCCGACGGCAGAATTCATCCTGCAAGAATTGAGGAAGTTGTCGAAAAAGTAAAGAAAGATATGGAACAGCACCTTAAAGAAACCGGAGAACAAGCTGCAATCGAGGCGGGAATTCCCTGTTCCAATCTTGAAATTATTAAATTGCTAGGAAAATTAAAATACAGAACTTCTTATGGACAAAACCAGCTTCAGCACACATTGGAAGTTACATGGCTTGCAGGCGCTATAGCGGGCGAGCTGGGACTTGACGTAATGTTTTGTAAAAAAGCAGCGTTGCTGCACGATATAGGCAAAGCCGTTGATCATGAAGTTGAGGGAACTCATCATCAAATTTCCGCCGATATAGCTAAAAAATCCGGCGAATCTCCTAAAATAGTAAATGCAATTTTAGCGCACCATGAAGGTTTTGAAGTTCCGTCAAGTCCCGAAGCTTTTGTTGTAGCAACGGCAGACGCGATTTCAGCGGCAAGACCCGGTGCAAGAAAAGAGTCGGTGGAACGCTATCTTAAACGTCTTGAGAAACTTGAAAAAGTAGTAAAAGAATTTCGCGGCGTTTCAATGGCTTATGCAATGCAGGCCGGAAGAGAAGTAAGAATACTTGTAGAACCCGAAAAAATTGACGATAATCAAACACAAATTTTAGCGCGCGATATAGCTAAGAAAGTTGAACAGGAACTGGAATATCCGGGACAAATTAAGATTACTGTTGTTCGCGAAACAAGAGTGCAGGAAATAGCAAAGTAAATTTTTTGCTTTGTGCCTTTTAAGTTATAACGACAGAGTTTATATAACCTGTGCGGCAGATGTCGGTTTTAGCGTAGAGGACAAATTGTACGGAGAAGAAAAGCAGTGTTTTAGACGGTTGAAGTATTCCAAGCGGAATATAGGGAAAGTCGGAGAGTAAAAGCAGAGATAGCGATTGCTCACTTAGATTTTTGTGATGAAAAAGTGGGTTTTGCAGTTTTGATATTAACAATCTTTATAAGTTTATACAGAGAGTTCAGATACTTGGCAGGCTGTGTTCCTAGAAAAGTTTAAGCTGAAACAAATCTCTAAATTAGGAAAATAAAAACAAACGATGAGTGGCTGTTGTACAAAATGCGGACGGCAGCTTATCTGTTTAGAAAGTTTGATACTGCAAACGATTTGACGTTTGAGAAAAGTTATAAGAAAACTTCAGTTCTTCTTAATTCTTATTTCATTTTTAAGGATACGTAAATGTCTGAGGATTTAGAATTTAATTGCGGTGGCGACAGCGGTGATAGACGGCTTATATATACTGTTACGCAGATAAGCGACGAGATAAAACTTATTCTTGAAGATTCTTATCCCGCCGTATGGATAAGGGGAGAAATTTCAAATTTTAAACTCTATAATTCCGGGCATATATATTTCAATATCAGAGATAAAAATGCGCAGATAAGAGCGGTGATATTTCAAAGCGCAAGTATAAGTTTAAGTTTTTCACCTGAAGACGGAATGAAAGTTTTGGTTTACGGCAGAGTGAGTTCTTATCCCAAACGCGGTGATTATCAGGTAATTGTAAACCGTATAGAACGGTATGGTAGAGGCGAGCTGTATGAAGCGTATGAGAAATTAAAGGGAAAATTGAAAGCGGAAGGATTTTTTGACAAAAGCGCAAAAAAACCGATACCGGATATTGTAAACAGAATAGGAATTGTTACTTCGCAAGATGGTGCCGCACTGCGCGATATTTTAAAAATAATAGATAGCTTAAACGCAAACATTGAAATTTTAATATGTCCTGTGAGAGTTCAGGGAAACGAAGCCGAAAAAGAAATTCCGCAGGCGATAGAATATTTAAATTCCCGTCATAAAGATTTGGATGTTTTACTTGTAGGCAGAGGCGGCGGTTCGGCGGAAGATTTGTGGGCTTTCAATACGGAGTCTGTGGCAAGAGCAATTTTTGTTTCAGAAATACCGGTAGTGTCGTGTGTAGGGCATGAAGTTGATTTTACTATAGCAGACTTCGTTGCAGATATGAGGGCTCCGACGCCATCTGCAGCGGCCGAAATGGTTTTAAGAAGCAGAAATGATATTAAAAAACGCATAGAACTTTTAAGAGAATCTCTTAGCGGGGCAATAAATTTTATATTGGGCGATCGTAGCGCAGAACTTGACAGGCTGATCTCATCAAGAGCGTTGACAAAGCCGCATCTGATATATGAAGATAAAATATCTTATTTGGACGAACTGGATAGCTGTCTTTTAAAAAATATCGGTAGATTGTTTGAATCAAAATCTGAAAATTTAAAAAACGTTTCGCGCAGATTGGATATTGTGTCTCCGCTGTCTGTTTTGAAAAGAGGTTTTTCCATTTGCTTTGACAGCAATAATGAAATTATTAAAGATTCAAAAAACGTTAATGACGGCGATGATATTAGTATAAAGTTTGCGTCAGGCAGTTTAAACGCACAGGTGAAAAGCTGTGAGTAAAAAACAGTTAAATTTTGAGAAATCTCTTAAAAGACTTGAAGAAATAGTTTCTGAAATAGAAAATGCCGACCCTGATTTGGATAAAGCTCTGGCTTTGTTTACAGAGGGGGCTGAACTTGTAAAATCTTGTTTGGCAAAATTAAATGAGACAAAGAAAAAAGTTGAAATTATAACTTCTTCGGGAAAAACAGAGCCTTTTAAGGAGTAAAATTTTAATGAAAGTCGTTGATTTTAAAAAATATATTTTACAGAAAGCGGAATATATAAATTTAGCGTTAAAAAATTTTCTGCCTAAGGATAATTCCGTTGTTTCTCAAGGTATGCGTTATAGCGTTTTGGCCGGCGGCAAAAGACTTCGTCCCACATTGGTTATTTTGGCGGCTGAACTTTTTGGCGTAAAAGCGGAGAACGTAATTCCAGCTGCCTGTGCCGTTGAATATCTGCATACTTATTCTTTGATACATGACGATTTGCCTGCGATGGATAATGACGATTTGCGCAGAGGAATGCCCACAAATCATAAGAAATTTGGCGAAGCTGCAGCTATTTTGTGCGGTGATGCTCTTCTTACGGAATCTTTTAATCTTATAACAAAATCAAAAAGCAGCGAAAGAAATATAAATGAGACTGTAAGAATTCTTGCGTATTACGGCGGTTATAAAGGGATGATTGCAGGACAGATTGAAGATACTCTTGAAACCGGAAGGTGGAGCGGAAAAAATAAAATTCTGTTGGGGAAAAAATTAAAATTTATACAAATCCAAAAAACGGCGGATTTAATAGTCGCAAGCTTGAAAATAGGTGCAGTTTTAGCCGACGCAGATAAAGAAGGTTTAAAAGCGCTTGAAGTTTATGGTAAAAATGCGGGCATAGCTTTTCAGATAGTTGATGATATTTTAGATGTATATGCTGATAAAAAACTGTTGGGTAAAGAAGGCAGTGATGTAGAAAACGATAAACTTACGGTTCTTTCCTTATATGGAAAACGGGAAGCAGAAAAGAAAGCATACGAACATATCAAGAAAGCAAAAAAGGCAGTGGTGGTATTTGGGAATAAATCAGAAATATTTGTTTACCTTGCGGATTATATAGCAGGCAGAACATATTAGGTTGTCGTTGTTGCGGACGAACTTATAAAAAGATTTTTGTCAGTAAAACTGTTTAATTGTTTAAAAAGCATTGAAAATCTGCCTTTAATAAAAGCCGCAGTCTTTGAGCAAAAAAAAGAATGATTTCAGACGCAAAAGATTTCAACAAGTATAAGCAGGAAGAACACTGTTGCGGACAAAGTTGCAAGATTTCTAAACAGAGTTTGTTTTAGGATAACTAATTGGAGTAATAGTTGAAAGTATTAGGCGGTATAAACAATCCTCAGGATTTAAAGAAATTAAAAAAAGGAAATCTCGGCGATCTTGCAAAAGAAATAAGAGAAGAAATAATAAATACAGTCTCAGAAAATGGCGGACATTTAGCCTCAAGTCTCGGAGTTGTTGATCTGTCCATTGCAATCCATTACGTATTTGATTCTCCTTATGATAAAATAATCTGGGATGTAGGGCATCAGTCTTATGCACATAAAATTCTTACCGGAAGAAAAAATAAATTCAAAACTATAAGAACACATGGCGGTTTAAGCGGTTTTCCGAAAAGATCTGAATCAGAATACGATGCTTTCAGCGCAGGACATTCTTCAACTTCAATTTCAGCAGCATTAGGGTTTGCCGCCGCGAGAGATTTAAAAAATGAAGATTATAAAATAGTTGCTGTTATAGGCGATGGTTCTATGACGGGCGGACTTGCTTTTGAAGGTTTACAGAACGCGGGACATTTAAAAAAAAATATGCTCGTTATATTAAATGATAATGAAATGTTTATTTCGCAGAAAGTCGGCGCTGTCGCCGGATATCTTGCAAAGCTTTTAACTGCGGGCATGGCGTGGAAATTTGAAGAAAAAGTTATGAAGACCGTAAGCAGGTTTCACGGTTTTGGGTCGCCGTTTGGAAAATTTATAAAAAGGGTAAAAGTTATGCTTTTCCCCGGCATGCTTTTTGAAGAAATGGGTTTTACGTATATAGGTCCCGTGCAGGGGCATAACATAAACAATCTGACCGTGATTCTTGAAAACCTGAAAGATATAAAAAACCCTGTACTGCTGCACGTTATTACAAAAAAGGGAAAAGGGTATGCCCCGGCTGAGGAAAATCCCGTAAAATTTCACAGCGTTGGAAAATTTGATATTAAAAGCGGCAGAATCGCAAAAGGCGAAGTTGTTACTTATACAAAGGTTTTTTCTGATACTCTCATAGAATTAGCTCAATCTGATGATAAAATAGTCGCAGTAACGGCAGCTATGCCTGAAGGGACCGGTCTTGATAAATTTGCTGAAAAATTTCCCGACAGATATTTTGATGTCGGTATTGCCGAAGGACATGCTGTAACTTTTGCAGCTGCAATGGCGGCTGGCGGTATGCATCCGGTGTGCGCAATATACTCGACTTTTATGCAGAGAGCGATTGACAATGTTATACATGACGTAGCTTTGCAGAATCTTCCGGTTGTTTTTGCTATAGACAGAGCGGGCCTTGTCGGGGAAGACGGCGGAACTCATCACGGAGCTTTTGATTTATCCTATTTAAATTATATTCCAAATCTCATTGTCATGTCTCCGTCTGATGAAAACGAATTGCAGAATATGCTTAAAACGGCTTTAAATTCAAATAAGCCCTGCGCCATAAGATACCCCAGAGGCGCCGGTATAGGTGCAGCATTGTATAAATCGCCGTATATACTGCAGATAGGAAAAGCTACGGTTTTAAGACAAGGAAGCGATATTTGTTTTCTTGCAGTCGGAAATCATGTGGAGACATGTTTAAAAGCCTCAGATTTGCTTTTAGAGAAAAATGTAAATGCTTCTGTTGTAAACATGAGATTTTTGAAGCCGCTTGACATTAATACCTTAGAAGAAATGCTTTTAAAAACAAAGAAATTTATTACGGTTGAAGAAAATGCTTTGACAGGCGGGTTTGGCGAAACCGTAAAAGCTTTTTTATGCGGCAGCGGAGCTGTCGTTGAATGCATAGGTCTACCCGATAAGTTTATAGAGCACGGAAGTTTGAGATTTTTAAGGAAAAAATACGGTTTTACGCCGGAAAGCATAGCGGAGAAGGCATTGCAAATGCTGTGATTATACCCCCCCCGTCAATCTGTTTAGAAATCAATTATGGAAAAAAAGAAAAATAAAAAACGTCTTGATGTTTTGCTTTTTGAAAAAGGGTTTGCAGAAACTCGTACAAAAGCGCAGGCTTTTATAATAGGCGGAAATATTTTTGTAAACAATCAAGTTCAGTATAGACCCGGAACTTTAGTGGGAAAAGAAGATTCGGTTGAAGTGAAAAACGCAAATCCGTATGTTTCGCGCGGCGGATTAAAACTGGAATCTGCTTTGGAAACTCTTGCTATTGATGTAGAGGGATATATTTGTTTAGATATAGGGGCGTCGACAGGAGGTTTTACGGAGATTGTATGCTTCAAAAAGGCGCAATTAAAGTTTATGCGGTAGATGTCGGAGCAGGTCAGCTGCATTATAAGTTGAGACAAGACAAATGTGCTATCAATGTTGAAAATGTTAATTTCAGGTATTTTGACGGCTCTTTTTTAAAAGACAATATAAACTTTGCGGCGATAGATGTTTCTTTTATATCTCTTGATAAAATTTTGCCTGTAGCATACAGAAATATTTCGGAAAATGGTTTTGTTTTAGCTATGATAAAGCCGCAGTTTGAGCTTGAAGCGTCGGAAATAAAAAAAGGCATTGTAAGAGATGAAAAATTAAGGCATAAAGCCATAAATAAAATTAAAAAAGTCGCATTGGATCTGGGCTTTAAAATAATTTCCGAAGCCGATTCCTGTCTCAAGGGACCCAGAGGAAATCTAGAACATTTTATTTTTTTGAGTAAAAAACATATTGTCTTTTGAATTTATATTTTATTGCCGCAGCGCGATTTTTTCAAAGTTTTATTGCGGGTTTTAGAGAATCTACGTCTCTAAAAATACTGTCTGAATCTGATAGACTTATCTGTAATGTCAAGAAATGTTTTAAAAAAAGTTGCTGAAAAATATAACCGGAGTTTAACTTGAGGCAGTAGTGATTGCAATTGAAATTGTAGGAGAAGCTTCAATACAATTTTTTAAGCATTTGTTTTAAATATTCTGTTTGAGTCAATATTAAAGTCTCATTGAGACAGCTGAGTATGATATTGCGATATTATAGAAGGTTTAGAGAAACAGCATTTAATCGAGGGGAAAATGACAGAGTACAACCATTCTGAAATTGAGAAAAAATGGCAGAAAAAATGGGAAGAAGATAGAGTTTTTGAAACTAAAGAACAGCAAGGAAAAGAAAAATATTATTGTCTTGTTATGCTTCCTTACCCTTCGGGTAATTTACACATGGGGCATGTGAGGAATTACGGTATCGGAGATGTTTTTGCGCGTTTTCACAAGATGAAAGGAAAAAATATTTTACATCCCATAGGCTGGGATGCCTTTGGACTTCCCGCGGAGAATGCGGCCATAAAAAACAAAATTCATCCTGCAAAATGGACAAAACAAAATATTGCCCGTATGAGAGAGCAGTTAAAAGTTCTTGGTATCTCTTATGACTGGAACAGAGAATTTGCGACGTGTACTCCCGAATACTATAGATGGAATCAATGGTTTTTTATAAAAATGTGGGAAAGAGGGTTGATTTTTAGAAAAAGTGCGAATGTCAACTGGTGTCCGTCATGCAATACTGTTCTTGCAAATGAGCAAGTTTCAAAGGGATTGTGCTGGAGATGCGACAGCCATACGCAGCAAAGGGATTTAGAGCAGTGGTTTATAAAAATTACAGATTATGCTGATGAACTTTTAGAAGGACATAAACAGCTGTGCGGCTGGCCTGAGCAGGTTTTATCGATGCAGAAAGACTGGATAGGCAAATCTTTTGGAACGGAAATTGAGTTCGCAGTGACGGGAACCGGCAAAAAATTAAAGATATTTACAACAAGACCCGACACGCTTTTCGGAGCAACTTTTGTAGTTGTGGCGCCGGAGCATAAAATTATAGACGAGATAAAATCTCAAATTACAAATTATAATGAAATTGCACAATATGTGATTGAAAGCGGCGGAAAATCAAATATAGAAAGATCTTCATGTAAAGAAAAAACCGGAATAAGACTTGAAGGTATTAATGCATTGAACCCTGCTACCGGAAAAGAAATTCCGATTTTTACGGCGGATTATGTTTTAGCGGGTTACGGTACCGGCGCAATTATGGCGGTACCGGCTCATGATCAAAGAGATTGGGAATTTGCAAAGAAATATAATATTCCTGTTATAGAAGTTATAAAAAGCAGTAATTCTTGCGATGGAAATCAATCTGTTGATAAAGGTGTTTACGAAGATGAAGGCGTGCTTGTAAATTCTAGGCAGTTTAGCGGAATAAAATCTTCTAAAGCTTTTAACGTAATTTCAGAGTGGGTTGAAAAACAAAATTTCGGCAAAAAAACAATAAATTTCAAACTTAAAGACTGGCTTATATCAAGGCGGAGATATTGGGGAACTCCGATACCTATGATTCATTGCAAAATGTGCGGTACTGTTCCCGTGCCGGAAAAAGATTTGCCGGTAATGCTTCCTGAAGACGCTGAATTTACCGGAGAGGGAGAATCGCCATTAAAATCAAGCAAGACTTTTGTAAATGTAAAATGTCCTAAATGCGGTATGGACGCTAAAAGAGAAACTGATACAATGGACACTTTTGTGGATTCTTCATGGTATTATACGAGATACTGCGATAACCGCAATGATAATGCGGCTTTTGACAGCGCGAAAGTGAATTATTGGATGCCGGTAAATCAGTACGTAGGCGGAATAGAGCATGCGTGCATGCATTTGATATATTCAAGGTTTTGGTATAAAGTTATGAGAGATTTGGGGATTGTAAAGCATGACGAACCTTTTGAGAATCTTTTAACTCAAGGTATGGTGACTCTAAACGGCAGCGTTATGTCTAAATCAAAGGGGAATATCGTAAGTCCCGATGAAATAATTAAAAAGTACGGTGCGGATACGGCTAGACTTTTTACTCTTTTTGCCGCGCCGCCGCAGAAACAACTCGATTGGTCAATGGAAGGCGTTGAAGGATGCTGGAGATTTATAAATAGAATATGGCGTCTTTTTGATGTAGTCCATACGAAGACTGAGTTTCCGGCAGCTGAAAAAGATAAAAATGATATTTTAAGAATAATGCATCAGACAATTAAAAAAGTTACTGTTGACATTGAAAAAGAGTTTCAATTTAATACGGCGATTTCTTCTGTTATGGAACTTGTAAATGCTTTATATACTTATAAATATCATTCAAATGATGATGGAACATCTGCCGAAGTATATAAAACTGTTATACTTTTAATGTCTCCGTTTACGCCTCATTTCTGTGAGGAAATATGGGAGAGGTTAGGGTATAAAGAATATGTGTCGGCTTATCCGTGGCCTTCTTTTGACGAAAGTATGATGAAACAGTCTTCTGTTGAACTTCCCGTGCAGATAAACGGAAAATTGAGAGGTAAAATAATAGTTTCTGCAGAAGACGGCGAAGACGAAGTTAAAAAAATTATAGAAAAAGACGAGAAAATTGCCTCGCAGTTAAAAGGTAGGCAGATAGCAAAATTTATATATGTTAGAGGCAGGATCGTCACAATATTTGTTAGATAGCTGATGCTTTGGAGGATTAATGAAAAAAATTATGCTGAGTTTGTCTTTATTTATTTTGCTTTCAGCATATTTAATGTCATGTTCTTATTTACGCAGTCATGTTGCTATTGAGGTGTTGCCGGAATATATTAAGAAAGTTTATGTAAAGTCTTTTAATAGTATCAATCAGTTTGATATTGAAATAGAATTTACAGATGCTATTGAAAAAGAAATAATAATGGACAGTCGTCTTTCTTTGGCAGATACCGAAGAAGAGGCTGACGTCGTTTTTATTGCTATAATTGAAAAATATGTTTTGCAACCACTCACTTATGAGAAAGATAAGAGGATGGGTAAATGTAAGCTTTCTATTGAAGCGAATATTTCGCTTGTTGACAAAAATAAAAACGTAGTTTGGAAAGATTCGAACATGGAAAGAATGTATATTTACAAGGATTATGTGTGTAATCATCCATACAATGAAATGTTTTATGACAGAATGAGTGAAAGAAAGGCCAGAAGAGTTATCTTTAATAACTTTTCAAAATATATTGTAAGACAAGCGGTAAAATGAAAAATTTTTGCTCGTTTGCAGACAGAAAGAAAAAATACCGTTAGTAAAATGCTAAAAAATAAAAAGAAGAGAATACAACTCCGGGCAGTAAAGGAGCAGGACGGAAATGCTGCATAAACAGACAGAGCTGTGTTATGCCGGTGCGGACGTAAAAGGGGGTTAAAATGCTTAAACAGCAGAAAGATAGAATAGATGTTTTAAGGGGGGCTCTTTGATATTGATTCAAAACTGAATCGAATCAAAAGCCTTGAGCTTGAAATATCGGAACCGGATTTTTGGAATGATCAAAATAAAGCCAAAAAAACTATGGCAGAACTCGATGGTTTAAAAAACGCATGCCGGTTATGGCATGATATGGGCAGAGAAGTTAAAGATTTAATCGATTTGAGCAGGCTTGCGGCGAACGAAAACGATGAAAAACTTTTAAAAGATGTTGAAGACGGCAGTAAAAAACTTGAAAAAGAACTTTCAGTTTTTGAAACCAGAATAAAACTCTGCGGAGAACACGACAAAAACAATGCAATTATCTCTATACACGCCGGCGCTGGAGGAACGGAATCGTGCGATTGGGCTCAGATTTTAGTAAGAATGTATTCAAGATGGGCTGAAGATAAGGGCTTTGAAACAGAAGTTGTTGACAGTCTGGATGGCGACGAAGCCGGGATAAAAAATATAACTATGGTAATAAGGGGTGAATATGCTTACGGATTTTTACAGTCAGAAATAGGCGTCCATAGACTGGTTAGAATCTCTCCGTTTGATTCAAACAAAAGAAGACATACATCTTTCAGCTCGGTTGACGTTATACCAGAAGTGGAAGATAGTATCGATATAATTATTGAAGATAAAGATATAAGAATTGACACTTATAGAGCTTCCGGAGCCGGAGGGCAGCACATAAATAAAACCGATTCCGCAGTGAGAATCACGCATTTGGCAACGGAAATAACAGTCCAGTCTCAAAATGACCGTTCACAAATAAAAAACAGGGCAACTGCAATGAAACTTTTAAAAGCCAGACTATATGAGTTTGAACAGGAAAAACAGCGGGCTTCTTATGAGAAACACTATAATGAAAAAGGCGCCATAGAATGGGGCAGCCAGATACGTTCTTATGTTTTTATGCCGTATCAGCTTGTGAAGGATCACAGAACAGGATATGAAACGTCGCGGGTGGATTTAGTTATGGATGGAGATATTGACGATTTTATAAGTGCGTATTTGTCATGGAAACTTGAGAAAAAGAAATAATTAGGGCAGACTGGCGCGGTTTTAGCATTAAAAAAATGCCTGATTTTCAATAATTTTTTTTGCATAAGATTGTGTTTTTTTATAAAATTTATGCCAGAGGCGTATAAAAAGTGGCTGTATGGAAGGAATGCTGGCATGCGAATTGTGAAAGAAGGGTATCAGTTCATTATAGTTCCGCTTATTTTAGGTTTGGTATTTCTGATTGCGGGTCGGGGCGTAATTTTAATTGCGGTGGGAACTTTGTGTGTTTTGGTTTCGTTGTTCTGTCTGTATTTTTTTAGAGATCCTGAAATAGAGATAACAAGAGGAGATAATTTAATTCTTTCTCCGTGCAACGGAACAGTTTTGGAAGTGAGCGAAAATGAAACGGAAAAAGTTATAAGAGTATTTTTATCGGTTTTGGATGTGCATTTGCAGCGTTCGCCAATTTTGGGAAAAGTTAAAAGTGTTGAATATAAGCCCGGGAAATTTTTAAAAGCTATGGAACCTCAGGCTCATATAGTTAACGAACAAAACATTATAACTATAGAAAATGAAGGCGGTAAGTATCTTGTCAAACAGATTGCTGGCATACTTGCAAGAAGATGCGTTTCGTGGGTAAAGCCCGGCGATATTTTAAAGCCCGGCGATAAAATAGGCGTAATAAAGTTCAGTTCTCAAGTGGATTTGCATATTCCCAGAAACACTGATATTAAAGTAAGTCGAGGTGATAAGGTTGTGTCGGGCGTAACAATTTTTGCAACTTTAAATAAATAGGAAACCGTTGTGAGCAAAAAATTGAAAAAGGGTATTTATATAATACCGAGTCTTTTTACATGTGGAAATATAAGCTGCGGCTGTTTATCTGTAATATCGTCGATAAACGGAAATTTTACAAAAGCGGCGTGGCTTCTTATGTTTGCCATAGCTTTTGATATGATGGACGGAAGAATTGCAAGACTGACAAAAACGACAAGCGAGTTTGGCGTTCAACTGGATTCTTTAAGCGATTTAACGTCGTTCGGAATTGCACCTGCAGTAATGATGTATCAACTTGTTTTAAATTCTATGGGAAAGGTCGGCAAGTCGATTGCTGTATTATTTATTTTGTGCAGCGCTTTAAGACTTGCCAAATTTAATGTTAGGGCAAATGGCAAAGAGGTTCATAGTTCTTTTATGGGATTGCCGACGCCGGCGTCGGCGGGACTGTTAATATCTTTTGTATTAAGTTACGAATTATTTATTGCAGGTCTGGATCAATCTTTGACATTTAAGACAATACCAATTTTGATGAAGAATATGCCGGTATTTTTTAAAACAATGCCTGTCATGATGGGGCTTTTGTCTTTACTTATGGTTTCAAATATTCCTTATGTCTCGTTTAAAAAAATGGAATTTTCAAAGCCTAAAGTGTTTAGGCTTTTAATTTTGATGGTGTTTCTTATATGGCTTATAGTTACATTCCCGCAAAATATTATTTTTATATTGTTTACTTTATATGTTTTTTCTGGTACACTTGCCTATGCGGCTAAGTATTGGAAAATTTTAAAAAAATTTTATCCGTCAAAAGTAAAAAATAATGGAAATTGAACAGCTCTTAATTTTAATTAAACCGGATGGAATTAAGAAGTCTTTGACAGGAAATATTTTAACTAAACTTTCAGAGTCCAGAATGGTTATTATAGGAGCAAAAGCAGTTAAGGTAAGCAGAGATTTGGCAGAAGCACATTATTGTCATCTCAAAGATAAGCCTTTTTTCAACGAACTTCTAGATTATATTCAGGGTAAAATATATGGAGAGCCTTGGGACAGAGTGTTGGCATTTATCTATCAAGGCGAGGATGCCGTTTCAAGGATGAGAAAAATTGCTGGAGCGACAAATCCTGAGGAAGCAGATCACGTTTCAATCAGAGGATCGTACGGAAGAATAACAACTAAAGGCGTGTATGAGAATGTCATACACTGTTCTTCAGATCTTTCGGGAGCCGCAAGAGAAATTAAACTGTGGTTTAAGCCTGAAGAAATACTGAAAGAAATATATCCGGTGAAAAAAATTGTAGTTGAGAAAGAAGAGAAAATAGTTTGGGCATAGTTTTGGCGTAGAATAAAAAGTTGAAAAAAACTATATTTTTCCTGTAGTGACAAAATCAAAAGCTTTATATTATTTATAAACAAACGCTAAAATGGAGTTAACGGTAAAAGGAGTGTTAAAAAGAAATGGCAACGCCAATGGAATCATTTGTTGAAGAAATGCAGAAGCTTTTTCAGCCCGATGAAGTTTACTTAATGGACGGATCCCATGAAGAAGCGGAGAAACTGACAAATATTGCTCAGAAGTCAAAAGTAGACGGAAGAATTGTTTTAGAAAAATTAAATGAAAAAGAATATCCGAATTCATACTGTCACCGTTCAAATCCTAATGACGTTGCGCGTACCGAGCATTTAACTTTTGTCTGCACTCCTTCAAAAATAGAGGCGGGACCGAACAATAACTGGATGGACCCCGTAGAAGCAAAAAAAAAAATGATGGAATTTTTTAAAGGTGCGATGAAAGGAAGAACTATGTATATTATTCCTTTTGTTATGGGAACACCCAAATCAAAATATGCGAAAAACTGTGTTCAGGTGACAGATTCTGTTTATGTGGCTTTAAGCATGAGAATCATGTCCAGAGTCGGAAAACAAGCTGTTGAAAGAATAGGCAGTTCTTCTGATTTTTTCAGAGGGATTCATTCAATCGGAGATGTAAATCCCGACAGAAGATTTATTATGCATTTTCCGCAGGAAAATCTTGTTATGAGTTTTGGTTCAGGATACGGTGGAAATGCTTTACTTGGTAAGAAATGTTATTCTCTGAGAATTGGCTCTTATTTGGGTTATCAGGAGGGCTGGCTTGCTGAACATATGATTATTGTAGGCGTAGAAGCCCCTGACGGAAAAGTAACATATTTTCTCGGGGCTTTCCCGTCTGCATGCGGAAAAACAAATCTCGCTCTTTTGGAACCTGTGCTTAAAGGATATAAAGTCTGGACTTTGGGAGATGATATTGCCTGGATTAACGTCGGAGAAGACGGACAGCTTTATGCGATTAATCCTGAAGCCGGATTTTTCGGAGTTGCACCGGGAACAGGGTTAAAGACAAATCCCGTTATGATAAAAACTCTCAAAAACGATAAATTTTTCCCTACGTTATTTACAAATATCGCTGTTGACAACAGCGACAATACTCCCTGGTGGGAGGGAGCTTCTGATGAAGTTCCATCGGATTTAACCGATTGGCAGGGACAAAAATATGACAAAAATTTAGGTAAAGCTGCGGCTCATCCGAATTCGAGATTTACTGTCTCAATTTATAACTGTCCTACGCTTTCGCCTGAATACGATAATCCCAAAGGTGTTCCCATTTCTGGAATAATTTTTGGCGGACGCAGGAAAGACACGATTCCGCTTGTATATGAGGCAAAAGACTGGAACAGCGGTGTGTTCACGGCTTCAATAATAGGTTCTGAAACAACCGCAGCTTCAAGCGGACAGCTGGGAAATGTTAGACGTGACCCGATGGCTATGCTCCCTTTCTGTGGATATAATATGGGAGAATATTTTCAGCATTGGCTTAATATCGGCAAGAAAGTGAAAAAGCTTCCTAAAATTTTTATGGTAAACTGGTTTAGAAAAGATGAAAATGGCAGATTTATGTGGCCGGGATTTAGGGACAATTCAAGAATTATAAAATGGATGATAGACAGAATTGAAGGAAAAACCGGAGCCAAAGAATCTGAAATAGGTTTATTTCCTGAAGAAAACGCCATAGATTTGAGCGGCTTGGATATTAAAAAAGAAACTATGGAAAAACTATTAAAAGTTGATAAGGAAGATTGGAAAAGAGAAGTGATAATGATAGAGGAATTCTATGCTAAATTTGGCGATAAAATACCTCAGGATTTGAGA